>CAZWJZ010000015.1:0-29563 GCA_964634665.1 uncultured bacterium | reverse complement strand
GGCAGCTCGTTTTACCTCGCATTGAACCGTTACTGCTATAGGGTCAGTAGTTACTCTTTTAAAACCTTTACATTTTTACTCTTAACTTATGAATAATCGTTATATTCAAACACTCATTTACTTTTTTACGGTCTTTGCGAATCAAGGCTTGTCTTTTGTTTTGCTGTTCATTATTACGCGAAACCTGAGCACTGAAGCTTTTGGTGCTTATGGCATTGCCTTAGTTGTTGCTGGTCTTATAACCATGCTAGGTGCCTCTTGGATACGTAACTTGACCTTGCGTCTTTACTATGAGGCCATTGAGCGTAAAGAAACCCGTACTTTTTTTATCTCCGTTTTTTTGTTTCAGAGTGTTGTAACCATTGTTTTACTCGGGATTGGCTTTATTATTCTTAATGCCTTAACTCGAGTGCTTATTCCTAATTCACTTTTTTTTGCCATTGTTCCTTATATTTTGTTTGGTAATTATTATAGTTTAAGCATCACATTAAACCGTGCTGAAGATCAAAGCCTTATTTACTCTTTTGCTGAGATAAGTGGGGGTGTTTTACGTTTTGCTGGTACTTTGTTTGCTTTTTGGCTTGGCTTTAAAACTGCTGAAGCACTCATATGGGCATCCGCCTTGGCACTTCTTATACCTTCTATTGTTTCTACTTATTTTTTATCTAAAAAACTGACGGGGCCTTCTGCTTATAATTTTTCTTCCCTTAAAGATGTCTTACATTATGGTCCTAGTTCTCTACCTTTTCCGGTTGCTTCTTGGTTCGAGGAGAGTGCCGATCAAATTGTTTTAGAACGCTTAACTGATAAAGCTACGGTGGGTATTTATAATGCAAATTACGCTCTTGCAGACCGTTTATTAGGTGTGCTTGCCAAGGCTATTTTTATGATGTCTTGGCCTAACATCTTAAGGGCCTATACCGAAAAAGGTGTTGAGGCTGCCAAAACAGCTATCACCCAATCTTTTCGGCTTTATTTTTGGCTAACAGTTGGACCCATGGTCTTCATTGCGGTTTATAGTCAACTTTTAGTGAATCTGATTGGTAGGGACTTTCAAATAGGTGCAGCTATTATGCCCCTTATTGTGGTTGCAACTTGGCTTAGAGATGTTCGTAGTTATATGAATAGGCATATTGAACTTCAGAAACGTTTTGCTGTTTTGTCTATCGTTACGAGCATTGGGGCTGTCGTAAATCTTGTACTGAATCTGATTCTCATTCCTCGTTATGGTCTTGAGGGTGCGGCTATTGCAACTTTGGCTGACTTTGTGGTTGTCACTATCATTTATTTTTTTATGCGTGATTTTAAATTTATCAAAATTCCTTATCTTGATTTGCTTGCTTGTTTTGCCTTAAGTGCTGTGGCGTATAGTCTGCCGCGTATTGTTAGTCAAAATGTTTGGGTTGAAGCAGGCGGCTTTATTTTTATTTACACTTTAGGATGTTTCATAGTGCTGTTTGGTGAAACTATTGTAAAAAGACTAGAAACTCTGAGAGAAAAGAAATCGGGTTAACAATGATTTTAGGTAGCATAGTATGAGTACGCAAAAGGCCAAATTAACGTTTATTATGGGTAGTTTTGTCATTGGGGGTGCTGAACGTCAATGGACACAGTACCTAAAAAATAAACCTGACTCTCCTGACTGGGATATTGAGATTATTACCCTTAATGATGCTAAGGCGGAAAGTATTGAGCAGGCTTTTAAAGATTTAGGCGTTAAAACCCAGTTGATTGACAGGCAGGCTATGCCTTTCCCCCTCTTTTTATGGCGACTGTTTAGAGCTTTACAAAAACGCAAGCCTGACATTGTTCACACAGTCCTTGAAGGCTCTACCTCAACTTGGGGTCGTTTATGTGCTTATCTTGCTGGCGTGCGTGGCATTATGCATTCAGATCGAAATTTAAAACCTCAAACACTAACCAAAACCCAAGTTCTTTTAAGACCTTACCTTGACGGCGTTACCAAGCGCTTTTTACCTAATGCCCATGCAATTGCTGATTTGCTTATTTCTAAAGGTGTAAGTCAAAACAAAATTTTTGTCATGCCAAACACCACTGATACCACACGCTTTGACCCAGATGCACGCTCATCTTTAAGGCAAGCATGGGGTATTGCAGAAACCGCTCAGGTGGCTGGTTTCTTAGCTGCTTTTCGTAAAGCTAAGCGCATTGACTTGCTCTTAGATGCCATGCTCCTTGTACCTGAAAAAGATAGACCTGATTACTTAATTTTAGCGGGCGACGGGCCTGAAATGCCTATGGTGAAAGGCAGAATCGAAGCAAATAAGTGGCTAAAAAACCACACTAAGCTTCTAGGTAGCCTTGACAATACACCTGAGTTTTTAAACAGTATTGATTATCTTATTTTAACCTCTGATACAGAAGGCTTACCTAATGTAGTCCTAGAAGCCATGGCCATGCGTAAACCCGTGGTGGCGACCAATGTATCTGATGTACCCCTATTAATTGAGGGTGCAGGCATTGTCGTTGAAATGGGTAATGCTAAGAGCATTGCAAAGGGTATATATGAAATGAGCACTATGCCTAGCGAAGACAGGGCCGCTTTAGGCGTAGCAGGGCGACAAAAAGTGATTAGCAATTATGCGATTGCCAAATCAAATGCTACCTTTTGGCAGCACCATGCTGATGTTTTAGCTATGGTCAAGAAAAACTAAGATGGCAAACCTAGCGCTTTTCTTACCCAGCTTAGCAGGGGGCGGTGCTGAACGCGTACTGGTTGATTTGGCAGAAGGCTTTGCAAAACGAGGACATGATGTTGATTTGGTACTTGCGACAGCAGAGGGGCCTTATCTTAAGAGCTTATCAGACAAGGTAAACGTAGTTGATTTGGGCGTAAAACGCACACTAGCAAGCCTTCCTAAGCTCATTTATTATTTACGTAAGCACAAACCTCAAGCATTACTCTCAAGCTTAGAGCATGCCAATGTTATTGCAGTACTCGCCAATAAACTTGCGCTATCCCCCACAAAAGTCTTTATAAGAGAAGCCATAAGCAGCTCTCACTCTACCGATGACCTAAGTCAAAGTAAAGCCTTTGTTGCCATGAGCCTTATGAAACTTTTTTACCCACAAGCTGACGGTTTAGTCGCCGTATCTGAAGGCGTAGCAGACGACATGGTAAGCACGCTCGGCGTTAAACGCGAAAAAATAAGCATGATACTCAACCCGGTATTAACTGAGCGAGTCTTTAGCTTAGCAAAAGAACCCTTAGAACACAAATGGTTTCAAGAAGACACACCTATTTTACTAAGCGTAGGGAGGTTAACAAGTCAAAAAGACTTCCCGACTCTCATTAATGCTTTTGCTAAAGTACACCAAGAACGCACTGTGCGTCTCATTATGTTAGGTGAAGGCGAAGACAGAGAAAAACTCGAGCGTTTAATTAGAGACTTGGGTTTAGAAGATGCTGTTGATATGCCTGGCTTTGTTGACAATCCATTTAAGTACATGGCTAATGCATCCGTCTATGTTTTATCTAGCATTGCAGAAGGTTTACCCAATGCCCTTATTCAAGCTATGGCTTTAGGTCGCCCTGTGGTAGCAACGGACTGCCCGAGTGGCCCGAGAGAAATTTTAGAGGGCGGGCGTTATGGTGAACTCATTAAAATGCAAGACAGTGACGCTATGGCTAAAGCCATTTTAAAAACCCTAAATGAACCCCCTGCTGCCATGACACAAGACTGGGTAAAACGCTACGCTGCAGAAGAAGTCATTAGCCAATATTTAGCCCTTTTAGGTGTGACCGATGCACCGAAAAATGAGCCAATAATGGCGCATAGTTAGGTTATGGTAAACACCATGACTCCCACTCATACTCGCAACTCAAGAAACCCTAAAAGCATTACGTTCATCATCACCACACTTGTTTACGGTGGCGCACAAACCCAAGTGCTAGCCCTCATGAAGCTTCTTAAAGACCGAGGCTGGCAACCCAGCATTATCTCCATGATAGAACCCGAAGCCTTCACAGAAGAACTAGCTGATATGGGCATCCCTGTCGCTTCACTAGATATGGGTAGAGGCTCAGCAGATCCCAGAGCACTCCTAAAACTCAGACGCATCCTAAATGAATGGCAACCCAGCATCATTCATAGTCACATGGTGCACGCCAATTTACTTGCACGAATCGCTCGAGTATTTACCAAAATGCCTATTCTTATTAGTACAGCTCATAATATTAATGAGGGTGGCCGCATTAGAGAGATAGGCTACCGACTAACCGACCCACTTTGTGACTTAACCACTAATGTTTCTCAAGCTGCTGTTAATAGATACATTGACATAGGCGCGGCACCCAAAAACAAGATTGAACTCATGGTCAACGGTCTTGATGCCAGCCGCTTCACAGGCTTTAGTGAAGCAGAGCGACAAGCCAAACGCGCAGAGCTAGGGCTAGGTAACGCCTTCACATGGTTAGCTGTTGGGCGTTATGACGTCGAAAAAGACTACCCAAACTTGATTAGCGCCTTTAAGCAAGTGCAAAAAAGCCAAAACAGTAAACTCCTAATTGTAGGACACGGCCCTATAAACATAAAGGAACTAGCCAAAGAACACGGCGTAGAAAACCAAGTTCAAGACTTAGGCATACGCAAAGACATTCCCGCAGTCATGAATGCAGTCGATGCCTACGTCATGTCATCCGCATGGGAAGGTTTACCTATGGTCTTACTAGAAGCCGCAGCAAGCAGCCTACCCATAGTCACAACCAATGTAGGGGGTAACGCCGAAATTGTGCAACACAACAAAACAGGATTTGTTGTACCCCACGCCAACCCAGATGCACTCGCTAAGGCCATTCTCGAGCTTGAAAACCTAAGCCCAGAACAAAGACAGTCTTTTGGTCTAGCAGGACGCAACTTTGTACAGGAAAACTACGATTTAGAAAAAATAGTAAGCCTATGGGAAGACATTTACAACAGCTACCTAAGCAAAAAAGGCCTACTACAAAACGCCTAAAATCTACGGACTTCACATGCTCCACTAACTACATTCATCTTAAGACTTACGAAAGCCAAACTTTCGTATAACCATACTAGGAAACCACCATGCCCAAACTCCTCATCGTCACCAACGTCCCCTCCATGATGCGCGAATTCTTACTACCCTACGCCAAACACTTCAAAAAATTAGGCTGGCAAGTAGACGCCATGATGAAAGAAGCCAGCACTGCAGCAGACGCCTGCGCTGAATGCCAAGACATCTTCACAAACATCTGGCACGTAGCATGGTCACGCAGCCCCCTCTCCCCCAGCAACTTCTTACAAGCACCCAAAACCGTACAAGACGCCGTAAGAAAAGAAAACTACGACATAATACATGTACACAGCCCCGTCGCCGCCTTCGTAACCCGCCTAGCCCTACGCAAACAACAACCCAAACCCAAAATCATCTACACCGCCCACGGTTTCCACTTTCACCGAGAAGGCAACCCCCTCAAAAACGAAATCTTCAAAACACTCGAGCGCACCGCAGGCCCTTGGACAGACCAGCTCATCGTCATAAACAAAGAAGATGAAGAAGCTGCAAAAAAGTACAAGATAATGCCTCTAGACAAAATACTCTACACACCCGGCATAGGCCTAGACGTAAACAAATACAAAGCTGAACAGGTAACAAAAGAACAAACCCAAGAAATACGCAAAGACCTAAACATAAAAGAAAGTGACACCCTCATACTCATGATTGCCGAATTCAACCCCGGCAAACGCCACAAAGACGCCCTAAACGCACTGAAAGCAACAAATCAAACAAATATAATACTCACCTTCGCAGGCGTAGGCCCGCTAGAACAAGAGGTACAAGAGCAAGCCAAAACCCTCGGGCTAGAAAAGCAAATACGCATGCTCGGCTACCGCAAAGACATACCCCAATTACTCAAAAGCTCAAACGCACTCCTACTACCCTCAGAACGTGAAGGCTTACCCAGAAGCATACTAGAAGCCATGTGCGCAGCCACACCCGTCATAGGCACCCAAATACGCGGCGTAGAAGATTTACTAGAAAACAATCACGGACTCATGACCAAAGTCGGCGACACCAAAGCCCTAGCAGAAGCCATGACATGGATAGCCCAAAACCCCGAAGAAGCACAAACCATGGGCAAACGCGGACAAAGCAAAATGCAAGCCTTCAGCCTAGAGAACGTAATCAACATGCACGAAAACTTATACGCAAAAATGCTCAATATAGAAGTACATAAAGAAAAAGAAGTGGTACTAACTTAAAAAATACCAAACTCCAAACTTACAAAAAGTAAGGAAAGCTGTCAAACACAAGTTTTTCGAATTAGTATACCTTCAATGTACATTAAAGGTAGCTCGAGTTAATTAAATATTTTTCTAGCTTAAAACCTGACCCTTAAAATCAAGAAACTACTGTATGCTAAATATTTATGGCAATTAGGGGAAGAAAACGCTATTTAAAGCAAAAGATAAGAGATTTAAAACAAGATCGTGATGACATATTTTTGATTCATTATGCTTGCCAAGGATTTGATCGAGTAAAAACCGGAGCCCCAGAAATTTCTGCTATTGTTATTAGAAATTTCCAAACACGAGATTTTTATTCTTTTACACGTAACAATTTTGAAACTGAAGAAGAATTGCTACAGGAATATAATGAATTTATCAGACAAAATAGAAGGAAAATATTCGTTCATTGGAATATGAATAATGATAAATATGGTTTTGGAGCAATAAATATTCGTTATCGGAAACTTTTAGGGCATAAGCCATACGCAATAGGTATTAAACAACTCTATGACTTGGATGATCTTGTTGAATTTAAATATGGTGAGGGATACGTTCCACATAAAAAGTTTGACAACCTAATTAAGAAAAGTGGATTGTACTCTGACGACTATAAAAAGGGCGCGGAAGAAGCAAAGTTATACGATGAAGGAAAATTCTATGATCTTCAAAATTCTGTTATAACAAAAGTGAATCTTCTCGGAAACATTCTCGAAAAATTTCTCGAGGACACTTTAGAAACTGACAATAAAACTACCCGTTCTTTCTCTAAAATTGTCAAGTGGGCTATTGGTATTTTTGGAACCATTTTTTTGAGTGTAATAGCCAACTATATATATAGTTGGCTCAAGAGTCAAACACCACAATAGCCAAATCCATTTTAAAGACTATCAATATTAATAAGCATCTCTAAACTTGAAATACGCCTACTTTAAACTCATCTATGTCTGGCTTATTTGCGCAGGCATCTAGGGCTCTTATTAAGCGCTCTCTTATTTCGCTTGGCAGTATAATTTCATCTACCCATAGTCTTGCTGCGGCGTAGCGTATGTTTAGAGCCTGATCATAGCTGTCTTTTACAGTGTTGTAGAGCTCTTCTAGTTCTTGATTGTCGGGTTTTATGCCTTTGCGTTTGAGTTGGGCGAGTTGTATGTCTAGGATGGTTTTAGCGGCTTGCTGTCCGCCCATGACTGAGTATTTTGCGCTGGGTAGGGCGAAGATGAATTGTGGGTTGAAGGCTTTGCCTGCCATGGCGTAGTGGCCAGCGCCGTAGCTTCCGCCGAGTATTAAGCTGATTTTGGGCACGACGCTGTTTGAGACGGCGTTGACCATTTTTGCGCCTTTTCTGATTATGCCTTGTTGTTCGCTTTCTTTGCCTACCATGAAGCCTGTTACGTCGTGTAGGAAGATTAGGGGGGTTTTGGCTTGGTTGCAGTTGAGTATGAAGCGTGCGGCTTTGTCGGCTGCATCTGCGTAGATGACGCCGCCGATTTCTAGTTTGTTTTTGTTGCTTTTGTCTTTTTGTTTGATGATGGTTTTTTGGTTTGCGATGATGCCTATGGGATAGCCTCCTAGAAAGGCGGTTCCGCAGATTAGGGTTTGTCCGTAGCTGGCTTTGTATTCGTCGAATTGGCTGTTGTCTACAATTCTGGCAATGATTTCTCGACTGTTGTAGGTTTGGGTTCCGCCTTGGGTGGGTAGGAGTGCGGTGAGGTCTTGCGGGTTTTCTTTGAGGGCTTGGCTAGGTTTTTGGTTTTGTGCCCATGGAGCTTTTGGGGTGGCTGCGTAGGTTTCGCTTAGGTTGCGTATGCGTTGTAGTGCGTCTTGGTCGTTTTGTTCGTGGTAGTCGATGGTGCCTGCTATGTCGGCGTGCATGCTTGCGCCACCTAGTTCTTCGCTTGTTATGTCTTGGCCTATGGCTGCTTTGACGAGGGCTGGGCCTGCTAGGTAGAGGCCGCTTCCTTCGGTCATGATGATGCTGTCGCACATGACGGGTAGGTAGGCGCCGCCTGCAACGCAGTTGCCCATGATGGCTGCTATTTGGGGTATGCCTTTGGCGCTCATGCGGGCGTTTAGGTAGAAGACTCTGCCGAAGTCGTCTTGGTCTGGGAAGATTTCGTCTTGCATGGGTAGGTAGACGCCTGCTGAGTCGACTAGGTAGATGGTTGGTAGATGGTTTTGATGGGCGATGGTTTGGGCACGTATGACTTTTTTTGCAGTTATGGGGAAGAATGCGCCTGCTTTTACGGTGGCGTCATTGGCGATTATCATCCAGTCACGGTTGTGAATTTTGCCTATGCCTGTGATGGTTCCGCCGCTGGGTGCACCGCCTGCATCTTTATACATTTCCCAGCCTGCAAAGCTCATGAGTTCATCAAATTGGGTTTTGGGGTCTATGAGTTTGTTTATGCGTTCGCGTGCTGTTAGGCGGTTCTTGTTGTGTTGGCGCTCTATGGCTTTTGTTCCGCCCCCTAATGTGATTTGCTTGCGGTCGTTTGTTAGTTGTTTGGTTAGCTCGAGCCAGTCTTGTTTGTTTTTGCTGTGGGGGTTGTTTCTTTTGTCTTCTAGGCTTAGTTTTGTTTTGAATTGATTTAGGCTTGTTTTCTTCATGCTGTTAGCGTAGCGTTTTTTGTTTGTCTAGGTGTTGGGTGTTCTTTTGTCTGCCTTGGTTTTGCTTGTTTTTGTGGCATACTCGAGCTTGTTTTTTGCCTCCTATACGGTATTTTTTGCGTTTTTAGGGGTTTTCTACAGGGTGTGGATAACTCTGATTATCTGTGGATAACCATTTTGCACTTGACAAAGCCCTGACTTTTCTGGTAGTAAATGACGATTTTTTCACATCACTAGAAATAGCGTGCTAGACAGCATTTCTACTACTTTTAATGGGTTTTCGTCGTGTTGGTCGACAAAATTCAGGTTATCCACAAAGCTTTTCGTCTCTGTGGATAACTATGCTAAAATCCTGTATGCGTGTTAAGTACTAAATGTAGTACCGTAAATTTTACTAAACACAGTTTTTTACTCTTCGTAGCAGCAGTTGTGTACTTTATTTGATAAACAACTTTAAACCTACTGCTCATGGTTTATCCTGCAAATGCCATTTTGTCAATTATCAGTAGCTTTCTCATAAGAACTACACCCCAAACAAGTATTAAGCTAAACGCATAGCTATACAAATCAAACATAGAAATACACTAGCTTCATCAAAACGTCAGTTCCCACAATCACACAGCACGTTCTTCAGTACAAACTCGAGTATGCTTAAGGTATGCTTAAGGCTATGGATAAAGTAAATAAAACAGATGAGCAGTGGCGTGAAACCTTAAGTCCAGAAGCTTACCAAGTTCTTCGTAAAGAAGGTACCGAACGTGCAGGTACAAGCCCTTTAGACAAAGAAAAGTCAGAAGGAACCTTTGTTTGTGCAGGATGTGAACTCGAGCTTTTCACGAGTGACACTAAGTTTAATTCTGGTACGGGTTGGCCTAGTTTTTTTGATTTTATTGAGGGCAGCCTTGAAACCAAAACAGATTTTAAATTGGTTTGGCCTCGTACTGAGTACCACTGTGTGCGTTGTGGGGGGCATCAAGGGCATGTTTTTAATGATGGACCTGCCCCTACAGGAAAACGCTACTGCAACAATGGTGTTGCCTTAAAGTTTATTCCTAAAGATCATTAATCTCATTGTGCTTCTATTAAACAACATAATGATCACAATTCAGCCTTACGATAGTGCTTATGCAGGCTAAGGGCTACGGTCAAAGTGACTCAAATTTTCGCTTAGGTGTCTACAATGGTATCTTCACTAATGGTTCTGAAGCGTTTTTTCATAGCAGCTTAGTGCTTGCTCCTTTTTTAGCAGCTTTAGGTGCACCTGCGTTTATCATTGGCTTTATTCCTGCTTTAAGGGTTGGGGGCTGGTTTTTACCGCAGCTTTTTGTGGCAAGCCGTTTGGCGCATCAACCTTTTAAATTACCTTGGTATCGGCGTGTTTCACTGGTACGCGTTCTGGCTTATTTTGTCATGGTAACGAGTATTTATGTATTTCACGACTTTCCTCAGCTAATCATGATTATTGTGCTTGCCGCTATTGCCACGGTGTCTATATCAGGAGGTATCTCGGGCATTCCTTTTGCAGATGTTACTGCAAAAGTAGTACCTCATTATCGTTTAGGTACCTTTTGGGCTTTACGCAACATTATTGGTGGTGTACTCGCCCTTTTATCAGGTTTTTTACTTAGACGCATTCTGGCAAGCGACTTACCCTTTCCAGAAAATTTTGCATTAATTCTGGCTATTGGGGCATCTTTAGCAGGCTGCGCCTATTTGGCGTTCTCATTCATTAATGAACCCGAAGGGCAAGTAAGCCTTAAACAACCTTTTGTATCTATGGTAAAGCGTATACCTATCATCTTAAAAACAGATTTGAGTTTTAGACGTTACATGAGGGTACGCTTCTTAGCTTTACTTGCTTTGCTGGCTGATCCTTTTTACGCAATTTATGCTTTACAAAAGCTGGCTGCACCCACCACAGCGCTAGGTACCTTTATTATTGTAGCAACCGCATCTTCCATTGCAGCGAATTTTTTATTCCGCAAACCCGCTAATGAAGGTCGCAACGTCAGTATTTTACAAATAAGTATTGCGCTCACCCTAATGGCACCTATCGCAGCATTATTTATTAGTGACTGGCGATTCTTTGCGCTTGTCTTTGTATTTTCAGCCGCAGGTCAAGCTGGCGTTGGCGTTGCTGCTTGGAACTTACTTTATGCAGTTTCTAAAGCAGAGGATCGACCTCTCTATGTCGGCGCGGCAAACAGTCTTTTATCTTTACCTAGCTTTGCACCTATTTTTGCAGGCGCACTCATCGACTTTACAGGCTTTAGACTTGCTTTTATAGTGGCCATAGCTATAGCCCTAAGTGCTTTCATTTTTTCTTTCAGGTTCAAAGAACTCAGAAATCTTGACTTACAAGCCTTAACAGAAGCCAAATTAAACAAATAGAAGGTAGCTTCATGCTAAACGAAAACTTTCTAGCGCTAGCACCCGACACAAAATCAAGCAAAGCAGCACAAAGCATAAGTCAAGCCAGCGCATGGTTGCAACTCGGCAAGCTCGAGTCTCGCTTATGGGGTTTATTTCAGGGTAGTGTCAGCACGCCTTATGAAACAGAGCTTAATCTTGACTCGGCACAGTTTCGTTGTTCTTGCCCTAGCCGCAAGTATCCTTGTAAGCATGGGCTTGCTTTAGGGCTTATGTATGCTGATACCCCTACGGCTTTTAGTAGTCAAACAGCACCTTCTTGGCTTAATTCCATTGAGATTACAAAAGATGCAGCCAAAGGTTTACCAGATATACCCGAGTCATGGCAAAGCATTCTGGCTGATACCTTAAAAGAAGCCTACATTCAAGATTTAAGTGACTTTCTAGCATATGAGAGAAGTCAGCACATCATTTACCCTAAACACGAAGACGTTTTTCGCGCACTCGAGCTGACTGCTTTTGAAGATGTTAGGGTGCTTATTTTAGGTCAAGATCCTTATCATGGTGAAGGTCAAGCGCACGGGCTTAGTTTTAGTGTGCAAGATGGCGTTGGCATTCCGCCATCGTTACGAAATATCTTTAAAGAGCTAGAAGCTGATTTGGGTTACAACGCACCCGAATCAGGGTTGTTGATGCCTTGGGCTGAGCAGGGCATTCTTATGCTTAATACTGTTTTAACAGTACGAAAGGGCGAAGCTAATAGCCATAAGAATAAAGGTTGGGAGACGTTTACCGATCATATGATTGAGCAGCTAAATAATAAAGAAGAAGCCGTTATTTTTGTTTTATGGGGAAACTATGCTCAGCAAAAAGCCAAGCTTATTGACGAAAGCAAGCACTCTATCATCCGCTCTGCGCACCCATCACCCTTATCAGCACACAACGGCTTTTGGGGCTCTAAGCCCTTCTCAAAAATAAATGAGCTTTTAGCCCAAATGGGTCATGAGCCTATTGATTGGGAGTTATAAAGCACCTGCTTGCAAGCTTTTAACACACTCTTTAAGCTTATCCATAAGTGCAAAAATATAAATCGTAGCTTTGGTATCTGGCAAATCTTGATACAAATTCCAACGTCTCGCCTCAAAAAACAAACAAGCCCGCACTTCAGTCAGGCCTTCAGGTAAAAGCTGCTCATGATAAAACTTACTCAGCGCTGCATTGGCAAGCGCAGCGCACTCCTCCATACCAAACTGAGCATAGCCATCAAAAGTATAAGCAAGACTTGTGATCTCCTCCAAACTCGAGCCTCGTTTAGGAAAGCTGTTAATATCTAAATCCTTAGCTGCTATAGGGTTAATATTAGCTTGCGTTGTTACTTTGGTATCAAGTTGATAATTTGCTACTTGGGGTATAGATGCAAGCACTTTTTTATGGATTTTGTCACTCATTAGGTTTAGTTTAACGCTTTAATAGCAATTCCGCTTCGGTAGGTTATTCAGAAACGGTGTGTATGCTTAGCGCTGTATTTCCTCATCAAAGAAAAGCCCTCTCATTTTAAGTTGGTACTTATTTTTAGTAGGAACAATTTCTAGGTAACTGTACTCATCGCCATAACCATTAGTATCTAGTAATATGGCGCGACCTTGCGATGCTATATTCACTCCCCCGCGTACAGGCGTATGACCGTAAACACCTAAACGATACGGGGTATTTTCTAAGTAATCTTTATCTTCGTAGATCCAGCGACGACGATTTAATAGGTAAAAATCATTATCATAAGTATTATGTTCAGCTAAAGGACCAACATGCGCAAAATGAACCCCTTCAAGCGCATACTCATAAGGCCAAGCACTCATCCAGGCTAGTAATTCAGGCTCGAGCTTACGCTCACTTATGTCTCGCCATTCTAAATGAGAGACATCATCTGTTCTTAAGGGACCTTGGTCTTGCTGAATCGCATTAAAGTCATGGTTACCCATCAAGATTGTCATCTTGTTAGCAGGTAGTGCATATTGAAAAGCTTTGATTTGCTTTAAGAAGGCTTCTTGTTGTTTTTCAGCTGCAATAAGATGCTCAGGGTTGTACTCATCGTAGCGACTTACTTTGGCTAGCTGAGCATAACGTTCTCTACTTTTTGCATGAACAAGATCACCTAATAACACAAGTTGTGTATCATCTGTTAAAAAGCTTTGACTGGGCTCGAGTTCTGGAGTACTGAGCTGTGCTTCTTGCAGCATTTGCCATAGTTTTTCTTCTTGTGTATGTATGTCTCCTATGACGATTATGCGCACATCTGAACTCCGAAACGATTTAAGTTTACCCATTATGGGTTTAAGTTCTTAGCAGTTAACCCCAATTATAGCTTTAATTGTTATATCTTAATGCTTAATTGGCTTATTTAGGTCAGATTTTTCGCACTAATGCTTAATGTGAAGCACTTTGCTCTAATACAGCAAGCGGATCAATAGCTTGACCATCAACACGTATTTCAAAATGAAGGTGTGATCCTGTCGAGCGACCTGTTGAACCAACTAAGGCAATAACTGAACCTGCTTCTACAACCATGCCTTCACTAACAACTAACTCTGAGGCGTGCGCGTAGTAATACTCAGTATCTCCTGAACTAATAATAACGAGGTTACCGTAACCACCGTTCCAGCCACTAAAGCTCACTAAGCCCGAGGTAGCAGCGTAAATAGGGTCGCCCGTCTCACCATCAATATCTAGACCTGTATGAAAATTAGAACCACCTATACGTAAACGCCTGTAGCCAAAACGAGAAGTTATTTGACCTTCGAGAGGCCAAACCATAGTGGCATTTAAGCTTGGTTTTGGTGCTGGTACAGGTGAGGCGCGAAAGACTTCATTAGAAGGTACAATTTTTAGGGTTTGCCCAGCTTTAATTGTTTGGCTATTTAGTTCATTAGCAGACATAAGCGCAGTTATGCTGGTGTTGTATTTTCTAGCAATATCCCAAAGGGTATCACCTCTAAGAACTTCTACCGTTACGGTTGCAGCACCACCTTGGTCAGAACTTGTTGTTCCAGCAAAACGTCTAGGAATAGTAAGACTACTGTCTGGTCTTAAGGTATCTGTTGTTAATTGATTAAGGCTTTTAAGTTCATCAACCGTTACGTCATGCTCACGTGCTAAGTCCCATAAGGTATCACCCGATTTTATAGTTATGACTAAGGGTTCAGGAATATCTGTAGAGCTAAGCATGATCTCTTGACCGGGTTTAATGATGCTACCGTCAATATTATTTATTGCAATTAGCTTATCTACATGAATGTTAAAAGCAACAGAAATATCGTAAAGCGTATCGCCTGCCTTAACGATATAAGTCTCAGGTTGCATATTTGAGCTAGAAGGAAGCTCGAGTTTGGTATCTGGCTTTAAAGCATCACTTGTGAGTAAATTGGTTTGTTTTAATGCTTCGACAGTTGTGTCATAGCGAATGGCTATATCCCAAAGAGTGTCACCTGGTTGGACAGTTATAAAGGTTTGGGAGTAGCTTAGATTTATCAGGATGAAAAATATACATGCTAGGAGTAGGGAGGCTATACGTTGCATTGCTGAATAGTTTAACCCGAACCCTAGGGGTAATTACAAGACTTTATTCCCTGTTTTTTCATAAAACAGAGTAAAATGAGAACTTCTTTAGAAATAAGTATACCTTGTGAGTATAATGTGAGAGGTTAAAGTTCTTTCATTTTTCCTTAATGAACCTTTTTTGTAAAAATTCTTGCACTTATAACCTCACAAACCATCAAAACCTTAGTCTAAAAAAGCTAGAGTTTATTACTGCTATGTAGGCCTAGCATTTCCACAACAAACTAACCCTTTTTGTAAATAAGCCGATTTCAATAGTAGCTCTTTGATAAAACTAAGAAATTGCTGGCTGCTTTAGTTTCAATTTCAAGGTCACACGAGTTACTGCTTCGCAGATAAATCGTGAACATATGCCACATTTGGAGAGCTTCAAAAACAAAAAAAGACTCAGTTAAGATAACCGAGCCTTAATAAGGTTTATAGCTTAGTTTGAGCTTTTAGTTAAACTGACTTGATCTTTCAATTAAGGGCGCATGAACCGTTATTGAAGAGGATGCCCCATCACTAATATAAAAAGCTTCTCCTCGTTCATAAAGGCGAACAAAGGCATTAACAACTTCAGGGTCAAACTGCTTTCCACTATTCACTTTTATCTCTTCAACAGCGTCAGGTGCCGTCACAGCTTTTTGATGCACACGATCATGAGTTAATGCGTCAAAGGTATCAGCTAAAGCAATAATGCGACTTTCCAGCGGAATGTCTTCTTCTTTAAGACCCTTTGGATACCCCGTACCATCCCAGCGTTCATGATGTGTTAAAGCAATAAGCTCGGCTAAACGCATAAGGGGGGAATCACCACCAGATAACAGCTTAGCCCCAATAGTTGTATGTTTTTTTACCAAATCAAACTCTTCATTTGTTAAGCGACCTGGTTTAAGCAAAATCTTATCTGGAATACCTATTTTACCTACATCATGAAGCCTTGCTGCGCGCAACAAAAGCTCAGCACGTTTAGCAGGCAAACCAAGCCCTTGCGCAATCATCCAAGAGGTATGCGATAAGCGCCAGACATGCTCGCCTGACTCATCATCACGATATTCAGCAGCATGCGCTAACCGAACCAGCATCTCAATTTGTGTCTGCTCGAGTTGCTGGGTTCTGGCTTTGACTTGTTCTTCAAGATGCGCTTTTTGTTCTTTAAGTTGCAAGTGTGCGTATCTTAGATTAAGCAGGTTAGCGGTGCGTAATTTAACCTCTGTGGCATTAAAGGGTTTGGCTATAAAGTCATTTGCACCATTAGATAAGGCTTTTTCCATAATGTCAGGTCTGGCATCAGCTGTTAGCATAATCATGGGTAAATACTCATCTTTAGCTTGGTAGCGTTTAATGACTTCCATGACAGAGAAGCCGTCCATGCCGGGCATACGTAAGTCTAGTAAAACAATATCGGGGTTGACATCTTGGAACATTTGAATAGCGTGATAGGGGCTTTCAGTCGTAACAATGTTACTGTAGCCAGCTTGTTTAAGAATGCCTTTCAGTATCTGTAACTGGGCTACATTATCATCTATTGCAAGTATGGTCATTGATTTTAGGGTCACAGTTAGAATCCTTTTCATGAGCATCTCAAATATCGTTAAAGATGCAGCTCTATTGCCCTAACTTTAAGCATTAAATATTACAGCTTTGTAACGCTTTAAAGCTTTTTACTACAACCAAAACTAAGCTCACCAAAACAACCAAACTAGTAATAGCACAGTCATGTTTACACAATTATGACTAGAAGCTATCTCAAAAATCGCTATCTCTAAAAAGACTATGTTAAGAAAGCGATTTTTGCGACCTAGGGGAGTACGACCAGATATATCTGGCTTTTAGAAATGAATTTTGAGATTGGTTTTAGGTTTAAGCGTAATCAAAAAATGATAGTCTAGGTACATGTTTCCACTAAGAGATGCAAACCCTAGGCACCGTTTTCCTATCGTCATGTGGCTCTTTATTCTTATCAATGCAGCTGTTTTTTACTACGAATTTTCCTTATTTAATAATGAAGCGCAACTCGAGCGCTTTGTTCTTACCTATGGTTTTATTCCAGCTGAATTTTTTGCTTTACCCGTAGCTGAATTCTTTACGCTCATAACAAATTTATTTTTACATGGCGGCTTAGCTCACTTGCTAGGAAACATGTTTTTCTTAGGCGTCTTTGGTGACAACATAGAAGACCGCATGGGGCCTTTTAGATTCATTCTTTTTTACTTACTAGGTGGCATAGTCGCAACCCTAGTACATGGTTTATTTGGCGCAAGCTCGAGTTTGCCTTTGGTGGGTGCTTCGGGTGCTGTGAGTGCAATTATGGGTGCTTATATTGTGCTTTTTCCTAGGCAAAAAATCTTGACGCTTATTGCACCTTTGATTTTACCTTGGTTAATTGTGCGCTTGTTTGCTAAGGTAAGGCATTTTTTCTTACCTTGGTTACCTGCTTGGCTGTATATTGCTTATTGGGCTTTACTGCAAGTTATTGAAGCTACAACAGGTTTGGTTACGCCCGAAGCTGATATGACTAATGTGGCATGGTGGGCGCATATTGGCGGCTTTTTGTTTGGCCTTATTACGATTCGCTTATTTGTAAAACCTACTTCTATGGTTGATTCACCCCTTATTCCAAATGATTTTTAAGACTGAAAAACAAAAGCCTCAAGAAAGTAGTCTGAAGATACCATTGGAATTCCGGTAAATCTAAATACCTCACCTTTTTGCGGTGAGGTATCCAGTAAGTGTTTAAGTCATAGCAGGCTCATTTAGCTAAGAGCGATGACTTGATTAATTAAAAAAACTAGTTGGCAGGCTCGATCAGCGCATAATGACCATCATCACGCAAATAAATAACCGTTACTAAGTTTGATTCTGAATTGCGAAACATGTAAAAATCATGACCTAAATCTTCCATTTCCATAGCAGCATCTTCTGGTGTCATGGGTCGCAAAGTATGGCGTTTGGTTCTTACAATACGAGGCTCTTCGTCCTCATCATCTATTTCTGCTAAGTCTGGTAAGTCAATATGCTTAGGGCTAACTCTATCTTTAAAGCGTTTTAACTGACGCTCTAACTTATCAACCACTTGGTCAATGGCTGCGTACGTATCTTGACCACGCTCTTCAGCACGAACCATTCCATGAGCAACATTAACTTGCACTTCGACTTTAGCGGGTGCATCTGCATGCTTTTTAGTGTCATAGGTCATAACAACTCGAGCGTCAATAATTTGATCTGAGAAACGCTCGAGCTTTTCTAGTTTGTCTTCAGCGTAGCTTTTCATGGCTTCGGTAATGTCGATATTACGGCCAATCATTTGGTATATCTTCATAATCACTACCCCTTATCAACTTGAATTTCATTTAGTTTAGCATGCTCGTGTGAGCAACAAAGTAGGTATTTTTATGACTTTAGAAGTGTTTTTTGCTATGGATACTGACTTAAGAACATCTTGTAATTTACTATAAAAAATTGACTGTTCTAGCTGCTATACTGAAACTTAGATGAAAAAGCCCCATGCTAGCTGCCCATCTTATAATGCCATTCAATTATTACAAGAGAAATGGATTATGCATATTGTTAGGGCTTTGCTAGAAGGACCCAAAGGCTTTAATGAATTAGGTCGCGAAATTGGTGGCTGTAACCCTACGACCTTAGCGCAGCGTCTCGAAAAACTCGAAGACTTAGGTTTAATTGACAAAATGATTTGTTCGGTTATGCCCCCCAAAAGTAGTTATAGCCTGACTGCTGCTGGTAAAGCTTTACAAGATGTCATAGACGCTATTCATGGCTGGGCACACGAATATCTTGATGTACAACAACTGAGTGCTTAAAAGCCTCTAAAAAAGCTAAAATCGCTAAATTCCGCCAACAATCTTATTCCAAGTTTTATCTCTAGGTGCGTTTGTATCTGACTTGTCTACCGAACGAGCATCAGCTTGTTTATAAGCAACACCCTGACGGCGATAGCTAATAAGCTCATCTTCTTGCTTTTCAACCACACGCCGCAAAACTTCAAGCTCTTCAACCGCATTCAAATAACTCTGAGAATTAATAACCGCTACACCCGAACGAAACTCACGAACAGCTGACTTAAGCTGCTCATTTTCTTCAAGCAACTGCTCAACTTGCTTTCTTAAAAGCTCGAGCTCTGAGCGCTCCTGAGCTGGGCTGCCTGCATGATTTTTACTTTTAATGGGGGGTAAGTAGTTTGCCCCATGTGGCAAAGCTGCTTCTGCCTTTAAGCTCATGGGTGGCTTGGTAACAGGCGCTTGGATAAGAGGTCTTTGTTCAGGCGCGAGTTTCTTAGGACTCGGGGTGTTTTGGCTGCCTTGCTCCGTGTCGTTTTGAACTGCTTTAGATGGCTTAGTTTCAGTTGCGTACTTAGCTTTAGCTTCGAGATTAGGCTTTTCGAGCGTATCAGGTGTCAGCTCAACTTCTTTTTCAACTATAGGATTATAATTACTAACTGTTTCAGGCCTACTAGAAATACTTACTGTTTCAAAAACTTCTGTTTTCCTAACGGTTTCAAAGACTTCCGTTTTCTTAACAACATTTACTTCTTGTTTAACTACAACATGGTTTTTTGCACGCGCTTGATTGGGTAATAAATTAATTGTTGGTAAATGCTTCAGTTGAAAAACAGATGATTCAGGATTTAAATCAGGAGCCACTGACATCTTTTTCTCTACTACTGGTAGAGCAGGTAAGTTATGTGATACCAGCGTACTTTTAATGATGTCTTTTTGACTCAGCGGTTTGGTTTGTTCAATAAGCTTAGCAACATGTCCTTTGAGATCTTTATCTGCTAAAGGTTTTTCAAGTACCAGATTAGCACCCACAGCAGCAGCAATCTCTTTAGTATTTTTAAATTTTGAGGGTGAAGCTACTAAAATTACAGGGACCTTATGCAGACGGCGTATGCTTTTAATACGCTGACATAAATCTGCGCCCGCCATGTCAGCTAGCTCTGCCTCAATAATAATGAGACTAGGGCTCAACTGCCGTAAATAGTCTAAAGCTTCTTTGGCAGTTGCTACGGAATGCAACTGGTACTGGTCAGCAATCAGTAACATATCCACAAGCTGCCTTTGAAAGGCATCATGATCAACAACAAGAATCAAATGATCATTCATACACTCATAAAACTACCATGAAGCAAACCTTGGCTTCGAGATTTTACTCACACCAACAAAGTTAAAAGTAAAGAACTCTACACATAAGTATCTCCATGGTTAGCTTGCTTATAAGCAAGCTAACCTGAGCGGATCGAATACAGACAAACTCAGTCATATTGCAAATTCACTAAGGATTAGCTTAAAAACCCTTTTAGCTTCAATTTGTGACTCATGATCGTAAAAAGGTCGATTGATTTAAGTTTTTTTCTCCATTGGCAAATTTGCAACCAATACCATACGGCTACCTTGCTGCTCGAGTTTAACGTCGTACTCTTGGTCAGTTGACGGAAAATACTTAGCTATGACTTGTAAAAGCTCAGCTTTCAAATCTTCCATTTTGCCTGGCGTTAGCCCTGCTCGGTCATAAGACAAAACCAACTTAAGACGTTCTTTGAGCTTTTCTTTGCTTTTGTTGCGAGAGAAAAGACCAAACATCAACCGCCTCCAAGCAAGCGACGCAAGCCAGCTAAAGGTCCTTTAGGTAGATCTAGTTGTAAATAAGGAACTTCATCACCTTTTAAGCGACTAGCAATATTTCGAAATGCTGTACCTGCCCCTGTTTTGGTTGAGGTATCTAAACTAGCAGGGTTACCCAAATTTGTAGAAATCAGTATCTTTTCATCTTCAGGAACAATACCTATAAGCTTAATACCTAAAATCTCTAGAACATCATCAACTTCAAGCATGTCACCTTTTTTAACCATATGAGGTCTTAAGCGATTAATGATGAGCTTAGTTTCTGTAATGCCCCTAGCTTCTAACAAGCCGATAATACGATCTGCATCTCTAACACTAGACACTTCTGGGTTAACAACAACCAGTGCGCCTTTTGCAGCACTCGCGGCAGTTTGAAAACCTGTTTCAATACCCGCTGGCGAATCAATCAAGACTCTGTCAAAGCCGCCATCTAACAAAGCCTGAACCGTATTTTGCATATGTACTTCTGAGAGGGCTGACTTATCATTGGTTTGAGAAGCTGCGATCAAAAATAAGTTTTCAACGCGTTTATCTCTAATAAGTGCTTGCTGCAATTTGCAGCGTCCTTCAAAAACATCAATCAGATCAAAAACAACACGGCCTTCAAGCCCCATAACCACATCAAGGTTACGCAAGCCCACATCCGTGTCAATAACAACAACACGTTCACCTAACTGCGCCAGCGCAGCACCTACATTAGCAGTAGTGGTTGTTTTACCCACACCACCTTTACCCGACGTTACAACAATAGCTTTAGCGTCCACTTGGCCTCCCTAAGCTAAACAAAATGATTAATTCTTTAAATTACTTCAAATATGTGTAAAAAACCACAGCATTAACAGCTCAAATAAAGTAACTATCACAAGATAATAACAAACCTTTAAGGCTTAAGGGTAAAAATACAATGAGTGTATTAAAAAAGCAGGCAAAACTTAAGAGCTATAGCGCTCCTCTTTCCAAGGATCACCCCGCAAATGATAGCCATTACGCTCCCAAAACCCAAGCCCATCTTCAGACATAAACTCAATACCATTAAGCCACTTAGCACTCTTCCAAGCATACAAATGAGGAATAAGCGCCCTTACAGGACCGCCATGCTCCACAGGAATAGCCTCCCCCTCGAGCTTATGCACCAACATGCAACCCTCAGCCAAGAAATCTTCCAGTAGCAAATTGGTGCTGTAGCCCCCATAGCAATGAAACATAACGTGACTCGCTTCAGGGCTCACTCTAAGCTGCTTCATTAAGTCCGTAGTTAGAGTACCCGTCCAAGTTACCCCTAACTTAGACCAATGCGTAACACAGTGAAAATCTTGCGTTAAAGTCGTTTGCGGCAAAGCCAACACATCAGCCCAAGCAAAGACTTTCTCATCAGCCAAACCAAAGACCTTAAGCTCGAGTTCTGCTTCGGTAATTCTAGGCGTTGGCCCGTACGTTAAGACCGGAAAGCGATCTGTAACACTTTGCCCTTGCGGTACTTTTGGGTTATCGGGTTCTTTACGAAAAAACTTACCAATCATGCTTTTAAATTAACATGAATATTTTAGCCAGTCATCACTTTTTGTTATTCCAGAATGCATGACAGCAATCGCTTGCCAGAATTATTTCAACTCTCAAAGCATTCTCAGTGAATCACGGAAAGTAGAAAAAGTTTAAGAAAAAGGGGAAGCTAAGGTTATGAGACCAATTTTCCCAGATAAACATAACAAAGAATTAACAGCAGAAACGACCCGTGAAGCAGCCAGAAGAAAGCTCTTACACTAGTTTGCCCAGCTTTTTGGTGATAGACTACTAGATAGGCTCAAGACACGAAATTGAGGATACCCTCATCACTTTGGTTCTTGCCATGCTGCTGTTTGTGCGCCCAGCCGTGCCATAGCATCCTTTTGATAATGCTGAAATGCTCTGCCGTGACGAAATGCTAGCGCTTTTTCTTCGATCTATCGAGAACGTAAAACAGCAACTAGCTGAGTATTACGGCATGATTACGCATAGGGATGCTGGTCGTGTTCGTGAAGTTCTAAAAGCTCGAGCTTTTCTTGATAACATAATCTTTATTCACACAGGTGATCATGGTTTATTCGTGGATCAACAGGGCTTGTTTGCTAAGCAAAATATGTATGAACACTCCATAAAAACACCTTTAGTCATGACAGGGCCAAGCATCCCTAAAGGCAAAACTAGTAAGGCACTTGTGTATCAGCATGATTTATTTCCAACGATTCTTGAAGCAGCAAATAGTGATATTCCTGAATGTGATTTTGAGTCTTTATGGGCGCAGCTCAAAAATGACAATGCACAAGCGCGAGAAAGCATCTTCTCAAGCTACCGCTTAGGGCAGCGCACTGTAAAAAGCAAAAAGCTTAAACTCCTTCGTTACTTCGAAGAGAACAGCAAAGGCAGTAACAAAAGACAACTTTTTGATTACCAAAAAGACCCTATGGAAACAATAGACATGCAAGCTAACGCATCTTACAAACAAAAAATAAAAGCACTCAATGAAACCATACTCGAGTGGCTGCAAGGCAGTAACGACCCTTTATTAATTCAAATGAACGGAGTTTAAATGAAAGCCATTATGGTGATGTTTGATTCACTTAACAAGCACATGCTTCCCTCATATGGTTGCGACTGGACGCACGCACCAAACTTTGCACGCTTAGCAGAAAAAACCATTCAGTTTAATAAAAGCTACATTGGTTCTATGCCCTGCATGCCAGCAAGACGCGAACTGCACACAGGGCGCTATAACTTTCTGCACCGCAGTTGGGGGCCTATAGAACCCTTTGATGACTCCATGCCAGCCATGCTAGATGAAAATGGTGTTTACTCTCATTTAATAACTGATCATCAGCATTACTTTGAAGATGGGGCAGGGGGAACCTATCACAACCGCTACAGCAGTTGGGAGTTTGTACGGGGGCAAGAAGGAGACTTCTGGAAAGCCCATGTTGAACCTAAAGACATACCAGAAAAAACCGTTAAAGAAAAAAATCATCACCCACGAACATGGTCACAAGACTGGATTAACCGCAGTTACATGGATAGCCCTGAAAAACAATCACAATACCAAGTCTTTAGTTTAGGCTTAGAGTTTCTAGAAAATAACAAAGATGCCGATAACTGGTTCTTGCAATTAGAAACCTTTGACCCGCACGAACCCTTCTTTAGTCAGCAGAAATACAAAGACCTCTACCCACACGACTACAACGGCCCTCACTTTGATTGGCCACCCTACGCCAAGCTTAGTGAACCCCCCGAACAAGTAGAACACGCAAGGCTCGAGTATGCTGCCCTCTTAAGTTTTTGTGATGAGCAGTTGGGGCGCATTCTTGACAAGATGGACGCTGAGAACATGTGGCAAGACACCATGTTAATTGTCTGCACGGATCATGGTTACTTGCTAGGTGAGCATGACTGGTGGGCTAAAAACAAAATGCCTTGGTATGACTATCTTGCGAATACACCTTTTTTTGTTTGGGACCCGCGCTGCGGAAAAAAAGGCGAGACACGAGAGAGCTTGGTTCAACTGATAGATGTACCCGCGACCCTCTTAGACTATTTTGATATTCCTTTACCTAAAGACATGCAAGGAAAAGCACTCAAAGAAACCATTGCCAATGACACGCCTGTACATGACGCGATTCTTTTTGGCGCTTTTGGTGCTTATGTTAACTGCACAGATGGTAAATACATTTACATGCGCGCGCCCAACGAAAGCAGTGACTTATTTGAGTACACGCTCATGCCTACTCACCTGCGGGCTCGCTTTAGTGTAGAAGAATTACAAGATACCGTCATGGCAGCCCCCTTTGAATTTACAAAAGGCTGCCCCGTCATGAAAATAGCCGGAGAAATATGGGGCGGAGCTAAAGACCTACAAACTCTATTATTTGATGTTCAAGTAGACCCTGGTCAAGAACAACCCCTAAAGGATGCAGCCATAGAAAAGCAGATGATAAGCCAAATGAAAGCACTCATGCAGCAAACCGAAGCACCCCAAGAACTCTACAAACGACTAGGTATTTAAACCCTAAAAAACAAAGCAGACCGAAAGCAACAAAAACTCGAGTATACTTAAGAAAAGTAAAGGAGTAAGCATGATTACAAGAATCCCGTTTGGTAGAACAGGTCATCAGAGCAGCAGAACCATTTTTGGCGCAGCAGCTTTCAGCAGAGTAAGTCAAGCCGAAGCAGACAAAACCATGGAGCTTGTATTTAAGCATCAACTCACCCATATTGATACCGCAGCTAGCTATGGTGACGCCGAAATCCGCCTTGGTCCTTGGATGAAAAAGCACCGCAAAGACTTCTTCTTAGCCACCAAAACAGGTGAAAGAAGCTACCAAGCAGCCAAAGACGAAATACACCAATCGCTAGAACGCATGCAAGTCGATAATGTCGACCTTATTCAGCTACACAACCTAGTTGATAAAAAAGAATGGGAAACCGCACTAGGCCCCAAAGGTGCTTTAGAAGCCGCCATAGAAGCCAAAGAAGAAGGCTTAGTTAAGTACATAGGCGTAACAGGTCACGGTTTAACCGTCGCAGAAAGGCACCTAGAAAGCCTAGAAAAATACGACTTTGACTCCGTCTTACTACCTTACAGCTACGTCATGATGCAACTCCCCGACTACGCTGCTGACTTTGAAGCCCTAGCAGCTGTGTGTAAAGAAAAAAAGGTTGCCATGCAAACCATAAAATCAATCACTCGAGCGCCGTGGGGTGACAAAACACAAACAAGGGCGACATGGTACGAACCGCTTGAAGAGCAAGCTGATATTGACAAGGCAGTGCATTGGGTTTTGAGTCGTGAAGATGTTTTCTTAAATACCGTGGGCGATATTAATGTTTTACCTAGAGTGTTTGATGCAGCTGAGCGTTTTACTGGCCCTATTGATGATGCTGAAATGGAAGTTGTGTTTAGAAATAGACAAATGGAGCCTCTTTTTACCTCTTGATATATGATTACTTTGATAAAGTCTGAGATTTAATGAAAGATTTTTTTCCAGTTTCGCAATCTGTTTTGTCAACAACTGCCTTACAATCTTTTGTTACTCAGCACTACGACTTAGGAGGGTTTATAAGCTGCTGCTTTTTAGCTTCAGGTTTGAATCATACTTATCTCTTGGAAGCAACTGGAAATCAAAACTATGTACTGCGTGTTTATCGAGTAAATTGGCGTACTTTAGAAGCTATCCATTATGAAATTGAAGCTCTTCTTTTAATGGCGGAAAAGGGTACGAAGGTATCAGTGCCTATAGCTGATAAGGTTGGAAATTATATTCACAACATTAATGCGCCTGAAGGCAAACGATACGCTGTACTATTTAGCTTTGCTTCAGGAAAGCCTAAATATGACGATCTGTCTCAAGCGGTTCTTTACGGAGAAAATGCAGCTCGAGTTCATGAGGCTACGAACACTTCTAAAAGTCACTATAAACGTTTTTCTCTTGATTTAGACTATTTAATAAAAGAGCCTTTATTGTCTATTACGCCTTATTTGACTAGTAGATCTAAAGATCTTAACTATATTGAAGATTTAGGGAATCGCTTAAGAGAGAGAATTGATTTACTTCCTTTAAAAGAGTTAGAGACTGGGGTTTGCCATGGTGATTTTCACTTTGGCAATGCTCACATAAGCGACAAGGGAGACTTTACTTTTATTGATTTTGACTGTTGTGGGTTTGGCTGGAGAGCCTATGATTTAGCAGTTTATAAGTGGGGTCTTAAGTTAGATGATAAAACTGATTTTTGGACTACATTTATTGAATCTTATCAAAGTGTTAGAAGTATAAATGAGATTAATCTTTCTGCTATTCCTCTGTTTGTAATTGCTCGTCAATTATGGTTTATAGGGCTTCACACAACTATGGCTTATCATTGGGGTAGAGCCCATCTAGATAACTTTTTTCTTGATAAAGAGCTAGAAAGATTACGAGAATTTGATGGTCAATTCTTATCTTAGCCTTGAAGCGTTTGGAGACATTAAACTCACTTGTCATTGCATAAAAACCTTTGCTATTTGAAGGCCAGAACACGGGCTAATCATTCTCTTTTGGACATCCTATGACTTTACAAACGAATACACTACAAACTACTATTCGTCATCTTCATCTTGACCCTATTGGCGGTATAGCTGGAGATATGTTTCTTGCTGCTGCGTTAGATGCCTTTCCTGACTTTGAAACTGTGGTGCTGAGTGCCATGCGCGCAGCGGGCTTACCTGAAGATTGGCTTCTTGAGAAGCAAGCTGCTAAAGATAAGCATATGGTGGGGTCACGCTTTGCGGTTATGCCTCCTGATTCAGGTAAATCACGGCCAACAGGAAACTTTCGAGATATTAAACGTATGCTCGAGAGTTCAAAGTTAACTGAGGCTGTTCAGCTTCGTGCAATTCAGATTTTTGAGTTGCTCGCCGAAGCGGAGTCTCATGCGCATGGGGTTCCAGTTGAGGAGGTTCATTTTCATGAGCTTGCTGATTGGGATTCGGTTTCAGACATTGTGGGTGCAGCTTGTGTTATTGAGTTGTTTCCGCAGGCAACATGGTCGGTTGGGCCTATTCCTATGGGGAGTGGTCGGGTTCGCACGTCACATGGGCCTATGCCTGTACCTGCGCCAGCCACTACGCAGCTACTTAAAGGCTTTGAACTGATAGATGATGGTGTGTCAGGTGAGCGGGTTACACCAACAGGGGCAGCCATTTTGAAGGCGTTAAAGCCAAGCACTCGAGTGCCGCAGGGGCGTTGGTGTATTGAAGCGTCTGGGCAGGGTTTTGGTACTAAGGTTTTCCCTGAGTTAGCAAATATGCTTAGGCTTGTGGCTTACTCGCCAAGCCAGAGTGCTGTTAAGCCTAGTGTTTTGATTCAAGAGAAAATTGCGGTGATTCGCTTTGAAGTAGATGATCAAAGTCCTGAGGATTTAGCTATTGCACTGCGACTTATTCTTAAGTCAGATTGGGTGAAAGATGTTTGTCAGTGGCCTGTTTATGCTAAGAAGGGTCGTTTGGCTTCGAGTGTGCAGGTGCTTTGTCACGCAGATGCGATTACTGAGGTGGCTGAGCTTTGTTTACTGCAGACAACAAGTATTGGGCTTAGGTATCGTATTGAAGATAGGTTGATTCTTGAGCGGAGTGAGCAGTTGCTTTCTTTTGATAATGAGCAGTTGCGAGTTAAAAGGGTGCTTCGGCCTGATGCTAAGATGAGTTTTAAACTAGAAGCTGATGAGCTTGAGAAGTACACGCAGACGCAACTCGAGCGTTCAAACTTCAGGCGTTTACTTGAGGGTGTTAAGGATGATGATGGACGTTAATGAAGCTAAAACAGCTTTAAAGCAGGTTCTTGCTGGTTTTGATGACTTGGCTGTAGCGGTGAGTGGGGGTGTTGATAGCATGGTGTTGGCTTTTTATGCGCATGAGGTTCTAGCCGATAAGGTCACCATGTACCACGCCGTTTCAGCAGCTGTTACGCCTGAAGCAACCGAGCGGGTTCAGCATTATGCGAGCAAGTTTGCTTGGTCTTTAAAGCTTATAGATGCGCATGAATTTGAAGATGCTAATTACCTGAGTAACCCTGCGAATCGTTGTTTTTTTTGTAAAACAAATTTGTATGACACGGTGGCTAAGCACACCAAGAAGATTATGGCTTCGGGTGCTAATCTTGATGATTTGGGTGATTATCGCCCGGGTTTAAGCGCGGCAGAAAACTATAAGGTGAGGCATCCTTTAGTTGAAGCAGGCATTACAAAAGCGAGTGTTCGTGATTTAGCTCGAGCTGCTCAGCTTCATGATTTGGCTGAGTTGCCCGCGGCTCCTTGTTTGTCTAGTCGTATTACTACGGGTATTCCTGTGACTGTTGAGCGATTGAAGCTTGTTTATGAGGTTGAGAAGCTCCTTAAGCAAGAGTTGGGGTTTTTAAAGGTGATTCGTTGTCGTGTTCAGGAGCAGGGTGTAGAAATTCAGTTAGATCCTGTTACGCTGACAAGTCTTGAAGATGATAAGGCGAGTTTGGAGAAACGTATTAAGCTGTTGTGTGAAAAATATGGTCATGAGACACTTGTGTCATTTGCGCCTTATAAAATGGGTAGTGCTTTTTTAAAGGAATCTTTGCATGTCAACTAAAAAAGAGCTTAAAGATTATGTTTTTGATGCTGATCGTAAAGCCCGAACAGGTATAGATGAAGTTGTTTTTTGTTTACCAAAAACGGTTGAGCAGATAAGTCAAGCGGTTCGTTACGCTAAAGATAATGTAGAACAAATGTTGTTTACTCGGCTTAGTGCAGAAAAGTATCAACAACTGCCTGAAGATTTAGCCGTATTGTTAGATTATGATGCGCTTTCTAATACAGCTATTTATGGCAAGCAGAATCAGCCTGAAGAAACAAGCACAACTAAACCGCAGATTGCCATTGTGACTGCAGGTACGTCTGATTTAGCCGTTGCTCATGAAGCAAAGCGCACACTTCACTATTACGAAAAAACAAGTGATCTTTATAGTGATATTGGTGTGGCAGGCTTATGGCGTCTTTTAGAAAAAGTAGAAACACTAGCTACTTACCCCATACTTATTGTTTTAGCAGGCATGGAGGGCGCTATTTTTAGTGTGCTTTCTGGCTTGCTTGCTAATATCATTATTGCTGTACCCACCTCAACAGGCTACGGGGTTGCAGCTGGTGGTAGAACCGCACTCGAGTCTGCTTTGGGGGGTTGTAGTCCGGGTGTTGTGACTGTCAATATTGATAATGGGTTTGGCGCAGCTTGCGCAGCATTGCGTATGCTGAATGTTCTTGATGCTCAAAATAGCTAATGATGTTTAGCTATTTTGAGAGTTACGAATTTTAATTGCTCACCTTACGTAAAACCAGCTAAGAGAGATGGACCAACACGCCCATTACTTAGTAGCATGACTGCCTTAGAAATACCTACAATACTAGCTAAGCCATTATGTGCTCGTCCTTGATAAGAAAGTAGTTCAAAGATTTCCAAGAGTCTTTCTAAGGCTTTGTATGTTTCATTGGTAAGGGGTAACTACCTAGCATAGATTTCAAGAATCGTGTAAAGTCAAGCTAATGTCAGAC
>CAZWJZ010000014.1:26010-29880 GCA_964634665.1 uncultured bacterium | reverse complement strand
GCAAGCCTAATCAAATACGTTGGTTTCTAAGAGCTTTTCCTTTAACCTTTTGTGCATCCATTGCGGTTTTCATAGTTACTTTTACTAATTTATCTGATGGCGCTAGGATGCGCACAGTCTTGGTTATAGCAGTGTTGGGGTCACTGATTGTAGGGTTTACACAATTACGTGAAAGCTTAAAAAGGGTTCTCTCAGGCTTTTTTGGACATTTCTTTTGGGCAGCACTTGGGTTATGTACTGCCCCCTTAATACTTGTCATTTGGACTGCGGGGGCTTCTATTCTTAGTGGGAGAACTGTGGATGATGACCTGTTATTACGTGGATTTTGGGTAATGTTCGCTGGGTCTTTCCCGTCAATTTTTGCGTTATTCATGGGCTTTTTAGCGGGGGCAGTTGTTGTCTGGCTTTATCGGTTTTTTTCATCAGGTTTTAAGTCAAACAAGAGTGCCTAGTCACGTAGGGTTGGTTCTAGGCAATCTCCTAAAGAAGTCATTCTAAGGGATTAGCTTATAAAACTAAAACCTGTTTCTAGGTTTAGGGTTTCGTGGGTACTGGTCTTTTTACAGTTAATTGTAATACTAAACTGATTTGATCGTGTCATAAGACTGAGTGAGTCAGAGCTGACTCCCCAAACCGGTCTCGACTACGTCGGCAAGGTCGGAATTATAAAGTCTTACGACATTTATAATTCAGCTTAGTATAATACAGGACAAAACTGATTTAAAGCTAGTTACTGCTTCGGGTAAAACAGAGAGTTTGTAACCCTGCCATGATGTAACCCAAAGCTTAATCGAAGCCTAAACTTAAAAGGCTTCGATTAAGGCTAAATGCTTGGTTTGGGTTTTACAGCTTAGCTACAGCTTCTTTAAAAGCTGGTACAACATCGTTTACATCGCCAACAATGCCGTAGTCTGCTACTTTAAAAATAGGGGCGTCTGGGTCTTTGTTTATGGCGACAATGAGTTTTGAGCGGTTCATACCTGATAGGTGCTGAACTGCACCTGAAACACCTAAGGCTAGGTACATGTTTGGTGCTACGGTTTTGCCTGTTTGACCAACTTGTTCGCTGTAGGGTCGCCAGCCTGCATCTACCACGGCTCTGGTTGCGCCCACCCCTGCGTTTAGCGTGTCAGCTAGGGGTTCTACTAGGGCTGCGAAGCCTTCTGGGCTGCCTACACCACGTCCACCTGTGACTATTATGTCTGCTTCATCTAGGGCAACACGGCCTGTTTTTGCTGCTGCTTTTTCGCCTACGCTTACGCGCTTATCTGTTTCAGCAAGGTTTGCTGCTTTGTTTTCAACTTCGCCTGCAGCGCTTGTTTCAGCGACTGGGAAGATGTTTGGTTTTATGCTTATAACTACGGTATCTGCGGTAGCTTTTACTGTTTCGGTTACTCTTGCTAGGTAGCTAAAGCGTGTTGCTGTTATGCTGCCAGCATCTAGATTTAAGGTGGTAACGTCTTCTAGTAAGGCGGCATCTAATCTCATGGCAACTCGAGCGCTGTATGAGAGTCCTGATTTTGATGCGCTTACCATAATGATGGTTGCGTTTAGTTCTTGGGCGAGTGAGCTTACAACGCTGGTGTAGGGTTCTGCGCGTACGTCGTTTAGGGCTGCGTCTTCTACGGCTATGACTTTGCTTGTGTAGTTTGCGAGTTCAGTGGCTGCGCTGCTTACGTCACTACCTAGTACAGCTGCAACAACTTCTGTGCCTAGTTTTTGAGCTAGCGTGGATGCTGCATTTGCGAGTTCTAAGGCACTTTTTTTAAGCTTTCCATTTGTGTGTTCTGCTATAAAAAGAATCATGATTATATTACCTTTGCTTCTTCATGTAAGAGTTTAGCAAGCTCTTTGGCTGCGTCTGTGGCATCGCCAGTAATAACTTTATTTAAACGTGATTTGGTTTGTATTTCTTGTTTTATGACTTGGGTTTTTGCGCTTGCGCCACCCACATCCTCTAAGGAAAGCTTTTTGAGTTCTTTGCGTTTGGCTTTCATGATGTTTGGCAGAGTTGGGTAACGTGGTTCATTGAGTCCTTGCTGTGTTGTTATGACAGCAGGCATAGGCAGGGTGAGGGTTTCAGAGCCATCATCAGCATCATGAATCACGTTTAAGCTCGAGTTGTTTATTTCGAGTTTGGTGGTCCAGTCGCTATGCGGCCAGCTTAGGGCTTCTGCTACAGCGGGGCCTAGGGCTGCACTGTCCCAGTCGGCTTCTTTTCCGCCTACAAAGACGAGTTCTGCGCCTTCGTCTTTAATGATGCCTGCTAGTAGTTTGGCTTGACTTATGGGGTCTAGGGCGATTTCGGTTTCAATATGAATGGCGCGATCTGCACCCATGGCAAGTGAGGTGCGTATGGCTTCTTCGAAGCGTTTGGGGCCAAGTGCTAGCGCTATAACTTCGGCATCTGTGCCGCTTTCACGAATGCGTAGGGCTTGCTCAACACCGTATTCGTCCATGCCGTCAATAACGAAGGTTGCGCCTTCAAGGTCAATGCCGTCTGGCGTAGCGCGAATGCGCGCTTCTGCATCAGGTACTTGCTTTATAATTGAAATGATTTTCATTTCCACTCCTAACTTTCTTTACGTAATATCAAGTGAAAGAATCTTGCTAAAAGATAATACGGATAACTGTCACAAAGCTCGAGTTCCAAGTCTAGAATATTTTTTGGGGTTTTTGTAGCGTTGTCCATCACATAGTCGTTCATGCAGCGAATGCCGTAGTGGGCTTGGGTTGTGAGCGCTAATTGTTTGGCTGGATTAGTTATATCTTTGTGGCTTAGTAGGGCTACAGACAGACCGAGTGCTTCTGTAACGTAGCTTTCTGTTTTTAAGGCTTGTAGAGCTGCGGGGATGTTTTGTTGTTGGGTTGCTTGGCGAAAACATTCTGAGTATTTGTTTAGGCAAACAACTGATAGTAAAGCTTGTGGTTTGAGTGCAAAGGACATGGCTGCTAAGGCTTTTGGTATGTCTGTTACGTATTGCAAGACATTGTGGCAAAGTGCCACGTCAAAGGTATTTGCTTTGAATAACTGAGGGATGCTTTCAAGGTTTCCCTCATGCAAAAAAACTGCTAGGTCTAGCTGACTGAGCTTAGTTTTTGCTTGTGCAAGCATTTCTTGTGACATGTCTAAAACATGCACTTCATGACCTTGTTTTGCCAAATCAATGGCTTCTTGCGCGTTACCGCCACCCACATCTAAAATTTTTAGGTTTTCACCCAAATGCTTCTTAAGGTTATGCTGCCGTACGGCGTAACCCAAGACATTCCAAGGTTGCTGCTGCACCTTGTCATAAGCTCGAGCTTTTTCGTTGAGTTTGTTTAGGTTCATTCTTCGTATAGCTTGTCTAGTATTTGTTCTCTTAGGTTGACGAGTTCTGGGTAGGCGTAAAAGAAGTTTATTTTTTGTTCTGCAATGCTGTTGCCTGTAGCGGGGTCTTCTAGTACAAAGAGTGCCCAACTTTCGGCTATGTCTTCGCCTGGGTTTGTGGCTGCGTAGTCTGAAACAAAGTCGTCTGGGTAGAGCTCATAGAGTTCACCTTCTTCTAGCTCTAGGCTTTCTTCATAAATGTCTGCCCAGAAGGTTTGGAAGAAGGTGTTTATGTATGAGCTGTTTACGCTGCAACCTTCGCCTGTGAAGTAGGTGGGGCAGGCTGCTTCTGCTTCTTCGTAGGGTTCGTCTTCTTCACTGCTTAGTACTTCTTCGTTGCGGGGTACTTCTTGGGGTGATAGTGTGATGATGTGTCCAAATTCGTGTATGAGGGTAAGGACAAGTTCGTCACTAAAAAAGGTGCCGTCTAGGGCGTCTAGGGCGAGTGTCCAGGTATTGTAGTCATCTGGGTTTGGCGTAACAGAGGCTAGGGTTTCGTC
>CAZWJZ010000014.1:20750-26000 GCA_964634665.1 uncultured bacterium | reverse complement strand
CTGCTCTACCTGGGTTTCGTCTTCGCCATCGGTAAATATGGATAGTCTGGTGATGCTTGTTCGGTACTCTGCTGGGATGAGGCTGGTGAAATCTTCCCATAAAACTTGATGATAGGCTCTATCAAGCATGATGTCTTCAAGCTCTTCATCAGTAGCAGCGTCAGGGTTTTCTTTTGGGTTTAAGAGGTTGTCGCCTTGCACTTCGTAAATAATCAGGGCATCTTGGGCTGATTCATCAAAATCTTCTTGAGCAAGTCCCCAAAGTAAACCCAAAAATAGGCTTAAAGCTAGTAAATAACCCATCCTTTATCCTTTCAACTTTACAGGCTATTAATAACGCTGCGCGCTATAACAAGTCTTTGTATTTCGTTGGTGCCTTCGTAAATCTGGTTTAGTTTTACGTCGCGCATGAGCTTCTCAACTGGGTACTCATTTACGTAGCCGTAGCCTCCAAAGACATGAATTGCTTCGGTAGCTGCCTTAAAGGCCATGTCGCTTGCGTAGCACTTTGCTATGGCACTGGCTTCGGTATGGGCTTGCCCTGAGTCTATGAGCCACGCAGCATAGTAACTTTGCCAGCGCGCCGTTTCTATGCCCATTTTCATTTCTGCGAGTTTAATTTGAATGGTCTGATGGTTATTAATGGGTTGGTTAAAACTCATTCTTTCTGAAGCGTAACGGTTGCTTTCATCTAAAGCTCGTCTTGCCACACCCACGCTACCTGCAGCTACAGGAACTCTTGTTTTATCTAGCGTTTTCATGGCTATTTTAAAGCCGTCGCCTGCTTCGCCTAAGATATTTTCTTTGGGTACACGAACATTATCTAAAATAAGTTCAGCAGTCCAGCTGCCTCGTTGCCCAAGCTTGCCATGAATCTGCTGGTAGCCAAAGCCTTCACGGTCTTTTTCAACCACTACGGCAACGACACCTTTGTGGTTTAAGCTTGGGTCAAAGGTTGCAAAAACCACAGTGATGTCTGCGATGCCACCATTTGATATCCACATTTTTGTACCCTTTAAAATGACATCATCGCTTTCAAAGCTAGCTCGAGTTTTCATAGCTGCAGCGTCTGAGCCGTTATCTGGTTCTGATAAGGCGAAGGCAGCTAGTTTAGGACCTTCTAAAAGGGGGCTTAAAAAGCGTTTTTGTTGCTCTTGTGTGCCTGCAAGAATGATGGGGGTTGTGCCTAAGTCACTGGCCATGATGTTGGTGTATATGCCCATACAGCCGTAGCCAAACTCTTCACCCATGATGACTTCTTCGAGCATGCCTAGCCCTAAACCACCTGCGTTTTCAGGGATGATGGTGTTGAGTAAGCCCAGTTCATAGACTTGTTTAATGATCTCTTCAGGGTAGCTTTCTGTTTTGTCAAAATGAGCTGCTTGCGGAATAATGACATCTCGGGTGAATTGGCGTGTAAGGTCTCGGATTTGTTTTTGCTCATCGCTGAGTGAAAAGTCAATCATGGGGCTTACTCCTTGCTGCTGTCCTTAGAACAAAACTCAGCTAATGCTCTTGGGGCATTGTCATAAAAGCTGAGGTACTAAAGTTATCTTAACCAAATAATTTTGTACTAAGTATAAAATTCTTGATTGTTGAGCACAAGCGCCTGTGACGCCCACTGCCATTTCCGCTCAGGCGCAATCCATCTAGACAACAACGGTCTAAAAGGTACAGCTTGCGGTTCAGGCGTAAACGCAAGCTTACGCGTCTTAGGTAAAAGCAAACCCTCTTGCGCTTTAGCACCCTTCACAAACGCAAGCAATTCCCCCTCAAAACTCCACAAAAAAGCATCATCAAACCAAGCAAGAAGCTCACCCGTAGAACCCACAACAGGCACAGGTGCATCCGCTTGAACCATGCCCACTTCTCGCTGCACCCTACCAACCGCCAGATTCCTAGCATCAAACAGCACCCCTGCACTTGTTAAGTAGTAGCAAGCATTACCTTCTTTATCAAAAAGAAACCGTCTCATCTATCCCTATAAATTTGTCTAGCAATCACCATACGCTGAATCTCACTACTTCCCTCATAAATCTCGGTAACTCGAGCATCCCTAAAGTACCGCTCTACAGGATACGCCTTTGAGTAACCATAGCCCCCAAAAACCTGTATCGCTGCATGCGTAATTTTAGCACTTGCCTCAGAAGCAAAAAGCTTAGCCATGCTCGCCTCTTGCGTAACACGGTAACCACGGTCTTTAAGCCAAGCCGCCTTATGAGTTAACAACCTAGCCGCCTCTAACTGCGTCACCATATCTGCTAATTTAAAACTAATACCCTGATTATCTCTAATAGGCTTACCAAACGCAATACGCTCATCAGCATAATCAAGTGCAGCCTCATAAGCAGCTCGAGCTATCCCTAATGCCTGCGCAGCAATACCAATTCTCCCTGAATCTAGCGAAGCAAGCGCGTAAACAAAGCCTTGACCTTCTTTACCTAAAAGCTGCGTTTCAGGAATAAAACAATCATCAAACATAACACTTGTCGTTATGGCAGCATGCTGACCTAACTTTTCTTCAGGCTTACCAAAATACATTCCTTTAGTATCTTTTTCAACAATAAAACAACTTACCCCCCGCGCACCCACCGCAGGTTCCGTTTTTGCCATGACCAAATAAACTTGCGCTTCACTGCCACTGGTAATCCAAGCTTTCGTGCCATTAAGCACATAACCATCCTTTGTTTTTTCTGCCCTTGTTTTCATGGCAACCGCGTCAGAGCCACAGTGCGGCTCTGACAAGCAAAACGCACCAATCCATTCTCCTTTAGCTAAGTTAGCCAAATAGCTTTGTTTTTGAGCTTCACTGCCATACGTTAGAATCATGCTTTGCGGTAAACCATTCGTCACACTCATAATGGTGCCATGCGACGCGTCTGCCGCCGAAATCTCTTCTATAAGCACCGCCAAAGAAAGCGTATCTAAACCTGACCCCCCATAAAGCTCTGGCGTTAAAATACCCAACAAGCCCATATCCCCCATTTTCCTTAAAGTTTTCCAAGGAAACTCGGGGCGCTTATCCAGCTCAACTGCAACCGAAGCAATCTCCTGCTGCGCAAAATTACGCACATGCTGCTGCATCATCTTCAAGTCTTCAGGTAACTCAAAATTCACGTTACTCCAATCAAAGTTTAGAAGCAACCAAGCCAAAACCCAAAAACAAACAAAGAGAGTTTTTGACGGTGTTGCACCACAAGAACGTTATACTCGAGTATAGCGGTTTGATTTTTTGCAACTGAGTTGTGTTTTTTATGTTTGCGATACTTTCACTACTTTGCTGCTTTTTGAAGGGATACTCATGAAAGCTTCTGATCTTATAAAGCGCCTACCTGAGGTTGTTAATACTGAGGGTACTCAAAATGTAAGTGCCATTATTCAGTATGATATTTCTGAACCCATGTACCAAGTTGTTGAAAAGGGTGAAATGACTGTTCATGAAGGCGAAGCAGCCGAGCCTACGCTGACCATCACTATGGCAGATGATGATCTTGTCAGACTTTTCAAAGGTGAACTTAACCCCATGATGGCCTTTATGCAGGGCAAAATAAAACTTAAAGGCGACATGATGCTAGCCCAAAAACTAGTTGGCTTTGTCGATCAAAACAAGGTCGCTAAGTTGAGTTAAAAAAGAATTAAGAAGGAAGATGGAAAAAGGAAGATAGAAAATTGGAAAACTCTTTCCACTCATCACTCATTGCTTTCCCCTCATTGCCCCTTCAGATGAGAAACTTTCAATAGTTACTTATAAAAAGTCATGCTAGTTTAGAAATGTGCAAGACCTTGATGATTTCTTAACTTACCTTGTCGATAATATTGACGGCGCATTAGCAGCTGTCATTGGCGACAAAGACGGCTTACTTATAGAGCAAATACCCAAAGACAGTAAAGACTTGAGTAGCCTAACCGCCCAATGGACAAACGTTATGAGTGCGCTCGAGCAGGTCACTGAGGGTCTTAAAGCCGGTGAGCTTAAAGAAGTCATGATTACGGCTGATAAGCTTATGGGTTACGCTCGTACGCTTAATGATGATTTGTTTTGCTTTGTGCTTATGAATCCTTCTGGCAATATAGGCAAAGCTCGGCTTTACAGTGAACAAATTGCAAACCGCATGCTGGAAGTGTTTGTTTAAAGCATGTTTAAGGAAGAATCATGAACTTAAAAGACTTACTCCAGCAAGTACTCGACATTCGTGGCGTTAATAGTGCCGCCGTTGTTAGCGAAGAAGGCCTTGTCATTGAGGGTGCTTCAAATGATGATACTGACATTGGCTTTGTAGGCAGCATCATTGCTAGTGGTCTTGCTTCTAGTCGTGTTTTAGCAGGCTTACTCGGCGAAGGTGAAATGTCACAAGCCATGATTGAATACGAAAATGGCCCTGTTTTACTTATGCCTTTAACAAGCTCGAGTCAGTCTTACATTATGGTTACAACACTTGATTCTTTATCTAGTTTGGGTCGTGCTAGGTTTAAACTTCGCAAACTCCTACCTGAAGTTGCGCAAGCTGTTTACGCTTAGCTTTCCATTTTCTTTTACCCTTTAAGTCATCTGTAACAACAGGTGATTTTTTTATTTTTTCGGAATTCCTTCAATTTTATTCAAGATATTCTCTCTGTACACTTTGTGCGAGATAAAGTGTCAGAAGCATCAAGAGCTGTAAAACTTTGTAGAATGCAACTTTTCATAGAAATACATTGCGTCACAGGCAAGTGCTACCATAGTCTAAAGATAAAGCATTGTGAGGAAACAAATGAGTAAAGAATTTAAGCTCGAGCTTGACAAAGATACCGCTAGGGGTCGTTACGCCAATATGGCGGTTTTGGCACATACAAAAGATGAATTTATTCTTGATTTTGCCTTGGCCTATCCGGGTCAGCCACCTATGGTTAATTCACGTATCATTACAAGCCCGCAGCACGCTAAAGCACTTCTTAAGAGTTTAGAAGATAATATTAGGCGTTATGAATCGCGTTTTGGAGCCATTCCTGAAACAACTAACAAAAACTCGTCCGCGAAGAATTAAGCTGACGGTTTGGCTAGGTCATTAAAGCGAACGTGGGCATTGTGAAATTGCAATTCTACCGTGCCGACAGGCCCGTTGCGCTGCTTACCAATGATGATTTCGGCAATACCTTGCTTTTCTGACTGCTGATCGTAGTATTCATCTCGGTAGATAAACATGATGACGTCGGCATCTTGCTCCATCGATCCTGATTCCCGAAGATCACTTATTTTCGGCCTTTTATCAG
>CAZWJZ010000014.1:0-20740 GCA_964634665.1 uncultured bacterium | reverse complement strand
TTGGTCGTAGTATTCATCACGGTAAATGAACATAACAAGGTCAGCGTCTTGCTCAATGGCACCTGATTCACGTAAGTCTGAAAGCATGGGGCGTTTATTGGGTCGGCTTTCTACAGCACGTGAAAGCTGTGACAAGACAATAACAGGAATGTCTAGCTCTCTAGCTAAAAGCTTAAGCCCTCTTGAAATGGTTGATATCTCTTGTTGCCTGTTGCTTGGCCCGCCGCCAGAACCGCCATTCATAAGTTGTAAGTAATCAATAATAACCAGACCTAAGCCGTGTTCTGCCATGAGTCTACGGCAGCGCGCGCGCAACTCCATGATGTTAAGATCAGCATTATCATCAATAAAAATTTTAGCTTCAGATAAGCGCCCTGCGGTATCAGCCAAACGTTGAAAGTCACGATCAGACAGCTGGCTATTACGAATACGGTTCATATCTACCCTTGCTTCTGAGCAAAGCATACGGGTGACTAGCTGCACCGCGGACATTTCTAAGTTAAAAATACCAATGGTTTGGTTAGAGCGTAGTGCTGCATTTAAGCCTATAGTTAGGGCAAACGCAGTTTTACCCATAGCTGGTCTGGCAGCTAAGACGATAAGAGCGCTTGGTTGTAAGCCAGCCGTTAGCATGTCTAATTCTTTAAAGCCTGTTGCTAAGCCAGATACGGGGTCTGGGTTGGTAAGCAAATAATTAATGTGCTCAAAGGTTTCACTGACCAGACCACCCATATCTTGAAAGCTATGACTGCGTTTGTTGCTTGAGAGTTCAAAAATGCTTGATTCGGCCTTGTCTAGTATTTGTTCTAACGGTTGTGACTGGTCATAAGCCGTTTGCATAATGCTACCACTAGCACTAATCAGATCTCTTAAAATAGCTTTTTCTGCTACTATTTTTGCGTAATTTTCTGCGTAGGCTGCCGTAGGCACACTATCTGCTAAACCAATTAAGTAAGGCACGCTGCCTATGGCTTCAAGATCACCACTTTGGCGTAACTCTTCGGTGACGGTAACAAGATCTACAGGTTCAGAGCGCCTAAATAGCTTTTCAAAAGCTCTAAAAATAACCCGATGACCTTCTTTATAAAAGTGATTTGCGCTCAGGGTTCCTTCGACATTGGCAAACACTTCGTTATCAAGCAATATGCTACCCAGAACGCTTTGCTCTGCTTCTAAATTTTGGGGAGGCATTCTACTATCCATAGTTAACTCATCACTTTAAAACATGAACCTTCGCTACTGCTTACAGCGTACCCTCTAAGGGAGGGGAATTAGTATTCTACCTAAAAATCAATCTTTTGCAAGCTGTTAAAGGGCTTGATTTTTTAGCACGTTTGAGTCTTTTTTTCTAAAGTCGAGATGCTGTATCTGGCACCGTCACAAGGTACAATTTATAGCCTTTTATGACCTTAACCTTAGACCTTAATCATTTACTATTACGTCTTCAACATCTTTTTAAGAAGCCCTCACGATAAACTAAGCTTTAATGAATCAAGATAAGCACCAAAGGATACGTTTATGAGTTTTATATTTCGCACCAAAGCAAGCCTAGAAGATGCCGTTGCAGATAGCCTGTGGCAGCTAGGCTGCACAGGCATAACAGAAGACAAAGAAGATATTCTTGCTTTCTTTAATGACAAACTCGAGCTTAGCCTTGAAGGTCTCTGGTCTGAAGTGGATGCAGATGGTTATGTGGAGGCGTATTATGCTTCGTTGCAGCCTGTTTTTTTGCAACATTTGGTCATTGCGCCAACTCATTTACCTGTTAGCCTTAGTGCCGCTCAGCGCGTCTTGTGGCTTGACCCAGGCATGGCGTTTGGCACAGGGCATCATGAAACTACAAAAATGATTTTGGAGGCTTTAGAGCAGCTTGATTTGTTTGGCAAAACGGTGCTGGATGTCGGTGCGGGTTCTGGCATTTTAGCTATTGCTGCTGATTTGTTAGGCGCAAAGCGTGCTTGGGGTGTTGATATTGATGAGCTTACCCTACCGATTGCTTTTGAAAATGCCAAGTTAAACCACTCAAGAGCCTCTTTTGAACTAGCTACACTTGATGATGTTAATGATAGCTGTGATGTGTTGTTAGCCAATTTGTTTGCTGAGTTACATGTGCAACTAGCTGCTGATTATCTTAAACACCTTAACGCCGCTGGTGTGCTTTTACTAAGTGGCATTATGACAGAAAAACTTGAAAGCGTAACAACCGCTCTAAGCCCTTTTTTTAGTGATGTTCAAGTTAAGCATGACGGTGAGTGGAGTTTCGTGAGTGCAGTTAAGGTCTAGGCATGCGAGTTCATAGGGTTTATTTAGAAGGGCTTCAAGAAGGTGAAAATCATCTTTTAGGTGACGAAGCTCAGCATTTAATTAAAGTGTTACGCGTCAAAGTTGGAGCACAGATTCAAGCTTTTGATGGTCAAGGCAGACAAGCCGATGGAGAAATCACGAGCCTAACAAAAACAGACCTTGCACTCGAGCTTGCTGCACCTTATGAAAGCACAAGCGAATCAACCTTAAATGTCACACTGGCAGTAGCGTTACTTAAAGGTGACAAACTTTCAGATGTGGTACGTCAAGCCACTGAACTTGGCGTGAACCGAATTCTGTTCTTTAAAAGTCACTATGCAGATGTTCCTGAATTATCTAAATCAAAACTCGAGCGTCTTCATAAAATTGCTCGTGAAGCCGTAAAACAGTCTTCTAGGGCGCGCACTCCAACACTCGAGTCTGGTTTAAGTGTTCATGATTTGCTTTTGCCTAAGTTAACGCTTGTGGCGCATCCTTACGCTAAAAAGAACTTAGCTGATTTACCTGCAGCGCAAGAAGTAATGATTGTTACAGGGCCTGAGGGTGGCTTGAGTGAAGATGAAGTCATGATGCTGCAAGCCAAGGGTGCAAGTGCCATTCGTTTTGGAAGCCGTATTTTAAGGGCTGAAACCGCGCCTATAGCCTTATTAGGCGCACTGTACATTCCAAGGGCATTATGAATAGGCAGCGAATTGGAAAATTAAAAAATTGGAAAATTAAGCATTACTTTTCACTTTTCACTTTCCACTTTCCACTTTCCACTTTCTTCTTAGTTCTTAGTTGTTTGCTTTTCCTCTCCTCCTGCACCTTTCTTTACATTCCACCTTTAATTGAATCTCAGCCTTTTAAAGAAAGCTTAGATATTGAAAATTCAAGGGGTTTGTATTTAGAAGATGACAAGCTTTTCTTGTCAGTAAAGCTCAATCAAGTACCGACTGAAGGTTGGTTAATGGTGCAATGGTTTGCTCAAGATAATACCGAAGTTGCTTCTGACGCTATTTGGGTTAATCAAGAGAACGAGGGTTTTTCTAGTCTTTATGTGCTACCTGCCAAAATCCCTTTAGCAGAAGGAAACTGGCGAGCTGTGTTGTCTTTTGATAATAGCTTCATTAGGCAGTTTTCCCTTGACATTCAAAAAACCCAGTAACTAAAAAAGGTCGGCAAACGCCGACCTTTTTTAGTTTTAAAAACTAAGCTTAAGCAGTTTTACGACGACTCGAGCGGCGTCCTTTTGTTTCTTGCTGGCGACTCTTAAACCAAACCACCATAGGCGCTAAGATGAAGATACTCGAGTAGGTACCTATGCCGATGCCTATGAGTAGCGTAAGACTAAAGTCTCTTAGCACACTGCCACCGAAGAATAGCAATGCGAGCACCGGCAATAAAGTGGTGAGTGAGGTCATAACGGTTCGTGAGAGGGTTTGGTTTACAGATATTTCTACGATTTCTGCGTAGCTTTGACCACGTAGTTTTCTTAAGTTTTCACGAATTCTGTCTGCAATGATGATCGAGTCATTAAGTGAGTAACCCACAACAAAGAGTAAGGCTGCCAGAACTGGAATACTTATTTCTGAATTGATTAAGTCAAGGACGCCCATAACAATACCGACATCGTGAATAACGGCAATAATAGCTGCAATAGAAATGATCCATGTGGGCCAGAAGCGCCATCCGACATAAAGTAAGATGAGGCCAAGTGCTACAAGAACAGCGTAAATTGCGCCAAGACGTAAATCAGACCCTACTGAAGGTCCTACAAAATCTGCGGAGAGTAGGTCACCATTGAGGCTGCTTGCTAATGAGGTGACAAAGTCGTTGTTAACTTCGTTACTCTCTGTTGTTCCTGTTCGTACTGAGAATAGTTTTGTTGCGTTTGCTTCTGCAGCACTATCAACGCTGCTAATGGTTGTATCTTGTACTTCTTGAATAGATGCACCGCTACCGTTTATGCCTTCTAGACCAAGTTCATCTATGGCATTTCTTATGCTGTCAACAGTTGTATCTGAATCTACTTGGTAAAGCGCTGTTGTACCACCTGTAAAGTCTACAGATAGATTTAGTCCTCTAACTGTAACAATAGCTATAGAAGCTAAAGCCAAGAAGCCTGATATGCCTAAGACAATGGGTGCTAGTTTTATAAAACGAATACCTGTAGCGTAAAAGCCCATAGGCATATAAGATTTTTTAGCACGTACAGTTAAGACATCTAGGATAAAGGGAACCACTACTGTGTTAACAAATACAGCCGCAACAATACCTATAGCTAGCGTAATGGCAAACCCGCGTACAGGTCCACTTGTATATTGATATAAAGCTGCTGCTGCTAAAAGTGTCGTTACGTTTGCGTCAATAATTGCGGAGAGTGAATTGCCAAAGCCTGACTTCATGGCTAAACGCAGTGTTTTACCAGCACGTAATTCTTCTTTAATACGTTCAAAGGAGATAACGTTACCATCTACAGCAGCACCAATCGTTAGTACCAGACCTGCTAGACCAGGAAGCGTAAGTACCGCACCAAAACCTGCGAGTGCACCAAAAATAAAGAGTACTGCTAATGCCAAACCTAGGGTTAGTACACCACCAAATAAGGGTCCGTAGTATAGAACAACAGCAATGACCACGGCGCCAGCACCAATAATAGCTGCTCTTGTACCTGCATTAATTGAGTCACGACCAAGCGTTGGACCAATGGCACGAATTTCTTCTACCAGTAAATTAATAGGTAAGCTACCACTTCTTAAAACAAGCGCTGTATCGGTTGCTTCTTCAAGTGAATCGATACCTTCAATTTGTCCACTGTCACTAATACGACCATTAATGGTTGGTGCTGTCTGAATAACACCATCAAGCACAATAGCCATGCGGCGACCAATATTGTCACCTGTAAAACGCCCAAAATCATCTGCAAATTCACGCTTTATATCAAATAGAACGACAGCGCCACCCAAAGCTGCGTTACCCACACGATTAAAGTCTGCACTGGCATCACGTAGAATTTCACCCGTAAAGGCAACTTCTTCTAAATCAAGAACTGTCAGAGGGTTAACAGGATCTGAAACGCTCTTATTTTGCGCATCTAGTCTAACCAAACGAAACTCTAATAAGGCTTGTTGACCAATAAGCCCAAGGGCACGATCTTGGTCATCTGCAGATAAACCAGGAAGTTCAACAATAATTCTTTTATCACCACTGGTTTGCACCAAGGGTTCAGAGACACCAAACTGGTTAACACGATTTTCAATCACATTTCTAGCCGTGTCAAGTTCAGTACGGTCTACATTGTCTTCTTCAGCTTCTAGAACAACACGTAAGCCACCTTGTAAGTCAAGCCCTAACTTAAGAGTGTCATCGGCTTGCCAAGGCTGCCACAAGTATAAAATAGAGGCAGCTATTGCGGCTAGAACAAGCAGCCCTGTCATATTTCTTTGATTCATAAACTATCCTTCTTAATTTTTTATTGAATTAGGTTTCGCAGTAATGATTTATCTATCACAATTATCGAGCTTGCAACTATTCTCAAGTTTATCTAACAAGCTTCCGCGATAATCTCAAAGATAGCTCTTAAATTCTATCTTTAAAATATTTATTTGTTTATAAGCAATACAAATCATAAGTTCATAAACAATTTAAATAGCCTTATCCACCCTCAAGCTGCCATTTTTGTTGCTGCAAAAAAACTTTTTTACACCTAACAATAAAAAGCAGGGAACTACAAAAAATAAGAAATATAGGAAAAAAGAGTCTATCTTGAAGGTCGTTAAGCTTTGGAAGCCAGCCTGCAAGGCGAGCTTGCGTAGGGCTAAGCCGACGAAGTTGGTTGGGTTCTAAGAACCAAGAACCCGTCGCAGCAAAACCTTGAGCTTGCTCTAAAACCGAAGGCTTATAGGTGACCGAAATGTAGCTTAAAGGTAAAAGCAAAAAATGAAGCGTCAGATAAACACGTAAGCCAATCTTTAAGCTAAAAGCGTTGGGGTTAAGTGTTTTCTTTTGCTTCATTTTATAAACAAACTACCTAAAGTATAGGCAGGCTAAGTTTTATATAGGAATTTCTACAAGATCGTAGACTTCTATGATGTCGCCTTCTTGAACATTTTCGTAGTTTTGCAAATTAATACCACATTCAAAGCCAGTACCAACTTCACGAACATCATCTTTAAAACGACGTAACTGCGCAATAGAGCCTTTATAAACTTCTTTGCCTCCACGAATCAGTTTCGCCTTAGCATTACGACGAATCACACCATCTGTAACGTACGAACCAGCAATCACACCTGAACGAGGCACCTGAATAACTTGACGAATTTCAGCGTGACCCAGAACCTTCTCTTCATATTCAGGTTCAATTTGACCCCGAAGCATACGCTCAACATCTTCAATAAGCTGATAAATGATTTTATAGCTTTTAAGTGGAATGCCTTGGCGCTCAGCAGCCTTTTTAACACTACCTGTAGGGGTAACACCAAAACTCATAATCGTTGCATCAGCTGTGCCAGCCAAAAGCAAATCAGAATCTGTAGGCGCACCAACACCAGCAAGCATAATTTCAAGATCAACTTCATCATACTTAGCAGCTTCTTTAGCAAGCACACCCTTAATAGCCTCTAATGACCCTTGCGTATCAGCACGCAAAATAAGATTCACCGTAGTCACCGTAGTTTTGCCAAACAAATCAGCTAATGTTAGTGGCTTAGCACCCTCCGCAGACTCGAGTGCTTGTGTTTGTCTTGCTTCTTTACGTTCATTAGCTAAGGCTTTAGCTGCGGTTTCATTTTCAACTTCTTCGATCATGTCACCAGCGCTAGGCTGATTACTAAAGCCAAGAATTTGTACAGGGAAGGCAGGGCCTGCTTCAGTAACTCGCTGACCTAAAGCATCATTCATAGCGCGAACTTTGGCCCAAGATTCACCTGAAACAATGTAGTCAGCTACTCGCAGGGTTCCTTCTTGAATGATCAGGGTTGCTAAAACACCCGCACGTTTATCAAGTACGGATTCAATAATAATGCCTTTAGCGGCGACATCTGGTGAAGCACGTAAATCTTCAACTTCAGCGACCAAAGAAATCATTTCTAGTAAATCATCAACACCTTCACCCGTTGCTGCACTTACAGGTACAACAATGGTGTCACCGCCGTACTCTTCAGGAATAAGCTCAACTTGCATGAGGTCTTGCTTGACTTTATCAGGATTCGCTTGAGGCAAATCAATCTTGTTAATCGCTACAATAATAGGCACTTTGGCGGCCTTTGCATGCGCAATAGCTTCACGGGTTTGCGGCATAATGCTGTCATCAGCAGCAACCACAATAATAGCTATATCTGTAGCATTAGCGCCACGCTGACGAATAGTTGTAAACGCCTCGTGACCCGGTGTATCAATAAAAGTAACTAAGCCTTGACCTGTTGCAACCTGATACGCACCAATATGCTGCGTAATACCACCAGCTTCTTTTTCAGCTACTTTGGCTTTACGGATATAATCAAGCAAACTCGTTTTACCATGATCAACATGACCCATGACCGTAACCACAGGCGCTCTTAAAGGCAATTCAGGCTGCTTAACCTTAACCTTCTCTTTAACCTCAACTGAAGGCGCTTCAGGCTTTTTCTTAGTTTTAGGTGCCGCTTCTAAAGCTACTTCTTGCGTAGCAGGAGCCTCAGCCTCATCAGAAACTAACTGCTTAACTAACTCAGCCGTCTCAGCATCAATACTGCTCGACGCAGTCTTAGCCTCAACACCCATATCTTCAAGAATACTTAAAAGATCTTTACTCTCAATATCTAAATCTTTAGCAAGCTGATAAATTCTTACTTTTTCAGGCATTCATCCCTCCTGTTTCTACCCGAACACGCTTAGCAATAGTTGAAGCGCTCGAGTTCTTTTTGTACTTACTAAGGTTTTCACTTATGTTTTTTGCATCTGCTCTAAAAAATCGTCCTAATGCTTTTTGGCTGTGGCAAGCTTCGTTTTGACAAAGCCACGCGCCTCTACCAGTTGTTTTTTTATTATTGGCTGCGTAAGCCTCGTCTAGCTGCCATGCACCTGATTCTAGTTTGTAGAAACGTATGAGCTCTGCTTGTGGTTTTGAGTCTCGGCAGGCTACGCAACGACGCAACGGAATGTGCTTTGGTTTGGCTTGGCTAATCTTTTGAGGCATTTAGCTGGCAGCCTCCTCATCAGAGCCTGCTTCTTCAGCTTTAGGTTCACTACTAAAAAGAGCATCAAAGGCTGCACGCTTGCTTTCTGAACTTACGTTAATAACAGGGTCAGCTCCGTCTTGTGCAGCAGCTTGAAGCGCAGCATCAAGGTCACTCACCATGTCTGTTGCATTCAAGTCAATTTTAAAGCCCGTAAGTTTTGCTGCTAAACGTACGTTCTGACCGCCCTTACCAATCGCTAAAGAAAGTTGATCATGAGCAACGGTAATGCCCGCATCACCTTTATCTGTATTTATATCAATTGCGCCCACCTTAGCGGGTGATAAAGCGTTACGAATAAATTCTCTTGGGTTTGGATCCCACATAATAATGTCAACACGTTCCCGTTGCAACTCACCTGTGACAGCCTGAATGCGGCTACCCCTATGCCCAATACAAGCACCAATCGGATCAACATTAGGATTACTACTGGTAACCGCTACTTTAGAGCGCTGACCAGCTTCACGAGCCACTGCCTTTATTTCTACTGTTCCGTCAGTTACTTCAGGAATTTCTTGACGCATAAGGTACTCTAAAAGCTCTGGAGCTGCGCGTGACACCAAAATGCTGGGACCACGACTAGATTGTTCTACATTCATGACATAAACCTTTATACGCATACCAATCATGTAGCGCTCGCCCGGTATTTGCTCTTTATTAGGCATAATAGCTTCGCCTTTACCAAGATCAACAAATACATTGCGTTTATTATCGGTACGTGCAACAATGCCCGTCATAACTTCACCAGCACGGTCTTTATATTCATCAAAAACAAGCTGGCGTTCTGCTTCACGAATTTTTTGAGTAATAACTTGCTTGGTGGTTTGAACAGCAATACGCGTAAACTTCTCAGGGTCAACCGGAAATTCCATTTCCATGCCAACCTCAACGGTATCATCTAACTCTAAGGCTTCACTCAACAAAATTTCTTTGTCTTCATCCTCTATTTCATCTACAACCCGACGAATAACCAGTACTTCCATTTCACCACTATCAGGGTCAATCACCACATCTATATCTTTACCCGGTTCAACATTGCGCTCATAAGCCTGCTCTAGAGACTCTTCGAAACTCGCTAAAAGTTGTATTTTATCGAGGTTTTTGTCTGCCGCCAAGTGGTTAAGCGCATCAATAAAATCTTTGTTCATGCTTTACTCCTATCTAGGTGTATCAGGCCACTCATCTAAGCGAGCTTCAACTAATCCTAAAGTATATGTTTTTAATTCTTTAGCAACTTCAAATGTCACGGTTTCATCTGTAACCTTGCGAATAATACCTTTGAACTGATCTTGACCAGCTTTGACTTTAGCTTTTAAATCATGAAAGCGTTCAAAATGGCGTTTGGTAAATAAAGGTCTCTCACTGCCTGGAGAACTAACATTTAGCTTATAAGGCATCTCAAAAGGATCTAACCTATCGAGTTCCAAACTAAATACTTCAGTAGCCAAAGTGACATCATCCATAGAGACAATAGCCTCATCTAACCTATCAATACGAAGTAAAATACTTTTTTTATCTTTTGAGCCAGCAACATCTAACTCCAGAACTTCATAGCCTAAAGGAGTGAGTAGGTCACGGGCGGCAGTTACTAAGTCTTGCATGGCTTACTCCTTTCATGAAATAGGGGTTGCAAAAGACGATGCTTGCCACAAACGGGCATTAAAAAAAGGCGGTGTGCGACGCACCCACCTCAAAATGGTAGTCGGGAATGTAAATTCCAAACGTGAGTATACAGTGTTTAAGGGGCTTTATACAAGGGATAATTTAACGAAAGCAGCAAAAAATAACAGAGCTTGCACCCTAGAACAGACACACAGCCAACTATTAAGCCACCACCACTTCAAAACAAAAAGCTCTACAAAGACCCCAAGAAGAACTTTACATTTATGATTATCTTGTGTAAACTACTCAGCATAATGGATTCACTAGCGCCGCGAGCGTACTAACAAACGATACAAAACTCGAGCTATATACCCGAGCTTCGTGTCGTTGTTTTGCATGACCTCCTTAAACTAAGGGTAGGTCATTTTTCTTTTTAATACACCTCACTTAAACTTTAAAGGATAACTATTAATGAACAAATCTCAAACTGTCACGCTATTAACCCCCGGCCCTACCCCCATTCACCCTAAAGCCCTTCAAGCTATGCAGTGGCCCATGCGTAGTCACATGGATGAAGATGTTTTTGCCTACAATGACCAAATTGTTAATGACCTACACGAACTGTACAAAACAGGCCCAAACGCCTTTGTAAGCCTTTTATCTGGTACAGGTTCACTTGGCATGGAAGCAGGCTTCGCAAATCTTTTAGAACCCGGCGAGAAAGTCTTAATTGTAAGCAATGGCGTCTTTGGTGAACGCATGATAGAAATATGCCAACGCCTAGGCGCAAGCGTATTCCCTGTTCGTTTTGGTGCATCAAACCCTGTAGAAATAGAAGTCGTCAGAAATATAGCTTTTGAAGTCAAACCAAAACTCATTGCCATGGTTCACGGCGAAACCAGCACTGGCGTACTCAACCCTGTACCTGAAATAGGCGAAATAGCTTTAGAGGTCGGCGCACTCTACTCGGTAGACGCCGTAACAACCGTCAGCATGCTCGAGTTTGACATGCAAGCATGGGGTATTGATTATGCCTACACAGGGTCACAAAAATGCCTATCGGCCCCTCCTGGGCTAGCCCCTGTTGCTTTCAGTGAACGCGCCATGCAAATGATTGCTGCTCGAAAAACCCCTGTCAGCACGTGGTACAACGACGCGCTAGGCATGGAAGCCTACTGGGCAGTTGGCAGCAAAGGCCGCAAATACCACCATACTATTCCTGTACAACTCCACTGGGCAACAGGTGAAGCCATAAGAGCAGCGCTTGAAGAAGGCATAGAAAAAAGAAGCTTAAGAGCTTTGCAAGTTTCAAATGCCACCCTGAGTGCTTTAGAAAGCGTAGGCTTTAAAGCCTTTATACCCAAAGACTATCGCTTGGTCACCGTTTTAGCTGTTGCTTTACCAGAGGGTTTAGATGATGCAAAAGTACGTCAGCGCTTAAGACAAGAGTACTTTATTTCAGTAACAGGTGGATTAGGTGAAACCGCAGGCAAAATATGGCGCTTAGGTTTTATGGGTGAAAATGCCCACCCTGAGCACTACGAAAAACTCATGGTGGCACTCGCAGAGATTCTAGATGCACCCAGATTACCCGAACTATTTCAGCAAGCTTTAGGCGTGGCAGTGAGTTAGCGCATCAATAAAAAGATAACAAGACCTATTTGCATTTTTATTGGTGTTGGCAAAACTCTTGTAAAACCTATAACAGTTGGTTAGCCTTATTTCCTGACAATACGTTCAAGTTCACCATAGTTATTAAGTGTAGCAACATACTCACAATTGGCAGGTAAAAGTCCTTGGCGAATAGGGTTTTTTGCAATAGGATTATGAATAATTGCTGTTGGTTCAGGGTTGCCAATAACACCGTCACCGTTGATATCAACAGCCCATAAAGCACTCACTGATTGGAATTGTGGATTTAAAAAAATGTTAGTTTCAACGGTAGCGTGATTGTTAGTTAGCACAGATGAACGATATTGATGACCGCTTTCAACTACCTGTTTATTGTTCGAATTGATCTGAAGTTGGAATGCTCCTATTGGAAAGACTGCCTCGACAGCAAAAGGAAATCCGCTTACTCCAGTGAAACTAGGAAATAGTCCGTTTCTTAATTGACAGCCATTAATTGCAATTACGTAGGCATCATCTTCAGATACATGGCCTTGCTTCAGATAACCAAGATTATCATTTTTGCCCACCAACTTTTCAGCCTTTTCTTTAATTGCCGCAGTCCATCTCAGCAGGATATCATTGCCGGGAAAAGCTACCACACCCTCTTTAAAATCCAACCACGCATCAGGAATTCCTTTAGGTTCTGGACAAATTACTTCTATCCATACTTTTTGATCTTGATCCTTAACTAGAAAATCAGGACCTACCTCCTTAGAGCAGACATTAAATTGGTGGCTGTTTAACTGATCAAATAGGAGTGCTTCTGAAACTCTGGCCCAAAATCGCGAATCTTCTCCAGAAGTGAGTTCCTGAACAAAGTTTTTATCCGCTAGATCACTATCAATAAACTCCGTACAAACTCTTAAAATCTCGGTTCTACAGGCATTACTAAGATCATTGTCGCTGGAATACCTTTGTTTGATATGGTGCTCCATAACAGCTTTGCTCATTGTCTTACTAACTCAAACTGAGGGGTAATTCTTTTAGCCTTTTCCCGTTTAAAGCGAAGACTGCGTTTGCTACCGCGGCAGCTACGGGGCCTAAGGGGGGTTCACCCATGCCAAAAGGTTCATCGCCACTTTCTAAAACTCGTACACTGATTTCAGGCGTATCTTTAATGGTTAAAAGCGGATAGGTGTCAAAGTTTTGAGGTGAAAAGCGACTATCTTTAATGGTGAGTTTTTCAAAGAAGGTGGAGCTTAAACCCATTACAATGGAGCCTTGTGTTTGAGCTTTAATGCCGTCAGGGTTAATAGCTAGCCCCGGGTCGATAGCTGCCGTTATTTTATGCACTATAATTTTGCCATTTTCTATAGATACTTCTGCTACTTGGGCGCAAGGGGTACGCACATCTGTTGAGCAGGCTATGCCCATAGCGCGACCTTCAGGTAAAGCAGCTCCCCAGTTGGCATCTTGCGCAGCGGCATTTAGCACAGCTTTCATACGGCGACCATTCTCGGAATCTGCTAGGTGATTAAGGCGAAACTCGAGTGGGTCTTTAGCTGCTTCATAGGCGAGTTCATCCATGAAGCTTTCTACTGCGAAGGTGTTGGCGAGTAGGCCAAGGCCACGCCACCAGCCTGTTGCTAGGGGTAGTTTGACGCGTTGTGAGAGGACTTGACGGTTTTCTATGCCGTCGTAGTGGAAGCGTGAGCCGCGCCATGCGCCAAAATCTGCTCCAAATAAAGTAACTAGGAAAGCCGGGAAGAACGGGAAGGCTACGTCTCCGCTGGCTTGTTCGTGTTTTATGGCGAGTATTTTGCCTTGTTCATCTAGTGAGGCTTCAAAGCGGCTGTGGGTGGGTGGGCGTACATAGCCATTTTGGAATTCTTCGGTGCGTGTCCAGCCTACGTGTACGGGGTTACCTACGGCTTGTGATAGGCGTGCGGCTTCAAGGGCAACTTCTACATTTAGGCGTCTGCCAAAGCCACCGCCTAGGTAGGTTGCGGTGACTTCAACTTCGTCTTCTTTACGGCCTAAAATTTTAGCTATTTCGTCGCGTACCAATACGGGTGATTGGGTGGATACTTGCGCTACTACTTTGTCTGCACGGGCGTCTACTAGGGCAGCTTGGGGTTCTAGGTGGGCATGTACTGCCATGGGGCTGCGGTACTCGGAGCTTATGAGTCTGCCTTTTTTTAGGTTGGCAGCCACGCGGCCTTCACGCTGTATTTCTATGCCTTCATTGGGTTTTACTTGGGTGAGCGCTTCAATGTCTGCTTGTTGATAGACTGCACCTGCTTCCCACTCGAGTGCGAGTGCTGCTACGCCTCTATGGGCTGCGGCGCGACTTGTGGCAACTACAGCTGCAAAGCCGTCTTGTATGACCACGTCAATAACGCCTTTTTCGCTTCTGGCTGTGCCTTCAGCGGCACTTTTTAGGGTAGAGGTGAAAGTTGGGGGTCTGGCTACTGCGCCGTAAAGCATGCCTTCGGTGCGAGCATCATAGCCGTAAACTGCGCGCCCTGTGAGTTTTTCGGTTAAGTCTATGCGTGCTAAAGGCTGACCTATATAGCGAAATTCGCTTTTGGGTTTGAGTGCGGGTGCTTCTTTTGGAACCTCCCATTCGCTTACACCTTCAACAACTTGCCCATAAGTCAGAACTTCACTGGGGTTGTTTTGCTGGAAGAAAGTGCCTTCCATAGCGACTACGTTTTCTAGCGGGGTTGACCATTTCTCGGCTGCTTTTGCTCTGAGCATTTCACGTAGTGTGGCTGCGCCTTCACGTAGGGGTGTATACAAGCTACTAACACTATTACTAGCACCTGTACCAAAACCATCATTAATGCCTCTAGCGGTACTCGCAGCAACCACAGTAATGTTTTCAAAGGGGAACTCGAGTTCTTCTGCTGCCATTTGGGCAACTGCTGTGTGAATACCTTGACCCATTTCGACTTTTATGTTGTGTAGCGTGACGCGGTTGTCTGTTTGTACTTCAAACCATAAAACAGGGTCTACCTCTATGCCGCCCGGTGCGCCACTTTCATCTACTGATTTGGCTATGCCTAATCTGGCTGCGGGTAAGCCAAATACCCAGCCTAAGGCAACACCTGTTCCAAGTACACCTGTGCCTATTAAGAAACCTCTTCGGGATACACGCCAGCGGCTTTTTTTCTTGCCTGTTTGTAGTTCTTCTATTTTTTCTGCTTGTTTTTTCTTTTTCGCTTTTTTAGGCATTAGCTTTGCTCCATTAGCTCAGCGGCTTTAGCAACGGCTGTTTTTATGCGTGCGTAGCAGCCACAACGGCAGTAGTTTCTGTTCATGGCTTCTAGAATTTCTTCTTGGCTTGGTTTTTGGTTTTGCTCTAGAAATGCGACTGCGGTCATCATTTGACCATTCATGCACCAAGCACATTGGGGTACTTGCTCTGCAATGAAAGCTTCTTGAATGGGGTGAAGCACTTCTTCGCCTGCTGCATTTAGGGTAGCTAGACCCTCTACAGTTCGTACGTTTTTTCCTACCGCAGCTACGGCAGGTGTAACACATGAGCGCATAGCGACGCCATCAATGTGCACTGTGCAAGAGCCACATATGCCAACCCCGCAGCCAAATTTTGTACCTGTTAAGCCTAGTTCATCTCGCAGAACCCAGAGCAGCATGTCTGCGCCTTCGGCTTCTGAAGTGTAGGTTTGATTATTAATTTTTAAGTCCATAAGGCTAGTGTAGTCGGAAAATTAAGATTAATTTGGATACTGGGCAGCAAACTTTAAGGTTTACTATCGTTTTTACGAATGCCTAACTTTGTCTTTTTAGGACTATCGGATTAAACTAAAGCTTAGGCTGACCTACTTTTTTACACCTTCTGCAAAGCGACGTAACTATTGATAGGTTGAATAGTTACGACAATAAAAGCAGTGTGTAAGCCCTAACAAAAAGAGGGTTTTCAGCTAATTCAATGTATCCGTTAATGGCTTGGTAACGCTTTGGTAACGCCTTGTTTTTTAAACTAGCTTTGTCAGAGAAGAAATGAATCAATGACTGGGTTGTGCACTGGTATTAAAGGTCTTAATACAAAATAAAGTCGCATTAAGACCTCCCCTTCCTAGAGATTTGGTTCTTTCATTCATCCCTAGATTCTTAAATCTAAGAATCTAACTCCTTACCGACCTAGGCAACGCATGGCTTGGGTCGGGCTTTTTTGACTTAAAGTGTGTAGCAAGTAAGACAAAAACAAAACCACTATATAATATATAGTACTCTTTATGAAACTACTCGAGCCTTTTCAATTAGGTAACTTAAATCTAGCCAATCGCATCATTATGGCACCCCTCACCCGCAACCGCGCTAAAGGAACCATCCCGCAAGACATCATGGCTAAACACTACGCTCAACGCGCCAGTGCCGGCCTCATCATTAGCGAAGCAACCCAAATAAGCCCCATGGGGCAAGGCTACCCAGATACACCCGGCATTCACTCAAGTGAACAAATAAAAGCATGGCAAAAAGTCACCCAAGCTGTACATGATGCAGGCGGCATCATCTTCTTACAACTCTGGCATGTCGGGCGCATATCACACTCGAGCTACCACGCTGGCGCGCTACCCGTATCGGCTTCGAGTGTTAAATACGAAGGTAACATCATGTACCCAGATTTTTCTTATACAGCAAATAATGAAAGCCCCAGAGCTTTAGAAAGTTCAGAAATTCCTAGCGTTGTTCAAGATTACAAACAAGCAGCCTTAAATGCCCTAGAGGCAGGCTTTGATGGCATAGAAATACACGCTGCAAACGGTTATTTGCTAGAGCAATTCTTAAGAACAGGTACAAATAAACGTACAGATAACTATGGTGGCAATCTTGAAAATAGACTGCGTTTACTCAAAGAAGTAACCGAAGCCATTTTGAGTGTGTTACCAAGCAAACAACTAGGGGTTCGTTTATCTCCTAACAATGCCACAGGCAGCAGGCAAGATGCCAACCCTATAGGAACCTATCAAGCTGCCGCGCAGATGCTAAACGCCTACGACCTAGCCTACTTACATACCGTAGAGGCAGACGTTGGCAACACAAAAGCCTCTTTATTATTTAGAGAACAGTACCAAGGCACCCTAATGGTTGCTGGTGGCTTAACAAAAGAATCAGGCGAAGCCATGCTAAAAGCAGACACCGCAGACCTCATAGCTTACGGCAAAGCCTTTATAGCCAACCCAGACTTAGTCAAACGCTTTAAAGAAAATACGACCTTGAACAAATGGGACAGCGCTACGTTTTACGGCGGAAACGAAAAAGGCTACACCGACTACCCAAGCCTCTAAAGCTCACCTAGCTCGAGCATAAAAAGAAGCAAGCTTCAAAGCTAATTCCTCAAGGGCGTGAACCTCATTACGCCCTGTTTTCATAGCCACATCCGCATCCAAAATAAGACGCAACACATAAAGTAAAGTCGCCTCAGATAAATGCTGAGACGTCGCCAAAACCTTCTGAGCAACAAACGGCTTAAGTTTAAGCGTCTGCGTAACCAAAGACACGTCCACCCTAGCCCGTGACTCTTGTAACGCAACCACTCGAGCCACCAAATCATACTGCCACATAAGCGCACCCAAAATACGCGGTGGCGCTTCCCCTTGCGCCATGAGACTCTGACAGACCAGCAAAGCACGCTTTAAATCACCTGCAGCTGTCGCCTCAATAAAATCAAACGCATCTCTAGACGCAGGCCTATTAACAATTTCTTTAAGCCGCTCACTAGAAAGCTCTTCATCTAACACAGCAAGCTTCTGAACTTCAGCCGCTAAACTAGGTAAATCCTCACCAAATAAATCAGCTAAGGTATCAGGCACATCTTTATGAAAGCGCACTTTATTCTCAGTTAATTCCTGCCGAACCCAGTGCGTTAACGCCGAAAACCTAGGGGTAGGATAATCATAATGATCACCCAAAGCTTTATACGTTTTTTGCCTAGACGATGTTGTCTCAAGATCAAGCACCACCACAAACGTATCATCAGGAACGGTCTCAAGCACCTTCAGCACTTCATTACGAGGCTTAACGCCACCCTGTCCTTTAAAAGCTGCAGAGAAATCAAGTAGCAGAGCAACATTGCCAAACAAACCCGACTGCGCTGCCAACTGAGCCACCTCAGCCGCCTGCATCCCCTCCCCCAACTCCGTAACTTCCTCAACCCGAAAGCCACGCGCCCGCAACACCCGACGCGCCGCTCGAGTTGCCAAAAAAGCATCCCCACTAAAAGCAGAAATCATAGTAAACAAATAAAAATCGAAAAGTAAAAACCAGCACAAAATGTCTCATTCTTTAGATTCCGCAATCATTAACCACGCACAGGCTCTAACGCATCATGCAAAGCCTGACGCATCTCATCAGCAGAAGCAAAACGCTTCTCAGGCTCACGAGACAAACCTCTATACACAACACTCGAAACACTCGAAAAAGCACTATCAAGCGGCTCGAGTTTGGCACTAGCATCACCAATCAAGAACCTAATAATATCGCGCCCGTAAGGTGGCTTACCTGTTAGCAAATGATAAAGTACCCCCGAAACAGAGTAAAGATCACTCCGTAAATCATCTCGCTCACCACGAAATTGCTCTGGCGCCATGTAATTAGGGGTGCCCAACATGACATCCTCTTGGGTTATAGAGGTTAATTCTAAATCTTTAGCAAAACCAAAATCACCCAGTAACGCCTTTTCGCCCTTAACAATAATATTGCCAGGCTTAACATCGCAATGAATAACACCTTTGCTATGCGCATAAGAAAGCGCCTGCAAAATGTCATCAACAATCTTCAAGCTACGCCTGAGTGGCAAAGCCCCTGCATCTAAAGCATCCGCTAAATTCACACCCGGCACATAAGCATAAATAATCATGTCACCTCGCGCCGTGATAAGCGGAACTATATGCTCATGTCGTAACTTTTCAAGAACCAACGCTTCACGCTGCAATCGCTCTAACATAAAAGGAGAATGACTCTTAAGTCGCTTCACAACAACCATCTGCCCGTTAGCCCTTGCAAGCTCAACACGAACATGATTATTCTCAGCTAAAATACGAACAGAGTCAAACAACAGTTACTCCAAAATAAACTTAGGTTCAAAACCTGCAAAAAGCTTCTTTATAAAAAAGCTAAAGATAAGTCTCAAGGTAATAATTTAACACACGCAAACCAAGGTTTCTTTAAAAGAGCTTGCAAGAAGACTTAATTAATGAAACATCCTAGTCAGAATTGTGTAAGAGCAGGCTTGATAAAGTAACAACAGGTAAACCTCCCAAATACCTCCCTTTTCTCTTCTCTACCGGTTTCGTGACTCCCTCACGAAACCATTTTTTTATTCCAAAGCTCAAAAAACAGGCATCTCAGCCCAAAACACCTCAAAGAGCTTGACAGATAGCCACCCCTACCTGTATTCTTTGTTTCGCTTTACTTGGGGCCTTAGCTCAGCTGGGAGAGCGCCTGCTTTGCAAGCAGGATGTCATCGGTTCGAGTCCGTTAGGCTCCACCATTCACCGCCAATCCCCCCATTGGCGGTGTTTTTTTATACCTTTTTTCTATACCTAAAAAATCAAGAATATTTATACTGAGCTTTATGTTTAACTGGCGTCGTTTTATTTTAATTCAGGTAATTATTATTTTGCTTGCAATTTCACCTTTGCTCAGCGTATTTGCTGCTAGCAGAATTGCAACTTACTTTGGGTGTGAATTACACGAGGGGTTTGTTAACCCTTGTATCGCTTTTGGTCAAGATATCGGTGCTTCTCTTTATTCTGGATTTGTTTCAGGTTGGTATATGTTTATTAGTTTGCCCTTAGGATTTTTAGCATGGTGCATTCATATTGGCTATGGCATATTCAAGATTGTAAAAGATCGAAGAACATCTAAAAAGCCTTCATAAATTCTATAGGCATAGTAAATAAACTAAAAGATCTACTGTATGTGCAGTGTCTACACCCATGCTCTTAATTTGCAATATGCTTACTAAGCTGTTGTTAAGCGACTTTGACGCATTATCCAGATGAACCATAAAATGCCTGGTATGAGTACTAATATGGCAAGGGTAAATAAGATATTTGAGATGCTAAAGATATCTAATGCTTGACCTACGATTAAGGCGCCTATGGCACCTGAAAGCGTAAATAAAGCAAATTCTGTGGCAAACACGCGACCGCCAATTTTTACGGGTAGTTGCTGCAAAAGTAGTTGGGTTGAGAACGTCCAGACAACACCGCCCCCTAAACCTCTAATGAGAATACCTGTCATTGTAGTACCAAAATTAAAGAGGGGCATGACAATTAAATAGCCAACCGCTATGATGACGTAGCCAAAGACAATGGTAAATCGTAAGGCTTTAATGTTATCTCCTGTTAATCTACGTGCAATAATTGGGCCTATACCTGAACCTAGGCCCGTCATCATAAACATTAAGCCTAAGCTTATGCCACCTCCTACGCCAATTGTGAAAACCTCTTCTGAAATGGCAACCAAAACAATTTCAAATGTGGAACCTGCTAAAAGAGCAATCATTGCTTTATGGCAGGCTGTAACAAAAACTGCTTTGTTTTTCCTTAAGAAGCTTAAACCTTCAACGTATTGCGTGAAAAAGCCAGTAACTATTTTTGAGCTTTCTGACTCACTCGTTTTAGGCATCTTTATTTGCCATATGAAGTAGCCTGATAACGCAAAGGTGAAGGCGTCAATAATAAAAGCTGGGTAGATACCCCAAAAGCCAGATACCAAGCCACCTATAGCTGCACCAACGGAAAGCATGACTGACCATGTTGAGGCAGATAAGGTATTGGCTGTACCTAGTTCTTGTTCTGTAACTATTTCAGGCAGAATAGCTGTTTTAGTTGGGGTGAAGAATCCGCTTATTGCAAATTGGATGCCTGTTAAGACATAAAGTAGCCAGATGTCACCTAGCTCTCTAATAAATAAGAAGCACAGCAAGGTGACAGCTCTAGTACAGCCTCCTAGAAGTCCCTCATCACTTACAAAGAGGCTTGCCAGCGAAA
>CAZWJZ010000013.1:22024-30899 GCA_964634665.1 uncultured bacterium | reverse complement strand
ATTAGTTTACCTGTCTTTAAGAACAGGCATAACCCTACTTGTAGCATCAGGCTTATCTTTTTTAGGGCTCGGCATACAGCCACCCACGCCCGAATGGGGCGCAATGCTCAGCCAAGCACAACTCTATATAGCTATTCACCCTCTCATGGCCTTTGCACCTGGTGTTACCATTTCACTCGCCATACTAGGTTTTAATCTCTTAGGTGACGGCTTAAGAGATGTCCTTGACCCAAGACTTAATAATCAATAAAAGCCAAAACAATTGGAGTTAAAACCTAGGTTTTAACTCCAACGTAAACTCGAGCTTTTTTAAAATCTTTTAGCTAATGGGCACTCGAGTGAGTAGCTCTTCGTATTTGTCAACTTTGCCTCTTACTAGATCATGATAAACCGAGTAGATTTCTTTGGTGATGCTGCCTACTTGAGCGTTGCCTACTTGGCGTTTGTCAACACTAAACACTGGGGTTATTTGTGCGCCTGTGCCGCATAAGAAAATTTCGTCTGCTAGGTAGAGCTCGGTGCGGTCTATGGTGCGTTGTTCTATTGTCACGCCTAAATCAGTAGCAATTTGAAAGACGGTTCTTCGGGTTATGCCTTCTAGTATGTCTGCGGTTATGGGCGCTGTTATGAGCACGCCGTTTCTAACCATCATTAGGTTTGCCGCGCTACCTTCACCAACCTTGCCTTGACTGTTCAGCATGATAGCGTCATCAAAGCCGTAACTTAAAGCGTCATCTTTTGCTAAAGATGAATTTATATAGGCACCTGATACTTTGCCTCTAGCAGGAATCATGTTGTCATTTACGCGTTGCCATGCTGAAACCATCATGCTTATGCCTCGGTCAGCTGCGTAAAAATCTTCTAGGGTTTGCATGTAAAGGGTAAAGCCGTCATCTACATTTGTTAGTTTAGGTGTTAAATCTAAGCCAGCTTTGTAAGCAAAAGGGCGATAGTAAACGTTGGTTGTTGGTTTATTCTTTTTTGTAAGTTCAACAAAGACGTCTGCCATGCCTTGACCATCAAAAGGTAAGTTAATTTTTAGCAAGCCTGCTGACTGAATAACGCGTTTGCAGTGGTCAGCTAAGCGAATTATATTTATGCTTTTCGCGTCGTGATTTAAGTAGCCTCTTATGCCACCAAAAACACCTGTACCGTACTGTAAAGCGTGTGTAGCAACGCTAACCTTTGCATCTTGAAAAGGAACTTGCTGACCTTCAAAATAAGCGTAGTCCAAAAATTTCATAGTCATCCTTTCAACGCGTACTAGACTAGTTTCTTTCGTGATGAAGTTAAGCTAAGCTTGCTAATGCTTAAACGCTTCACCCATCTTAAATCAACTCTAACGATACCTGAAAAAGCAAGTAAGCATGAGCGCGTAACTTTCATTGAGGCTTGTAACAGTTTTGTAACATACTCGAGCTTTAATTAGTCTTAACGCACGCCGCCCTCGTTTACCCTATTTAAGGAATAAGTCATCATGACCAGCGTTAGCTCCCCAGAATTATTACAAGCTTCAGTGAGAAGGTCTTTTTATCTTTTTGCTTTGCCTTTAGGCGTGATCGTTACGTTTGTTGGTGTGTTTTTTGCAAATGATGTTTTAAGTCCTTTTGATCAAAGGGCTATGCCAAATCTTCTGGTTTTTCTACTTTGCATTTGGTTTGTTTTGCTTTTCAAGAAACAAAATTTCGTAGCACTCGAGTTTGTTTTGTTGAGTGGTATTTTGCTTTATTTTAATGGTTTGCTTGGCTATACTTTGACCTTTCCTGAGGGTATTAATAATGCAGCTGAGATTGGTATGTTTGGCTGTTGGAGCATAGTGATTTATGCTATGTTTTTTTGGATTCTTGGGTCTAAACAAGGTCTGCGTGTTTGTTTGGTTTATTTTTCTGGCACCTTTCTTATGTGTGCTATCATTTTGAGTTTTACATTGTCAAGAGCTTCCGAAATGCTGGTGCCTTTTTATTTGTTACAGGTTTTGGTTGCGACTTCACTACTCATTCTGATTATGGTTTTCTTTGCTAATACGCTTAATCAGAAGACTGTGGTGGCAGCTGAAATGACGGTATTTGCAAATACAGATTCGTTAACTCAGGTTGCGAACCGTCGTTCTTTTGAGCAGAAGCTTCTTGAAAATATGCGTTTCTTCGAGGGTAATGGGGTTGGGTTTTCCGTAATTATTTTAGATATTGATCACTTTAAAGAGATTAATGACAATTATGGTCATAATGTCGGCGATGAAATTTTGAAGCAGCTCGCTGGTCTTATTAATTCAAATATGAGATCTACCGATACGCTGGCACGGTGGGGTGGCGAAGAGTTTGTGATTCTTTTGCCCAATGCGTCTTTAGAAGCTTCACAAGTGCTTGCTGAAAGATTTAGGCAACGCATTGAGACTTATACCTTTCATATGGTTATTGAAGTCACCGCTAGTTTTGGCGTGAGTAGCTTTCAAGCTGATGATGACCTTGTGAGTCTTGTTGCTAGGGCAGATCAGGCTTTATACACAGCCAAAGAGTCTGGTCGTAATTGTGTGAAGGCTGCTTAAAGTTTCATAAGCTCATATCTGCAGCAAAGTAATTTTCGCCAGCTATAGCTGAGTTGGCTAAGCGCCTCATCATGGCAAGTTGCCCAATGTGGGTCATAGCATCAGCTAATGGGCCTTGTAAGATGCGCTCGAGTGTGTCTGTGTCAAAGCTGTTTTCTTGCATGAGTTGATTTAGTTCCTTGAGTTTTTCATAATAAAGCGTTATTTGCTCTTGCCAGCTTTGCTCTGGAATGTTGCGGCGCGGTTGGTTTTTTAGGCTTGAAATAGCAAATTCCAAGACCCCATTCATGTGACCTAATAGCTCGAGTGGTGTTCTTATTCCGTGTCCTGACGCATGCTTTGGGTAGCTTTCTGCTGCATTGTGAATGGCTTTTTCAAATCTGTAGCTTAAAACTTTTAGAAAATGCTGTATGAAGTGACTGTTTTGGTTCATAAGGTTTAGTTTAGCAGTTAATACATTGACAAACATCAATGCATTGTTTATTCTTTAGCTTATGAGTCAGTCATTAACACTCGAGCCTAAGCCTAAAGAGAGCTCTTTAGATGACTTAGCTTGGATGTTTAAGGCTTTGGGTGACCCTGCGCGCTTGAAGATTGTGCAGCATTTGGCTAATCAATCTTCTACTCATTGTTGTGGAACAGGCTCAGGAATTTGTGCTTGTGATTTTGAGCAACTGACAGGACTAAAGCAACCCACCGTGAGTCATCATATGAAATGTCTTATTTCAGCTAACTTAGTCACGGCTGAAAAGCGAGGTAGGTGGATGTATTACCAAATTAATAGTGAAGGTTTTAAAGCATTGACAGGGATTTTAAATAAGTTAACTTAAATTTTTTTAGATTTATATATTGATATTTATCAATGTGTTAGTAAAGACAAAGGAGACCAAAATGAACACAAAACAGTTTTTGAGCGAGTTAGAAACAAAAAACCCAAACTCAGAACTCATTTTTAGCTTTGGAAACCGCCATGTTAAAGCGGGCTATCACGTCACAGAAGTCAAAGCAGCCAGCGTGCAAAGTATGGCCTGCGGCGGGCAAGGCAACACTTGGCATGAAACCACGTTACAACTCTGGGCACCAGACAGAACAGACGAAAGCTATATGTCCATAGCGAAATTCCTGAGTATATATAGCAAAGTCAGCTCGAGTATCACTGTAAACGAACAAGCCCAAATGAGAGTTGAATATGGTGATATAGGCTCACCCGCCATAAGTTACGTTGTAGCAGACATAGAAACAAATGAATCTACTGTCACAGTTAAGCTAAACACCCCAACCGTTGCTTGCAAAGCCAATGACCGCAGCTTTGGCGACATAGCCGTTATAGGAAACAACGCAAACTGCTGCACAGCAAACCCCTTGCAAGAAGCCAATCAAGACCTAAACCCAGTAGCTAAAAGCTCGAGTTGCTGTTAAGCACCATGCCAAAACCAACACGCTTCAGCATATTTCTGCAACCCATCCATGAACCCCGTGAAAACCCAACTTACGCACTCGAGCGTGACTTGCAGCTCATCGAACATTTTGATGCCTTGGGCTTTGATGAAGTTTTTGTTGGTGAGCATCACTCAACAGGCTGGCAATATATCAGTTCACCTGAAATCTTTATTGCTACAGCAGCAGCTAGAACCAAACACATTAAGTTCGGCACAGGCGTTATTCCGCTAGCCATTCACAATCCTCTATTTGTAGCAGAAAATTTGACTCTACTTGACCACTTAACAAGAGGGCGCGTCATTTTAGGCATGGGGCCGGGGGGCGGCCTTAAATCAGACCCTTATGTTTTGGGGGTTCCCTTAGAAGCCCAACCCAAACGATTCATAGAGGCTTTTGATGTCATTATGCACTTACTCACCTCTGTAGAACCCTTAAGCATAAAGACAGACTGGTTTGAACTTGAAAATGCCGTTTTGCAATTACGCCCTTACAGCTACCCACACATGCCTGTAGCTTTAGTGACAGGCGGCAATAAAGAAACCTTAACGCGCATAGGCAAGCATGGCACACGTTGGCTCGTTGGCGGCAAACCAGAAAGCTTTCAAAGCAACTGGTCCATAATCGAACAAGCAGCTAAAGAAGCAAACAAAACGGCTTCAAAAGATGATATTTATGTACCCATAAATCTACATTTAGCTGAAAGCAAAAGCCAAGCCATTCATAACATTCAGGCAGGCGCGAGCAAAGAACGCTTTGACTTCTCCACTCGAGTGAGCGGCTCTCCCCTGCCAGCCGTAAGTCGAGAAGACTGGCCTGAGCACTTAGCCTCCAGACCAACAGACATCATTGGAACACCAGATTACGCAATAACAGCGCTCAGGCAACTCATTGCTTATACAGGTGCAGGTAGCATTCTAATAGGCAACAAAGAATGGGCTAGCCCAGAAGCCATCAAAAAAAGTTACGAGCTATTTGCACGCTACGTTATGCCTGAATTTCAAAACTCGAGCTTGGGTCTTAAAGCTGCTGAGCAGGTAGCCATTAAGCATCTTGAAAATCAAAAAAACACTTAAAGCAAAGCTAGCTAGATTTTTTTTTAGATGCTTTCTTCTCAGTCACGAGATAGGTTAAGCTAGGCAGCAATAAAAGCAGCTTAGACTGCACCCATAGCACTTAAATTAGCTTAACAGGAGTATCTTGACTAAGTACTACTACGGTTGGAATATAACTTGGGCACTCGCGGTCACCCAAACGGTAGGCTTTGGCATTCTATTCTATGCCTTTAGTGTCTTCATAACGCCCATGGAAGCTGAGCTAGGCTGGACCAGAGCAGAAAGCTCAGGTGCCTTCTCAGCAGCTCTTTTAGTCTCTGGCTTAGTCGCCATGCCCTTTGGCAACTGGGTAGATAAACACGGCGCTCGCCTACTCATGACGCTAGGCTCATCCTTTGGTGTCGTCCTTGTACTTCTATGGTCACTAAGCAGCAGTTTAATAGGCTTTTACCTCATCCAAGCAGCCATCGGTTTAGTTATGGCTGCCACCTTCTACGAAGTAGCCTTTACCGTAGTTGCTGTCTGGTTTCGCAAAAAACGCATCACCGCCATGCTCATCATCACCTTCTTAGCTGGCCTCGCCAGCACCATTTTCATACCCCTCTCCACCTATCTTATTGAAACTATGTACTGGCGAGATGCCCTCAGAGTTCTCGCACTCATACTCGCTATATTCACCATTCCCCTACACGCCTTCGTACTAAGACAAAACCCCGAAACACTCGGCCTCACCCCTGAAGGACAAAGCCAAGAACAAAGCGAACAAGAAAAACACCTAAGTAAACAAGACGCCCTAAAAAGCTCGAGCTTCTGGTGGCTAGCAGCTGCTTTTACACTTGACCGCATCACCATTATTGCCATTGCTGCGCATAGCGTACCTATGCTTTTAGAAAAAGGTTACAGCCCTGCCATTGTGGCAGCTGCCACAGGCTCAATTGGCATTATGCAAGTCTTTGGAAGGCTGCTGTTTACACCTAACAGCCAACGCTTTTCCTTAACAAAACTTTCTGCCATAACCTTTCTTTTTCACACGCTTGGTTTGTTAAGCTTAGTGTTTATTTCAGGCATTGCCAGCATATGGATATTTGCAGCTTTCCACGGCATGTCCAATGGCGCAGGAACACTAGCCAGAGCAGCCCTTGTCGCTGAAACCTACGGCTCGAAACACTACGGCAGCATTAATGGCAGCATGGTCACCATTATTGCCATAACACAAACCATTGCACCTTTAGGCGCGGGGGCTTTGCATGACCTTTACGGAAACTACACGCTCGCCCTAATCGTTCTTGCGGCCCTTTCAGGCTTAGCAGCCCTAGCGGTATTGCAAATTAAAGACTCTAAGGAGCTTAATCATGACAGCTGAGCTAATTATTCGCAAAGCTATCACAGAAGATTTAGCAGCTATAGCAGCTATTTATAATCAAGGCATTCGCGCCCGAACCTCTACCTTTGAAACCCTTGAGCGCAACCCTCAAGACATAGCAGTTTGGCTAAAAAGACCTAATCACCCTGTTTTAGTAGCTGAAAAAGACAAGCAGATTTTAGGCTGGGTAGCTGCCTCAGAGTATCGTTCAAGAACATGTTACGCAGGCATAGCTGAGTTCAGTATTTATATTGACAAGCAAGCTCAGGGACAAGGTATAGGCAATGCGCTCATGCCCGCCTTTTTTACTGCCTGCGCAAAAGCAGGTTTCTGGAAGATACTGTCACGCATTTTCCCAGAAAACAAAGCATCTTTAGCACTTTGTAAAAAACATGGCTTTAGAGAAGTTGGTTTTTATGAGAAACACGCACAATTAGAGGGCGTCTGGAAAGATGTTGTTATTGTAGAAAAGCTCTTAGAAGCCAATCTTAAATGACTTTCAGCTAGTATTGTAGCGTGCTGAAAATACTTAGTGGCATACTAGCTTCATGCAAAAAAATGAAATCGTCATTAGTAAAAGAGAACAAGCTGAAGCTTTAAGAGACATTGGTCTTCTTGCACAGTTTCTAAATCCAGCTTCACCAACTGATATTGCCAAAAAACTAAATTTGCCAGCAAACCTTGTGCACCATCACGTAAAAAAATACCTAAAGCTCGAGCTTCTTTTTGAGCTTAAGCGTGAAGCTAGAAAAGTCTTTTATCAAACGACAGCAAAAAGGTTTAAGCATCGCCGCAACCTGCTTCCTTTAGGTGCTTCAAATGATTACTTAGCAAAGCAATTAGATGACATTAGCAACTGTTTTATGAAGGCTTACGCAAGTTCCGATGCTTTAATTCAGATAGATGACGATGATTGGCATACAATTAGTTTTATAGATGCAGCGGATTATAATGAGCCGACATATAAATCTTACAGCAGTGAAGCCCTAGAAAGACATCCTGCTCATTTACAGTTTCACTCCTTACGCTTAAGTCAAAAAAGTTACCTCAAGCTGCTTAATGATATTCGTAATTTACTTGAAACAGCTTCGTCCGAGTCTAGTAATGAGCAAGACCAATGTAGCCTACTTTTTTTAGCCTTTGATGGGCTTGTACAAAAAGGAATGTCAGACAGTCAAACTATCGACAGCTTTGCACCTTCAACTCTCATGACTAAGTAAAACAGTTAAATCACCTATTTTTGCCAATGCTGAGGGTACTAAACAATCACTATCAGCTTGTGCTTACACATAGTTCTGACCTACTGAGACTTTAGGTAGAGGTATGTAAATTTCTAACATGCTATAGTTTTGTAGTTTACCTAAGTTTCTAGAATATAATTTCAAGAGCTTAAGTAAATGTGTATACTCGTTGTCACGTTTGCTTTAGTGTGACGTTGAGCTATTCCATGTATTTATAGGTGATCTTTAACTATGCGTATTGGTTTATTTAGTGATACATATCGTCCTAATGTAAATGGCATAACATTTGTCATTGATATTTTGCGAGCTGAATTAGAGAAGCTTGGTCATGAAGTTTATATTTTTGCCCCCATCCCTCAAGTCCGTAATTACAAAGATGCAGATAAACATATTTATAGGTACAGAGCCATTAAAGGTCTATTTTTTGATGACTACTTAACGAGTATTTTCTTTCCACCCCGTGAATTAAAGCGCATTCAAGCCTTAAAGCTTGACCTGATTCAGTTTTTTACACCCAGTCAGGTTGGCTTATTAGGTGCATACGCGGCAATCAAGTACAATATTCCGCTTGTAAGTCAGTACAGTACTGATCTTTATGAGTACGTTGCTCATTATCCTGCCTCTGTTCCTGGTGTTGTGGGTTTAGCCTTAACCGCGCCTATTGCTTTACAGTCTGATACTGAAGAGTTAAAACGTATCTATAAACGGTTACGACAAAATGATGTTGAGGGTGCTTGGGCGCAAAAGCTTACAGCTAAAATGATGACCATTATTCATAATCGATGTTCCCAAGTTATTGTCTTATCACGGAAAATGCAGCATCAGCTTAGCAGTTGGGACACTCAGAGTCCCATATCTCTTATTCCCACAGGTGTTGATCCTTTGCCTGCTAGCGAGAATTGTAGAGCAGAAATTCGTGAGCAGTTTGGTATTAAAGCTGATGAAAAAATTATTATGTACGCAGGTCGGCTGGGGGCTGAAAAGAATCTTGATTTACTCATTGATGCTTTTAAACTTAGCTTAAAGGACTTACCTAAGAGCAAGTTATTTATTGTTGGTGACGGCATGGACCGCAAAAAACTAGAAGAACGTGCAGGTGGCTTTAAGGACAACGGCAAGATTGTCTTTACTGGCTTCTGGGAGCGCCAAGATTTAGGTGGCATGTACGCAGCTGCTGACCTTTTTGTATTTCCATCTTTAATAATGGCACTAACTAACCTATTAAGTTTTGCCT
>CAZWJZ010000013.1:0-22014 GCA_964634665.1 uncultured bacterium | reverse complement strand
TTTCCATCTTTAACAGATACGCAGGGTTTGGTTCTTCATGAAGCGGCCCATGCGGGTTTGCCTTTAATTGTGGTTGATGCACATGTTTCAGAAGTACTCAAAGACAATCAAAATGGTTTTATTGTTAAGAACAATGCCTCGCATATGGCAAAAGCTATTGTTAAATGCTTTAGTAGTGAAGCTAATTACAAAGAGATGTCTGAAAAGAGTAAACGCCTTGCAGCTCAATACTCACAAGAAAAGCAAGCCAAAAAGTTAGAACGACTTTATCTTGACTTAGTCGGAGAAGGTGTACCTACTAAAGCTTCCAAGCGTGATGACAAAAAACCTAGTTTAAGTGCAGAGCTTACCGCTTTTTCGCTAACCAATCCTGATAAATAGCAATGAGCTCCTCACCAATTTTTTGACTACTGAAGCTATCAGCAAGCTCGAGTGCTTTAAGTTCGTAGTGCTTGTATAGCTCTTTGTTATTAATGTGCTCTGTTATGCTGCTTGCAAAGCTTTCTTCATTAGCTTTTATAACGCGATTTTCAAATAAACTTTGGTAATTTGTATTGTCTCTTATCAGTATAGGTAAAGCACAACTAGCTGCCTCTAGAAGTGAAAAAGGTAAATTCTCTTGATAAGAGGGAAAAAAGAATAAATCTGAAGCATTGTAGTAGGCATTCATTTTTTCGTAAGCAACTTGCCCTGTTAGCTTTACATTTGGTGGCGCTTTTTCTAGTAGTTCTGTTAGTTTTTCATAATCAGACGTAAGCCTGCCAAAAGGTCGCCCACCTATCCATAAAAATTGGTAATCAGGTAATTGCTTTGCTGTTTCTATAAAACTAGCCACCCCTTTTCTGGGTTGTATTTGTCCACTGCTAGCAATAACCACATCATCTTCAAGTAAGCCTAATTCTTTACGCATGCTTTGCCGCAAAGAAGCATCCTTAAAAAACTTAGCCCTATTAATTGGGTTTGGTAAAAACACGATAGGCGTTTTCACCCCTAAAAGCTCGAGCTTTTCTTTTACTTCCGGTGCTACTGCAAGTATTAGGTCAGCATGATTGTAAACACGTTTTAAGTACCATGTAATAGCTGGTAACCATAGTTCTGACGCTATAAGGCTACCTTTGAAAGAATCAGGAATAACATGTGCTGTCATTACTTTTAAGTCTGACCTATTGCTTAATAACCAAAAGAGTGCACCTATGGTGTGGGCATGCGAAACGCTGCTTGGTTTGAAAGCATTTTTTTCATAAGAAATACCTTGTTGCCCTAAAATAGTAAGGTGCTCTAAAAAAGCTGTATGTACACCTTGCCCTGGACTTAAGCCTGACTCAGAAATGACGTTGACGGTTAACTGCATAATTCTCCACGATAAAGCCTGCTTAAAAACTTAAGCTCATACTCGAGCATAGTGCTATTTCCTGAGCTTAAACAGTACCAAAAGTAGGAGCTACTTTGTAAACCTAGTTATAGTTAACCTTGCTCTCATAATGATATATGAATATAAGTAAGCCTATTTCTGAATTAACTTTGTACTTTAGGGCTTTGCAATTAGCCTTTTTCAGAAATAGTCTAGTCTAAGCACTAAAAATACGCTTAGGCAGAAAAACTTAGTTTATATTTTGTTTCTTCTGAGAAGCATTTTGCGTAAACTGACTACGGATGATTTTTTTGTTGAGATGATTAGCTCAGCATTAGCAATTTAAAGGCACACGATTAGGGTTATAATGTTTCGTTTTTTAGCATGGCTAGTTACACATCACAGCTATAAAGTTGTTGCCTTTTGGCTTATCTTGTTCTTAGCCGCCATTCCCTTTGCAAGCAGAATTAATGAAGTGCTATTTACAGAAGTTGATGCGCCACCAAACAGTGCAAGTGCTCAAGTTAGTGAGATTATTCAAACAAACTTTGCTAATCGCGAAGGTTTCCAAGTTGTGCTTGTCTCCGAATGGCTCGAGCGCCCTAGTAATGTTTCAGAAGAAACTTTTGTTGAGGCCTATCGTATTGAAAAATTAAAGTGGCAGGCACTACCTAACATTGGTCGAATTATTGATCTTGATACGGATACGCGTTTACCTCTAAATGTTAATAACACCTTTGCTGTTAGTTTAATTGAGTTAGAAACAAAATCTTATACTGAGGCTTTAAGTGTAACAGAAGAGCTTAATGCTCTTTTGTCTGAACATGAAGATTGGAATCATTTGCTCACGGGTGGCGCTGCCCTTGATAATGAAATGCGGGTTATTGCTGGACAGGATGCTAGGCGTGCAGAAATTATTGGTATTCCGCTAAGCTTTTTGGTACTTTTCTGGGTTTTTGGTAGTGCCGTTGCGGTGAGTTTACCCTTAATCATTGCGGTAGTTTCTATTGTCTTAACGCTTGCTTTGCTATTTTTCATAGGTCAAATTTGGCCATTTGCCACTTATGCACAAATCATTGTGTCTATGTTAGGGCTTGCTACTGGCATTGATTATGCGCTAGTTATTGTGAATCGCTTTAGAGAAGAGCTAGACGTTCAAAAAGATATAAAGGCCGCTACCTCACGTACTTTACATACGGCCGGACATGCCGTTTTTTCTAGTGGCATTACGGTCATAATCTCTCTGGTTGCATTACTCTTTCCACCTTCAGATTTTATTCGTTCCATAGGGGCTGGCGGCATGTTAGTAGTGGGTATGAGTGTACTTATATCTATTACTTTGTTACCTGCTATTTTGCATTTATTAGGCACCAAAATAAATGCTTTGTCTATCAAGAACCCTGACCCTAAAAGAAGTTATGGGTTTTGGCGTGCATGGTCAAACACTATTTTAGCTAGACCAAGATTATTTCTGGTCGTTGGCTTGACACTTATTTTAGGCATAAGCCTACCTGCCGTAAACATGCAATTAGCCTTTGGAGCGTTTGAAGGGTTAACCGAAAAAACCAAGGTTCGTCAAGCCCAAAATATCTTAATGGACGCAGAACTAGATAGCCTTGTACTCTCTTATGATGTACTCGTAGATTTCGGCGAACGTGGCGTTTACCACCCATCGTCTATTTTGGCACTAAGCAAATTCAGCAGAGCTCTAGAAGACGTTACAGATGTAGAACAAGTACTTTCACCTACAACCGTTAGAGGTGTACCCTCCTTACTTGTACAGCAGTACTACTCGAGTGCTGAAGCAATTCAAGATAGTCCTTTGGCAGAGTTATCTAGCTTAACCATAAGTAGAAATGCCCAGTATGCACTCTTGCAAGTCTTTCCAAAAAGACTCGTAAATACTGAGGAACGCTTAACCTTGCTAGAAAGCATTAGCACACTTGGTAACGATAATGACTTAAGTTTAATCATTGGCGGTGACTATGTTTTTGAGCAAGAGTGGATTGACTCTATCTATCAATCTATTCCCATTGCCCTTGTATTTGTTTATGGCATTACCTTTATTTTATTAAGTCTGACCTTTAAGTCCATTGTGCTTGCCCTAAAAGCTATTGTGCTTAATTCATTAACCGTAACGGCAGCTTTTGGTGTTATAACGCTCGTCTTTCAGTATGGCTTATTGGGAGATATTTTTGCGGTTTCAGGTGGTCTTGGCTATATTGAATCAAGTGTACCTATCTTTATTTTTGCAGCTGCTTTTGGCATAAGTATGGATTATGAAGTCTTTTTGCTAGCACGCGTGGTAGAAGCTCATAAACAAGGCATGAGTGATGAAGAGGCTATTCGCTACGCACTAACCACCACAGGCAATGTCATTAGCAGTGCCGCATTTATTATGGTCATTGTCTTTTCTGCCTTTTTCTTTAGTAACATTCTTCTTATTAAAAGCCTTAGTTTAGGCTTAGCTGTTGCAGTATTTACAGATGCAACCATCGTAAGACTCTCTCTTGTCCCGTCGTTCATGACACTAATAGGGCGTTTAAACTGGTGGTACCCCAAACAACTCGAGCACCTAAGTGAAAAGGCAAACTTGTCTCATGATTAGCTAAGTCTTAAAGGCTCGAGTAAATTTTTTTGGAACACTTGGTAAGTTCTGTACTCATGGGCCTGCAAACGCTCAAAAAAACTTTTTTTTCTTTCATCTGTTTCTATAACCCCTAAAAAATCAATAGCACTGTAGTTTGTTTTGGTAGCCCGATTTAAAAGCTCATTAAGCAAAACCAGCTCGAGCTTTTCCTTATCTGCTTGCGTTGCAAAAAGAGGAACGACAACTTTAGTACTGTGGCGCTTGGGATTTATCATGGTCAAAGGTGCTAACAAAGCAGGTTGTGCTTGGCGTTTAAGTAGCGCTTGATTAGCATCTGGCATAGCAAATAAAGCTGCGAGCAGGTCTCCGTCGTGTTCAAGCAAGACCACCAAATCAGGGTCAATAAATGCTTTTAACTGCACTGCCAAAAAAGAAATCTCTTCTTCTGAACGAGCTATAAATGAACGCTCATTTTTCAGAGCTTCATTAAAGAATGCAAAGATACGCTTCAGCTCCCTATCATAATCAGCCATATTTAAACGCCGAATAATAAACGCTTCTTCTTGAGCTTTCTCAAGCTCTGAATTTAAGTCTTCAGGAAAGCCCAAACGAACATCCATAGTAAAACTCTGCGTATTTTGCCATTTAACAAAGCCTGCTGCTTCTAAAAAGCTAAGCTCCTCAAGACTATTCTGAGGAGACAAAAACGAAGCTGGAACGTCAAGCCTATCTGCCAAAAATCCATCAGACACTAAACTCAAAGGATAAACCGGTCCCCTAATACGCCCGCGACCTAATTTCTTAGCTCTAAGCTCGAGTGTTTCAAGTAAATCTTTGGCTGCAAATTCGTCATCTGCCTCAAAAAACCCAAATAACAGAGCGTTGCTAAAATGCTTATTGTTATAAGCTTCATCATCAATCACTGCTAAACGCCCAACCACCTCATTATTTTTTTTAGCCACAACTAATTCAACCTTAGCTTGCTCAAAATAAGGATTTTGCGCCGCATCAAATAAGCGCTGCTCATGATCTCTTAAAGGTGCAACCCAATTTACTCGAGTTTTATTTTTTTGAAATGAATAATCAATAAATTGTTTTAATGACTTTGTATCTGAAACAACTTTTACCTCTGCCATGTTGAAAGCCCTCCGTAGTTAAGCAAATACCCCATACAGCTTAAACACTAACTTAGCTTATAGTAACGTAAAATTACCTTCTTCCTCTTTAAAAGTAGTTTGATATGTGATTCTTTTAAATGAAACTATAATAAACAATTTGTATAATGTTACAAGCAATGGAGAATCTAGATTTCGTTATGACAACTCAACTCACTCACTCAGCTAAGTCCAGCGAGTTTACACGTACAGTAACACCAGAAGACGCAGAACTTGTTTACAAAGTTTACTGCTCAACTCCAGGTTATTTTGATATTATTTCGATTCCTGACCCTACCCTGATAGAAGTGCAAGGTGAGCTTGAAGCTGCTTTTAGTGATGATCGCCGCTTTACTGAGCTTATTCTTGCCCCAACCAAAGAAACCAAAACTCATATTTTTGATCCTGTTAGTGAGCGCTACGTTATAGGTTATCTTGACTATAAACTTGATTATCCTGAAGCGGGTGACAGTACAGTTAATTTGCTGCTTATTCTAGAGTCTTTACAGAGCCAAGGCTTTGGGCGTCACTGCGTACTTGATTTAGAAGATCGTTTAAGAGGTCAAGCGAACCGTATTCTCGCAAGTATTTATGGTCAAAATCATCGTGCTGAAGCTTTCTGGAAGGCACTTGGATACCGTTTTGCGATAGATGCCAAGCCGATACTAGACTGGTACGCCAAAACCCTGTAGAAGCTGTGTCATGTTCTAAATTAGCTACCTAGGGTTTTAGATACTATTCGCAGTAGTTCGCATTAACAAAATTGATGAATACATAAACAGATAACGGATTTCCTTGTAACCATTAAGCGCTGGTTTATGTTGGCATTTTTCCTTAGACATCCTGGGAGATTGCGTCTCCCAATAGTGATTATTAGCTCTTTTTGTCAATCGTGTAAAAACTCTTTTTCTTCATGCTTAGCTTTGTGCTAAACTATTTTTATGTAACTTAATGCATAAACTTACAAGGTCTTGTTAAGGGCCTTGTTTTTTTATAGCAAAAAACTCTCATTATTTAGGAGGCAGTTATGTTTGTTACCTTAGCTCTATTAGCACTTAGTAGAAATGGTACTGCCTCATGAAATTTAAAAAACGTACCCTTGAAGATTTAAAACCCCTCATTCGCTCTGGGCAGTACCGTGTTGGTCCACATGCAATTAATCATGCCAATTGTGAAGGCTTTACTGAGAAAGACATGGTTGGCACACTACTTTGCGGTAAAGAGCTTTTGCGTTACCATGAAGACCAACGCATTTTGGTTTTAGGCTATATAAAGCTAAGCCCTCTGGTTGAGATTCCTTTGCATGTTGTCATTGAGTACAAAGCTTACAAACGCATTGACATTATTACCGCGTTTATTCCTAAAGAAGCACATCGAGTTGTATCTCGTAGTCGCTTAGCTGAAATGCTTAGGCATGACAAGCATGTTATTGAGAAGAAGTTTGTGGGTAAAAGCTTTAAGAAGCCAAAGTTTGCCAATAGCTAAGGTTGTGCTTCTAAGCCATAAATACGCATAGCATTAGCATCTGTGTAGCACTCGAGTTCTTCGTAACTTTCGTTTCTCAAGTCTGCTAAGAAGGCTGCGGTGTGTTTTACAAATTCAGGTGTGTTTTTCTTGCCTCGTTTGGGTACGGGTGCTAAGAAGGGGCTATCTGTTTCTACTAACAGTCTGTCTTGTGGTACCAACTTTGCTGCTTGATGGAGTTCTATTGCTTTTTTATAAGTAACATTACCCGCAAATGAAACCATCCAGCCTAACTCGAGTCCTAGCTCGAGTAGGCCTAAGTGACCGTTAAAGCAATGCAAAATACCTTTGGCATAATTGGCTTCTTTGAGCATAGTCATGGCTTTTCGGCTGGCTTCGTCTTGGTTTTGCTTATCGCGAATGTGCAGTATTAAGGCTTTATCTAACCTGCTGGCTAAGCCTACTTGCCATAAGAAACTTTCTGCTTGGTCTTTTAATGTTTCATCATCCCAGTAGTTATCAAAACCTGTTTCACCAATTGCGACTACTTTTTTGTGTGTTGCTAAGCTTTCTATTTCAGCTCGAGTGCTTGCATGTTTTGCGTCACTTGCGTTGTTAGGGTGAATGCCTATAGCTGCCCAGACATGCTCATATCTGTCTGCTAAGCTAAGTGTTTCTTTTGAGCGTTCTACATTTGTGCCTATAGAAACCATGGCTTTTAAGTCAGCTTTGGCTGCCTCATGAGGGTCAGCACAATAATCTAAATGACAGTGGGTATCAATCATCTAGTTAGCATAGTGAAATCATAGTGTTAAAAAGCGCAGGGTGCTTACATTGCAGTTAATGCAGTCGTTACGGTTGGCATAATGCGTTCCACAAACCAATAAGCTCCAATAGCTGCAATAGCTAGTGAGCCTACCCATTTGACTTGATTTCTGAGTTTGCCTCTGTGCAAAGCTAAGTACGCTAAAACAGGAACAACCACCAAGGCAATCATAAGTTGACCAAGCTCGAGTCCTGCTGCAAAGGCAATAAAGGATAGCAGTAGCGAGCCTTGCTCTAAACCTAAATTGGCAAGTAAGCCTGCAAATCCAAAGCCGTGTATCAGCCCAAAGCCAAAAGCTATGCTGGGTCTCAAATCTTTTTCTGAGGCTTGTGGTCGTAAGTTTGCTATAGCTGCAACCACAACTGATAAAGCAATAATGGGTTCGACCAGAAAGGAGGGTGGGTTAAAAATATTAAGGGCAGCTAACCAAAACGTTAAGGCGTGAGCAATTGTAAAGGCTGAAATAACTTTAACCAGCTGTTTATTTTTACCACCTAGTAAAAGCAAGCCTAGTAAAAATAAGATGTGATCTGGCCCTGTAAAAATATGCTTTACGCCTTCTAATAAAAATCCTAAGAGATGATTCGCCCAGCTTCTTAGGCTTCGTTTGGCTTGACTATAGCTGTAGTTAAAGCTAGCAGCTTCTTCTTTTAAGGTAACTTGCTCTACTAGCTTATCGTTTTGCAAGACAGAAATAATAGTGTAACTCGCAGCTTCATCAACAAATAAGCGCTGTTTAACAGCTATCTCTTGCGGTGCTGTATCAAGACTGGCTTCCCAAGTAACCCAATCACCCATCGTATTAAATAACACCTTGTCAGGCTCGAGTATACGGACTTCCCCATCAAGCTCGAGTTTGAATTTTTCTTTTACGCCAGCTTCGTAATCTTCTCCAAATTTGCTGGCGTGACCGTAAACTCTTACTAAAAATGTGTCGTTGTTGTAGTAGAAGTTTATGGCTGACATGCCGGGTTCATGTGCGTAGCTAAGGCTAAGAAAAAGCAAAATAGCTACTGTCTTGCTGAGTCGTTGTGGATTCTTTTTTAAGTTTTGCATTGTCATGATTCTGATGCCCTCAAACTACGCTGCCCATGACAGCATAGTTTGTCTTTTGGCTTGGTAATAAACCTCACCCGGTTTTCTAGCTTAGGCATTTCGTCCGATAGCTTACAGCGAACTCATAATCACAAGTGCTACCGTTAACTTTACTATGTGTGAAACCATTTTTTTCAAACTTATATTTAAGCCTAGGAGGCAAGCGTGAAACGCTCTTTTAATCCTTGGTTACTCGTCATGCTTATTGTTTTGGGCATTTTTGTGTTCAGTCAGTTTAGCAGTCGTTCAACCAGCAGAGCTATTACCTACTCATCCTTTACTCAATTTGTAGATGACGGGGCTATTGAAAGTGTAACCATTGAGCGAGCTAATGGTCGCATTGAGGGTGTACTTTTACAACCTCAAACCGTTGCTGATCAAACTGTTCAGAATTTTACAACAACAGCAGTCATTACAGATTCTCTGCTCACAAGACTCGAGCAGAATGTGGGTAGTGTTGACATTCGTAATCCACCTCAGTGGATTGGGTTTGCTATTTCGATTTTACCGATTATCATTTTGATTGGTTTTTTCTGGTTTATTTTTATGCGTGCTCAGGGTGGGCCAAGCCAAGTCATGCAGTTTGGTCAGTCCAAAGCGCGTACTTATGGTCGTGAAAATAAAGTTAAAACTACCTTTAATGAGGTTGCAGGGCATAAAGAAGCTAAGCAAGAACTTCTTGAAGTGGTTGATTTTCTTAAGAACCCTCAGAAGTACTTGCGTATTGGTGCTGAGATTCCTAAAGGTGTTTTGCTTGTAGGTCCTCCGGGTACAGGTAAAACGTTACTTGCCAGAGCAGTGGCTGGTGAAGCGGGTGTTCCTTTCTTAACGGTGAGCGCTTCTGAATTTATGGAAATGTTTGTCGGTGTGGGTGCAAGTCGTGTGCGTAGTTTGTTTGATGAGGCACGTAAGTCTTCTCCTGCAATTATTTTTATAGATGAGATTGACTCTATTGGGCGTCGTCGTGGTGCTGGTATTGGTGGCGGTCATGATGAGCGTGAACAAACCCTGAACCAAATTTTAAGTGAGATGGATGGCTTTGAAAAAGATACCTCTGTTATTATCATTGCTGCTACTAACAGACCTGATGTTCTTGATCCTGCCCTTTTAAGACCTGGTCGTTTTGATCGTCAGGTGACCATTGGTTTACCGACACAATCTGAACGTAAAGAAATTTTGGCTGTGCACGTTCGTAATAAACCTATTGCTGATGATGTAAGTCTAGAACGCCTTGCTGAAGCAACGCCTATGTTTTCGGGTGCTGATCTAGAGAATCTTGCTAATGAGGCTGCACTAGTTGCGGCAAGAGTGGGTAAGCAACTTATTTCTTGGGGTGACTTTAACGAAGCACTTGACCGCATTATTTTAGGTTTACGCCGTGGCAGCTTGGTACCTTCTATAGAAGAGCGTCGTGTCGCTGCTTACCACGAAGCAGGTCACGCTGTTGCTTTTTCTTCGCAAGAAGAATTAGGTAGTTTGCGAAAAGTTACCATTATGCCGCGTGGCAATGCAGGTGGTTTTGTAGCACCTTTAGGTAAAGAAACCATGTACAACTCTATTCAACGCTTTAAGCAACAACTTATTTTTGCTTTTGGTGGTCGTGTTGCTGAGAAAAAACTAACAGGCACTATTTCATCTGGTGCATCTGGTGACTTGCAACAAGCTACCAATATTGCTAAACAAATGGTTTTTGACTTTGGCATGGGTGGCAGTGAATATGTTGCTTGGGGTAGTGACAGTGGTCCTGTGTTCTTAGGTGGTGAAATTAGCCGCCGCAAAGACTTTAGTGAAGAGACAGCTAGAGAGCTTGAAAGTCAAGTTGATGCTATTCTTAAAGAAGGTTATGAAAAGACCTTTGAAGTTATTGATGAGCATTGGGTTGCAGTAACAGCTATTGCAGAAGCCCTTTTAGAGCAAGAAACCATTGATGGTAAGCTTATTAAGAAAGCTTTTGATCATGCAAAAGATGGCAGTATGAATACTGAAGAACTAACAAAAATGCTTATTGATGAAGCAAGAGAAGCTGAGGCGCGTCTTAGCCCCAAAATCACTTCAACTTTAGATGCAGATGAAGATAAGCAACGTCGTGCTGACGATCGTCCTGCACCAACTATTGACCCTCGCCCGAACCCAGAAGGTACTGGCGGCTAAGCAAAAAACAATTAACTGACTAAGAGGCGCTTACGAGTGCCTCTTTTTTATTATCTAATCAACTATTCTCATAAGCTTATTAGGTTACTATAAACAGGGCATGGCTCTGCTTGATGGCAAATACGAAATTAACGCTCAAAAACAACTAAGTGAGCAAGAAACTCAGTTCGATGTAACAGCCCCTGATGGTCAAGCTTTAAGGATTATCTGGTTTGATCTTAAAACAAGTAGTGAAGAAAACAACTTTGAGCGCTACCGAAATGTTTTAAGAGCATTAAAGAAAAAAGACCTAGCTGCTATTCATGATATTGTCTCAAGACCAGCAACACACTATGTTGCTTGGTATAATCCTAAAACTAAACCTTTCAACAAGCTAGCTAAGACTAAAAGTGAACTCACACAAATTCTAGAAGAACATCAGTTTACAAGTCACGAAATATCGTTACACAAAAACGATCAAGATCAGCCTTGTCTGTTTAACCTTAGCTTTCATCCTGACCCTAATATTCCTTTATTAGAACTTGAACCCGACATCACCCCGAAAAAGGAACCTAAGACTCCAGATAAAGCTCGAGTATTACCCTCGTGGCTTTTATCTTGGTCTTTATGTTTGCTGTTTTTAGTGTTTGGAAGTTTCTTTTTTTTAGCTAATTTTTTACGTCAGGCAAATAGTCATGTGGTTACCATACCAGCTTTGTTGGGACTATCTTTACAAGAAGCTGAGTTACAATTGGCTGATTTGGGTCTAAGTGTTGAAACAACTGCCATTAGCTCTGATAAAGCCTCTAACACGGTATTGTCTGTATCACCTAAAGCTGGCACTTCGGTAAAGACAAATCATCAACTTATTCGTTTAAGCTATGCTGTTAGTGAAACAGAACCAGATTTAAGCGTTGTACCGCAATTGCGTGGTCAAACCTTTAATGCTGCCATTGAAGATAAGCTTGCTGCCAGTGACTTTAGCCTAGGGAGCATTGTCTTTATGCACTCAAACAACCTAGTAAATAGCATTATTTCGCAATCCAGCGAAGCGGGAAACTTAGTTGCTAAAAATAGCCCCATTAGTCTCTTGGTGAGTCTAGGTAGAGAAGCCCGGCAAAGCATCGTACCTAATCTAGTAGGACTCGAGCTTAATGACGCGCTTTCAACTTTGGAGTCTCTTGGCTTTAGTACACCTGATGTTTTGTACACGCCTAGTGCTAGGTTCCCTAGTGGCAGTGTTGTAAGTCAAAGCCTTAGGCCTTATACAAATGCTGTCATTGGTCAGGCAGAACATACGATACGCTTACATGTTGCAGGTAGCCAAATAACTAGTTTGTCGGGCACAAAAATGCCCTCTTACATTGGTCTTAGTTTAAAAGAAGCTCAAACGTTAACGCCAGCTACGCGTTTTTCTGTCCTTGAGGTTGAAAGCCCCAATCTACCCGCAGGCATTATTCAGCAATCCCCAGCACCCAATAGTGAAAACTCGAGTTTGGTGGAGGTGGTTGTGAATTCCTTTCAAACGCCTGTTGCAATTCCCTTGCCTTCTGTGAATGCGTCTTATAAGGCTCCTGAACCTCGTTCGTTTAGCTATAGCTTTGATATTGAACAAGGTATTGGTCAGAGTTTAGCTACGGTCTTTTTTCGTAATAATGCTGGAGAGGAGTTACTTATTGCGAGTCAAAATGTTGCTGCTGGTGACAAGCTTGAGGGTGTTTGGCGAACAGCTGAACGAGGTGAGCTTAGTTTTGTTTTGAAACTTAATGGTATTGACTATAAGACTTCAAGTGCTTTCAGCAATTAACTGCTCTCTCAAAAGAAGCTTATCTTTAAAAAAAGCGCTTTATAGATATCCGTGTAAATAATAAATAGAATCCTTAGCTTAGGGATGCTTTTCTAACTTTAGCAGTTCCACGAGTAGTATTTGAAAGTGAAACAAGGTTGATTTTACGATCCGAGATCGCCATAATAAAAGTCAGACTACCATTTATCATGGCAATACTTTTTATTGCCAAATATACTTCAAAAATATATTTCGCAAGTTTTTAAGCATGTAATTCTGCACATTTTAGTACTTACTGTTTGCCTGCCTACTTTGTTATGGAGAGCTTGAGGTATAGTAACGCTCGCTGTTGCGTTTTTCTATTTTCACGCAGACCCTCAGATAAGCTGAGTAAGTTGCGTTTTGCTTAGTTTGACCTTTAGTTTTACAAACCTAGCCCTCTTCACCGTATTCACCTTTGGAGGCACTGTGCAATCAACCCTAAAAGATCTTTTGGCGTATGTAAAAAACTACCCTCGAGCATACCTAACAGGTATCTTTTTTTTGCTCTTGGCAAGCTATCTCACAACACTAGGGCCTGTAATTATTGGCCGAACGGTGGATGCCTTTAAAGATGGCAGTATTAGCCTTATAAGTATTGGTATTAATATTCTCGCGCTCATCGCTGTTATTACTGTTTCAGCATTATCTATGTTGGTGGTGAGGAAGGTCATTTTAAATGCAAGTTGGGAAATACAGTTTGATATTCGACATGACATCTTTGAGCACTTCACTAATCTTGATGGCGAATTTTTTGATAATAATCGCGTTGGTGATCTTATTGCACGCTTAACTGCTGACTTAAATGCTGTAAGAATGTTTGTAGGGGTTGCCGTCTTTCAAGGTATGAGCGTCACACTCATCCTTATATTCACCTTATTCCAAATGTTTAGGTTGAATACTAATTTAACGCTTTTAACGCTACTTGTTGTTCCTGTTATCACTTTGAGTTTTTTCTTTTTATTAAGAATTGTGCATAAGCGCTATCAAAAAGTGCAAGAACAATTTTCAAATGTCTCAGCTATGGCGCAAGAGAATTTTAGTGGCATAAGAGTTGTAAAAGGCTTTGGCATTGAAGAACGCGAAGTTGATACCTTTGGCAGCCTCAATAATGAGTTTATTCGTCGCAACTTATCTTTAACTAAAGCTGATGGGCCTATGTTCCCCCTCATGGAATTACTTTTTAGTTTAACGCTTTCTTTGCTTATTTTGCTGGGTGGTCGCACTGTGCTTGGTGCAGGTAATGGCTTGAGCATTGGTGAGTTTTCAGCCTTTATTTTTCTTTTTCAAGGTATTCAGTGGCCCATGATTGGTCTAGGTTGGATTGCTAATATTGTTCAGCGTGGTCATACTTCTTGGGAGCGTTTGAAGGAAATTTTGGCAACAGAAGTTTGCATTAAAGATGGTGAACATACGAACTATAATCTTAAAAGCATAAAGGGTGAAATTGAATTTAAGAATGTAAGCCTAAAGTTTGCTGATTTTGTTGCGCTTGACAAGGTATCTTTTAAAATTGCTCAGGGTGAAAGTGTTGGCTTTACCGGTCGAACTGGCTCGGGTAAAACCATGATTATTAACTTAATAGCCAGAATCGTTGACCCTGATGAGGGTGAAATTCTTATTGATGGCATAAACATCAAACACTATCCTGTCGAAGTTTTACGTCGTTCTATTGGTTTAGTACCTCAAGAACCCTATTTATTTTCAGATAACATTGCAGAAAACATAGCTTACGGCATTCCTAAAGATAATAGTGAAGCAGGCTTTGCTAAGGTTCGTGAAATCGCTAAGCTCGTACAGTTAGACGATGACGTTCAAGACTTCCCAGAAGGTTATAACACCAGCCTAGGTGAACGCGGTGTCACGCTTTCAGGTGGGCAACGCCAGCGAACAGCCATGGCAAGAGCTATCATTCGTGATCCAGCCATTCTAATACTAGATGATGCCCTGAGTGCCGTAGACACACAAACCGAATCACTCATTCTTGCAGGCTTAAAACAAGTTGCCAAAAATCGAACCACGCTCATTGTTGCACACCGAGTCAGCGCCTTCCAGAACACTAGCAAAATAATTGTCTTAGACAACGCTAAAATAGTAGAACAAGGTAGCCACAGTGAACTCATTGAACTAGACGGTTGGTACGCAGATATAGACCAACGCCAACAACTCGAGTCTGACCTTGAATCGCATCCAGAAACTGAGGTTCTGTAATGAGTCAAAAGTTAACCGATATGACTGATCCGAACTACAGTGTTGCAAAAGCAAAGGCAGAGTTTAAAGCCAAGCGCCAAGAGCGGGTAAAAGCACTTCGTAAAGAAGGTAATTTTGACGAAGATGGCGAGGCGTTTGAGCGTAGTTTTGACTGGCAAATCATGCGTCGTTTACTTGGCTATATGAAGCCTTACCGCTGGCAGCTTATACTCGCTTTGGGTTTACTTTTAAGCTACAGTGCCCTTAGCCCTATTTTTCCTAGTCTCATAGCTCGAGCTGTTGATAATTATATTGTTGCTGATACAGCTCCTTTTACGAATCTTAGTGAGGAAGCTAGATTAAATGGTTTGACAACTATTGTCATTATTTATATGTCACTTGCTTTGCTTAACTTTTCTTTGCGGTATGGCTACACCTACCTTGTTTCTTGGTTAGGACAGTTGATTATTTTTGATATTCGCAAGGAGATGTTTAGTAAAATTCAGCGTCTACATCTTGGCTTTTTTGATCGCACCCCTGTAGGTCGCTTGGTTACACGTATCACTAGTGATGTTGAAGCTATTCAAATGATGATGCGTGACGGTGTGGTTGGTTTGATTGCTGATATTGGTTTACTTGTTGGCTTAACTATTTATATGCTCAGTATTAATTGGCAACTTGCACTTATCACATTAGCTATTATGCCTGTTGTCTTTTGGAGTTTGAACTTTTTAAGGGACCGCATAAGAGAAGCTTACCGAGCCGTTAGGTTACGTACAAGCATTAGTACGGCTTATTTAGCTGAAAATCTAAGTGGCATGAAAACCATTCAGCTTTTTAACCGTGAAGATAGAAATCAACGCCACTTTGATCATTTGAACCTCAGGCTATTAGATGCAAATATTGAGCAAGTTAAATGGTTTAGCTTGTTCTTCCCTGTAGTGCAAATAACAGGTGCGATAGCCACCTCACTTATTTTGTTCTACAGCGCTTTACGAATTATTGGCCCCTCAGTGAGTGACACTATTACAATAGGTGTACTCATTGCCTTTATTCAGTACAGCACTATGTTTTTTAGACCTTTACAAGATTTAAGTGATAAGTACAACATTATTCAGGCAGCCATGGCTTCAGGTGAACGCATTTTTAGTTTGCTTGACACACCTGAGCAAATCACTAATAAAGCAAATACAGAAGCGTTTGAAACTAAGTTTAGAGGCGAAGTTATCTTTAAAAATGTTTGGTTTGCCTATCAAAATGAAGAATGGGTCTTACGCGATCTTAACTTCAAAATTGAACCTGGTCAAAGTGTCGCTTTTGTAGGTCATACAGGTGCAGGTAAAACCACGATTATTAGCTTGGTAAGTCGCTTTTACGATGTCCAAAAAGGCAGTATTAGTATAGATGGTAAAGATGTAAGAGATTATGACCAAATAGACCTTAGACGTCATGTAGGCATTGTTTTACAAGATCCTTTTTTGTTTAGTGGCACCGTAAAAAGTAACATTACGCTTAATTATGACAGTATCACGTTAGATCAAGTTATTGAAGCAGCAAAATTTGTAAATGCTCACCAGTTCATTGAAAAACTACCCCAAGGCTACGATACACCCGTAAAAGAGCGCGGTGCTGGCTTCTCAACGGGTCAGAAGCAACTCATGGCCTTTGCAAGAGCCTTAGTGCAAAACCCTGACATTCTTCTTGTTCTTGATGAAGCTACTGCAAATGTAGACACTGAAACTGAAGAATTAATACAAGATGCCCTTAAGAAACTCATGCAAGGAAGAACTTCGATTATCATTGCGCACCGCCTAAGTACCATCCAAGACGTAGACAAAATAATGGTCTTAAGAAAAGGCAAACTCATAGAGCAAGGTAATCACTTTGAACTATTAGACCAAGGTGGTTACTACCGAAAACTCTACGAATTGCAATACCAAGAGCGAAGCTAAACTCGAGCTTGCTTTATTTTCGAAATAAAATCACCCCCCAACAGTCTTTCAAAGTTGGGGGGTGATAAATCAGATTTTGTTCATCTATAGTCTAAAATCTTTTCTTTGCCCTCTCTAAGTCTTTATTCATCACCACTTGAAAGAACCGCTAAAAAGGCTTCTTGTGGCACTTCGACCACACCTAGTGTTTTCATGCGTTCTTTACCTTTCTTCTGCTTATCTAAGAGCTTTCGTTTACGACTGATATCGCCACCGTAACACTTAGCAAGCACATCTTTTCTGTAAGCCTTAACCGTTGCCCTTGCTAATATCTTGCCACCAATAGCTGCTTGAATAGGTACAGGGAACATTTGTCTTGGAATGACATCTGCCATACGGTCAACAACTTTACGCCCAAGCGCATAAGCTTTATCACGGTGAGCAATCACTGACAAGGCATCTACCTTTTCGTTATTCACCATAATATCCACTTTAACCAAAGCACCTTGACGATACTCGAGTGCTTCGTAATCCATGCTGGCATGCCCTCGGGTTAGGCTTTTAAGTTTGTCATGAAAGTCATAGAGAATCTCACCAAAGGGCACTTCGTAGCGTAACTCTACACGTCTACCATGGTAGATCATGTTGAGCATTTCGCCACGACGTTCTTGAATTAAGCCCATGACATTACCAACATACTCTTCAGGTACGTAAACAGTTAAGTTTATGTAAGGCTCGAGTATTTTTTCTATGAAGGTTGGGTCGGGTAGTTCACTTGGGTTTTGAATGCGAGTGGTTTTACCGTCGGTGGTGTGTATTTCATAAATCACTGCGGGTGCTGTGGCTATGAGGGTTAGGTCAAATTCTCGCTCTAAGCGTGCTTGTACTATGTCTGCATGTAATAAGCCTAAGAAACCGCAGCGAAAGCCAAAGCCGAGTGCTTCGCTAGTTTCGGGTTCAAAGCTAAAGGCAGCGTCGTTTAGTCTTAGCTTTTCTAAGGCTTCGCGCATTTTAGGGTAGTCTTCGGAGTCTGTTGGGTACAAGCCACTAAAAACGACGGGCTGGGCAGCTTTAAACCCCGGTATGATGTTTTGAGTAGGTTTTTCATGACTGGTGATGGTGTCACCTACTTGCGTGTCAGTAATTTCTTTGATGCCTGCGGTTATCCATCCTACTGAACCTGGGCCCAAGGCATCTTCTACAAGCAGGCTTGGCGTGAATACGCCTACCTTATCAACTTCAAAGGTTTTACCTGTACTAACAATTTTGATAACATCCCCTTTTTTGATACTGCCATCAAATACTCTTATAAACGGAATGACACCTTGATAGCTGTCATAAACAGCGTCAAAGATGAGCGCGCTTAAGGGTTGATTTTTGTCTCCAAGAGGCGGAGGTAGGCGCTCTACTATGCCCTCGAGTACCGCTTCGATATTTTGGCCTGTCTTTGCTGATACTGGTACGGCAAAGTCTCCCGGAATGCCAATGACTTCTTCAAGTTCTTCGATAGCTGCTTCTACATTTGCACTTGGTAGATCAATTTTATTAATAATTGGCAAAATTTCAAGATTGTTATCAATAGCAAGGTAGGCATTTTGAATGGTTTGTGCCTCAACCCCCTGACTGGCATCTACCACCAGCAAAACGCCTTCACAGGCTCTTAAGGAACGTGAAACCTCGTAGTTAAAGTCAACATGGCCGGGTGTATCAATTAAGTTAAATAAGTACCTCTTACCATTCTTAGCATCATAAAAAAGCCTTACAGGAGCAGCTTTAATCGTAATGCCACGTTCACGCTCGAGCTCTAGAGAGTCAAGCATTTGGTCGCGTTTGTTGCGGTCACTGACCGACTTAGTGAGTTCTAAAATTCGATCTGCTAGCGTTGATTTCCCGTGGTCAACATGGGCAATGATCGAGAAGTTTCTAATTTCCATCGCGCCATTCTAGCGAACAAAGCTTGTACATACCGATGCTTTTGGACACAAATCTTTATTTTTATCAAACTGTGGGCTTAGATGAAGCTGGTTTTGGGCGAAAAAGTAACTCAGGCTTGACGTTTTTCTTTAAAAAAGGCTTCTAGTAGTTGGCTGGCTGGTTTTGCTAATAGCCCTGAACTTAGCTCTAAACTACGTTTCCAAGGCAGCTTATTTAGGTTGGCTGTTCCGCCTAATGCGCCTTCTCGGTAGTTAGGGGCAGCGTAGACAAGCTTGCTGAGATGAGCTTGCTGCATAGCACCAAAACACATGGGGCAAGGCTCGAGTGTGACGTAGAGCGTGCAATCTGTTAATCGCCAATCGTTTAAGATTTGGCTTGCTTGTCTAATCGCTAACACTTCGGCGTGAGCACTTGGGTCTTTGCTTCTTTCAGTTTGGTTGTGAGCGCTGCTAATGACTTTCTTATCTTTGACAATCACCGCACCTACAGGTAATTCATGAAGCGCATAGGCTTGCTGAGCTTGTTCTAAAGCTAGGTTCATGAATTGATAGTCATGATCATCTTTTTGAACTTCATAGTTTGGATTTACGGCTAACCCTTCAATCCAAAACACTTCACTTGCAGCAGCAAGCACAAGCAAGCCATCTCGGTCTTCACGTGGTATTTTTTTGTTAATAAGAATATCTTTAAGCTTTTTTGTACCCCCTGATAAACCCATAAAATCACCTGAAGCTCGAGTTCTTAGCACTAAATCTGGGTGTTCCGCTAAAACTTGAGCACTAACATTTGCAGGCAAGTCTTTAGCGCTTTGAATTTGTTTTGACTTAATGACCGTGTCTTGCTGCTCCACAATGCCTAGCTCCCCATATGCAAAGCGAGCGCTTTTGGTTTTACTAAGACTAAGTCGCTTGGGTATTTTAGATTCACCTGCTTGCCTTAGGGTTTCTACTTGTTGGTAGTTTACAGCTAGGTTCGAATTTTTTAGTAAGTTCACAATAGCTTGCCGTTGAAGGGCAAAATCTGCTTTATTAAAGTCTGCTAACAAGATTTTGTTTTCTTTGACGAGTACAGATGCTTGTTTATCGAGGAACTCGAGCTGATCTTGTTGCAATTGGGCAAGTCGAGCTAGGGTTTGCTGTAAGGCTGGGTAACGCTTCTCAAGTTGAGGAAGAATCTCGTGCCTTAACCATGCTCTGGTGTAGCTAGTATCAAAATTGCTCTGATCTGTTAGGAAGCTTTGCTCTTTTGTTTTAAGGTAAGACTCGAGTTGCTTTCTGTTTATGCCTAAGAGGGGTCGTAGTATTTGTTTTTGTCTTGCTTTTATACCTGTTAGATGTGCTGCGCCTCGCAGAACTTGCATGAGTATCGTTTCAGTCTGGTCATTTAGAGTATGAGCGGTCACAATGACATCTGCATTTAGTTTTTTTGCAATTCGTGTTAAAAAGCTGTACCGCAAGCGCCGAGCAGCGTCTTCTAAATTCCAGCCTTTTTGCTTAGCAATTTTAGCAACCTCTCCCCTTTCAGCATAAAAAGAAACTCCATAATTTTTGGCTAGCGCTTGCACAAACTCGGCATCTTGCGCAGATTCTGGTCTTAAAGCATGGTCATAATGAGCAACCGCAAAGCTTAGCTTTAGGTCAACTGCCAAATGAAACAAAGCAAGGGAATCTGCACCACCTGAAACGGCAAGCAAAAACAGCTTAGCTTTGGGTGCCAGCGTTTTAAAAGCTGAGTTTGCAAGCTCGAGTGTGTCCATGGGCTTTATTATACTTATCTTGATAGCTCTAACTTAGGCGTATACTAGCATTATGACTGTTACCGTAATTGTTCTTGATTCAGTTGGGCTTGGCGCCTTACCTGATGCTGCTTCTTTTGGTGATGCTGGCTCGCATACTTTAGATCACACCCTTGAAGTAACAGGCGTTAGCTTGCCTGAGCTTGCAAAATTGGGTCTTGGCAATGTTGATACCGTTACAAGCATTCAGCCTGTCTCTAAGCCTTTGGCTTCTTTTGGTAAGCTTCTTGAGCGCTCTTCAGGTAAAGACACGACTACAGGGCACTGGGAGTTCATGGGCGTCATTCTAGAGCATCCGTTTCAAACCTTTCCACCTGACTATCCTTCTTTTCCAAAAGAAATAATGGATGCTTTTGATAAAGTCACTGGTGGGCATCTAGGCAATTACTCTGCTTCTGGTACCGTCATTATTGAAGACTTAGGCGCAGAACATCTCAAAACAGCTAAACCCATTGTTTATACAAGTGCAGATAGTGTCTTTCAAATTGCTACCCACACCGACGTTGTAGCGCTAACCCAGCTCTATGAATGGTGCGAAGCAGCGCGCGCACTCTTGCAAGGCAAGTACGCTGTAGCCAGAGTTATAGCAAGGCCTTTTACGGGCACTATAGGGGCTTTTGAACGACTAGGTGCAGATAGAAAAGATTACTCCGTTTCACCCCCTCATGACACGGTTCTAGATGTTTTAAAAAAGGCAGCCAAAGAAGTTATTGGAATAGGAAAAATTGGTGACATCTATAATCACAAGGGCTTAACGCAAGAAATAAAAACCAAATCAAATATCGATGCTATAAACAAAACCATAGAAATCATGAAGCAAAGACCTAATGGGCTTATATTTACGAATCTTGTCGAATTTGATTCACTCTACGGGCATAGACGCAACCCTCAAGGCTACGCTCGAGCTTTACAAGATAGCGATGAACGCATTCCTGAGCTTCTAAATGCCATGCATGAAGATGATGTCCTTATTTTTACAAGTGATCATGGTAACGACCCAACATGGCATGGTACTGACCACACCAGAGAATACGGCATGCTGCTGGCTTACAGCCCTGCCAAAGCTGCCCTAAATTTAGGTACCAGACAAAGCTTTGCTGATATTGGCGCAACAGTAGCCAAACTACTAAAAGTTAACTGGCAAGGTGCAGGCTCGAGCTTCTTCTAGGGTCTTTTGTTTTCTTTTTGCTTCAAAAAGTAACGAATGCCTTTGCCTGCTAGGGGCTCATCAGCATATCGCCCGATCACGTGAAAATGCACGTGTGGCACGTGTTGACCTGCAACTTCGCCCACATTCCAACCCATATTAAATCCTTGAGGTGCAAACTGCTCTAAGTAAGATTTTGCCTTTTGCATAAGCTTACGAATTTGTAACCATTCCTCTTCAGACAAATCAAATGGGCTTTCCACATGACGTTTGGGCATTATCATCACAGATGCTTTTAAAACAGGATCAGGGTTCGTTAAGACATAAGCTAAGCTAGTTGAAAAAATCACCTCACCATAAGCATCTATGCCATCATCGCAAAAAGGACAAATCATGAACAAGTATACAAACTGCTTTGCAAAAGTATTAGGGTGCTCACAATATTTAGATATGTTGGCGGATAACAATCAACATTTTCTAAGCATCTCCATAGAAGATTTGCAAAATGCAAATCTTCTATGGAGTAACTTATACTAAGCTGAATTATAAATGTCGTAAGACTTTATAATTCCGACCTAGGG
>CAZWJZ010000012.1:24076-31380 GCA_964634665.1 uncultured bacterium | reverse complement strand
TCGGATTGCCTTACTTTTTCTCCTTATTCAAGTCATTGAGTTGTTTCAAGAGCCCCTTTTTAGAACAGATTAGGCATTATTGATGGCGAATTTACTATGCATAGTCTCATTGTTGTATTGGTACTTGTGGATGTAGTGCAAGGTCGTTATCAACGCAAAATTATGGCCAACACAGGCAATCCTTAGTTAGCTCAAAACAACAACATTTAGCATTTCCACGAATGCTTGCACCATCAAACCATTTGTGCGACCGATAGGAGTTAAAACAAACCAGCTCAGCCGCTGCTACAATATCTCTTGGAACTGCAAATTGTTGAAGAATTAAAGCATTAGAGTACGCCCTAAAGACGTGCTTTAAGGTTTTTAAATAAAAGATATGAGGCGCAAAAATGACTCACGATATTGCTTTTTTACACACCTCTGAGGTGCATATAAGTACCTTTAGCAAACTACTCAACGAACTCGAGCCTAGTCTTAAGGGTCGGCATGATGTGAGTGAAGTTCTTTTGGCGGATGCTCGTGAACAGGGCTTAAGTAATTCCATAATAAAGCGTATTGAGCAAGCTATTGTAGATGCTGCTTCTTCTGGCGCGAAGCTTGTTGTGTGTACTTGTTCTACTATTGGGAGTGTTGCGGAAACTTTTCGTTCCAATGACTTTACAACCATGCGGATTGATCGTGCTATGGCGAATGAGGCTGTTGAGCTTGGTGAACGCATTTTGGTTTTGGCTGCTTTAGAGAGCACTTTAGGGGCTACACGCGAGCTTATTGAAGCGTCTGCTAAAACCTTAGGCAAATCACCAAAATTAGATGTCTTGCATATTGCAGATGCTTGGCAGCATTTTGAAGCTAATGATATGAGCGCTTATTTTGAAACGATAGCTCGAGCTTTAAAAGCTAATGCTGATAATTATGATGTATTGGTATTAGCGCAAGCTTCTATGGCTCGAGCTGCTGATTTGTGTACTGAGCTTAGCATTCCTATTTTGAGTAGCCCGACCTTAGGGGTAAAAGCTGCTATCGCTAAGCTTAAAGAAGCCTAAATGCTCATTCGGGAAGCAACAACTAGTGACTGGGAAGCCATTTGGCCTATCTTTAAAGAGATTGTATCTGAGGGTAGCACTTATGCTTATCCGCAAAATACAACGAAGCAAGAAGCTAAGAAACTCTGGCTCGAGCTGCCCTTAAAAACCTTTGTCCTTGAACTTAATGGCGAAATTTTAGCTACTTATTACCTAAAAGCTAATCAAATGGGGGCAGGTGCTCATGTGTGTAATTGTGGTTATATGGTGGCGTCAACTGCACGAGGGCAAGGCTTAGCTAGCAAATTATGTTTGCACTCACAAGCGATTGCAGTCGAGCTTGGCTTTAAAGCCATGCAGTTTAATTTTGTTGCATCTACAAATAAAAATGCGGTTGCCCTTTGGCAGAAACTCGGGTTTGAAATTGTGGGGTCTTTACCCAAGGCTTTTAAACACCCACAACAAGGCTATGTAGATGCTTTGGTTATGTACAAGTGGCTGGCCTGATGGCTAGGCTTATCCTTAGGCGTAGCTAAGCAGACCCATTCTATTAGCATTTGTCTTTAGGCAACAAGCTTAGGGGGCGCGTAAGTTCATTATCATTTTGTATCTATCGCTACGGTAACTACTTAAAACATATTCAAATGGCTGATTGTTTTCATCTAGCGTGGTTCGTTCAATTTCTAATACAGGAATATCTTGACTTATGTTGAGCAGTTGGCATTCTAAGGCTGTTGGTTGCCGTGCGCCTATGGTCTGCCTTGCAGCATGAGGTAGTTTGCCAAATTGAAGTTGAAGTGTTTTGTATAAACTTTTATGTTTTGCTAGCAAGTCTAAAGATAAATTAGCTAAGCTGGGTATAAGGTGTGCTGTTTGTAACGCCAAAGGTTCATCATCTGCGGTTCTCAAGCGTTTAAGGCTTAATACAACGTTATCTTTGTTTGTATTTAGTGCTTCTTGAACACGCTTAGATGCTTTTATTTTGTCACAACTAAGCAAAATACTGCCCGCTTTAAAGCCAAGATTTCTTGCTTCATCGACAAAGCCTAATACACGGTCAATGGTTTGCTCGAGTTGTTTTTCTGATACATAGGTTCCTGAGCCTTGACGTTGCTCGAGTTGTTTTTCTGTCACAAGCATTTCAAAGGCTCTTCGTACGGTCATTCGTGATAGGCCTAGTTTTTCAGCTAGTTCTCTTTCTGAAGGCAAGGCAACACCTGCTGGTAGTTGGCCCGTGTCTATGGCGTTTAGTAGTTGGGTTTTAAGCTGCAAATAAGCAGGTGTAGGTAAGTCTTTATTAATGTTTAACTGACTGAAAGATGCCATCATGGAGTTAAAATTCTTTTCCCCTTAGCTTTTTGCTTCGTATTAAACTAGTGTACCACTACTAGACCAATTCGCACAATCGTGTTAGGCTTAAGTGGTGAATCGTCCACAAAAAAAGCGTTGTCAATCAAGCAGTCATACCTTGGTCGAGTGCTATTAATGCCCGCTCATTCCTTAGTTATGATTGACCTTTCTGGTCAGCAGTTAACAAGCGATGAAAAAGCCCTTTTTGCTTACCATCAAGTGGGTGGCATCTGTCTTTTTAGGCGAAATATAAAAGATCGCTTTCAAATAGCGGAATTCACCCAAGAACTAAGAGAACTATGTGGTGAACAGCTCATAATTGGCATTGATCAAGAAGGCGGCACCGTAGTACGAGCAACTGATATCCCTTACAGCATAGGCAACATGGCTCTCGGCAGTGCCAATGACCTTGAGCTTACCGAACAAATTGCATTTATGAGTTCCAGAGCTTTAAAAAGCGTTGGCATTAATGTTAATTTTGCCCCTGTTGCTGACACAAATAACAATCCAAACAACCCCGTCATAGGTGATAGATCATTCTCAAGTGACGCCAAAAAGGTTGCTCAGCATGTAGCAGCCTTTGTCAAAGGAAGCCAAGCCGCAGGGCTTGCAGCCACCCTAAAACACTTCCCAGGGCATGGTGATACATCTATAGACTCCCACCATGACTTACCCGTACTCAATGCCACACTCGAGCGACTCGAAGAACTCGAGCTTCTTCCCTTTAAGGCAGGTATTGCTGCAGGGGCAGCTTGCATGATGAGTTACCATGGTGTTATTTCAGCACTTGACCCAAGCCTACCGGCAACTCTTTCCAAAAAAGTTATGATCGATTTTTTAAGAACTGATCTTGGCTTTCAGGGCGTAAGTTTTTCTGATGCCCTAGAAATGCAAGCCGTTGGCAAAACTTACGGCACAACTGAGTCGGTCATTCGTGCCCTTGAGGCGGGTATTGATATGCCTCTTTACAACGTTCATACTCAACCAGTGAGCATACATGAAGCCATATTTAATGCTGTTGATAAAGCAGCTGACAACGGCATCTTAGATAAAGCCATGCTAGACGCCTCTCACAAACGTTTAAAAACCTTAAGTCAAAGCTATCCTGCTACTTATAATCCCAATGAAGCGTGGCAAAAAGAAGATGAAGCCCTTATAAAAAAAGCTATTCACAAAACCGTTTGTAAGATTGGTGGTGACATTGCCTTAAACGCTAACGAAACGATTACCCTTATAGCCTCAGAGAAAGATGTGGGTGGCAGTGCCAGTGACATGGTAGGCAACCCAGCGTTTACACTAGCTACAAAACTCGAGTCTAGAGGCTTTAGTGTAAATCGCATCTTTTATCATCCTGATAGCTTTTCAGTAGAAAACATTTTAGAGCCCTTAGGTGCTATTAACCTCTTTGTGTCTAGCTCTCGTCAACGCATTAGTGAAAAAGAGGTTGTACTCGCTAACAACATTGCCAATCGCAGCGAAAGATTTACGCATATTGCGCTGTGGAATCCTTATAGTTGTTTTGAAATTGCAAAACCTGCCATTTTGAGTTTTGGATTTCAAGATGCCTCTTTGGAACGCACCATTGACGTTTTACTTGGTTCAAAAGCAGAAGGAACAGCAGCTTTTGAATTTACACCTTAAGCAGCAACACGTTCAGTAAAGGACACTTATGAAACAGTTAAGACTTGGCGTATCAAGCTACTCATTCTGGCACTTCACCCCTGAAAAGGTTGCACTCGAGCATATCTTTGATAAAGCGCATGATATGGGGCTCATGGGTGTAGAAATACTGCATCAGCAACTTGAAAACGAATCAAATAGCTATTTACAAAAACTCAAACGCCACGCGTTTCAAAATGGCTTAACTTTGTATAATCTTGGTACCAGCCAAGACTTTGTTTGGGATGACCCTGAACTGCGTAAGCAAAACATTGAACACAGTTTATATTGCATTAACCTAGCACATGAATTAGGTATACCCTCAATACGCATCAATGCGGGTGCTTGGCGACGAGAAGGCAGCCCTGGTCTCATTGAAAGCAAAGGCTGGACTCAACCATGGGAAGGCTTCACAGAGGATGATGGCTTTAACTGGGCTATAGAAGGCTTGAGTGCTTGCCTTGAACATGCCCAGAAGCAAGGGGTCATGCTGCTGCTCGAAAACCACTGGGGTTTAACCACCACCGCAGATGGCATGATTCGCATTCTTGAAACCATAAACTCACCGTGGTTACGCGCCATTCTTGATACCGGTAACTTTTACTATGACGGTGACATGTACACAGCCATGGAAAAACTTGCACCCTATGTGGCTTTAGCCCATGCCAAAACCTACCCTGGGGGCGGCACAGTATTTACCATTGATTTAGACTACCCACGCATCTTGCGTATTTTAAAAAATGCAGGTTTCAAAGGCTATCTCTCAATCGAAATGGAAGGGAATGAAGAAGCTGACACTGCTGTTCCTAAAAGCATAGCTATGCTAAACACTGCCTGGAAGCAAGTTTAAAAAGATATGACGCACACAAAACCTTTACGCCTCGGCATTGTGGGTGTAGGCAGCATAAGCCTTAGAGGTTTACTGCCCCACCTTACATTGCAAGATGTTCAAGACAGAGTCACCATAACAGCTCTTTGTGACCCTGTAATAGACCGCACTCGAGCTGCTGCAAAGAATTACAAGATTCCTCATGCTTACGAAACCTTTGAAGCCATGCTTGCTGATAACCAGATTGATGCGGTTAGCATAGCCTCTCCTATTGGCTTGCATTTTGAGCAAGGCAAACTCGCTATTGAACACGGCAAACATGTTCATTTCAACAAAACTATGACAACAACCGTAGCTGAAGCCAATGAACTTATAGAGCTGGCTAAAGAAAAAAACGTGAAACTGGTAGCTTCGCCTGGTGAACTCATCAACCCACGCTTACAAGCTATTCGCAAACTCATTCAAGAAGGTGCACTTGGCACCCTCACATGGGCTGTAACAGGCTCGAGCTTTGGGCGTTATCATGAAGAAGAAACAAGCGTTCGCCAAGGTAATACCCCACTAACAAACATAAATCCTGCTTGGTACTTTCGTAAACCAGGCGGTGGTCCTCTTTACGACATGAGCGTTTATGGACTTCATGCCATGACCGCTGTGCTAGGCCCTGCAAAACGAGTCACAGCTTTTTCAGGTGTTCGGCTTAAAGAACGCGAGTTTATGGGTCAAATGCTGCCAACAGATATGGATGACCAAACATTAATGGTGCTTGACTTTGGTAATAACTTCTTTGCCTTTGTCTATGGGGTTGCTGCAGGTAGCTTACCCAACATGGGTCGCCCCCTCATCTTTGGCAGCAAAGGAGTCATAAATGGCGGCACCTTAAACGGTGAAATCATTGACTATGAAGGTCGGGAAATTGCTGAACAGAAAAGCTATGTTGCCAGTCTGCCACATGTAACCGGCAAACATGAAGATATAGAAGAAGCCCATGTCTATGAAGATGTCATGCAGCTCGTAGACTGGGTCTTAGAAGATAAACCTAGCCTAGCCACCGCTGAACACGCTAGGCACGTGATTGACATCATTGAAAGTGCTTACCGCTCAGCCGAAACAGGGCAAGCCCAAGATTTAAGCACTAGTTTTGAAGTGAAGGTTTGAGATATGAAAGCACTCGAGTTTCTTGTGTAGGCAAACCATTTTGACAACACTCTTGCGAATTGCAAAGCGTTTTCACTTACAAAGATTCCTAAGCTTTGTCAAAACAATAGTCCAAGTTTCGTTTCTCTAGCAAGCATGCTTAGCCTTTGAAGCTATTATACTAAACTGCTTAGAAAGTGTCATAAGACTGAGTGGGTCAGAGCGTACTCCCCTAGGTCGGAATTATAAAGTCTTACGACATTTATAATTCAGCTTAGTATTAGTTAGCAATTTCGATTGCTAACGCTTGCTGTTTCTCGCTTGATTCGTAGGCAAGCAAAGCAACTTTTGTTGCTACATAACCGTCAAACCATGTTACATCTGGGCTTTTGTTCTGGCTTACACTGCTAACAAAGTGCTTTATCATGTTTACATTTGCGTCTTCTCCCCAGCCTAACCAGCTTGCTTGTGGCGTGGTATTTCGGCTGTACTGATTTAAGTACTGCTTAAAGGCATCTACTTCTATACTGCCATTTTCACCAATGAGTTCCATCTTTACATGCCCCCAACGGGGGTAAACTGCTTCAGGTCGACTCCAAGAACAGTCTATGCTGGTAAAAACCTTATTTGGAAAACTCACGGTTATAAGACCAGCCGTATCAACATTGACATCTTTCACAAACGGATTGCTCACTTCAGCATAAAGTTCTTGAGGTTCTGTCTTAAGTAACCAGCGGTAAAGGTCAAGCAAATGCACAGTGTGGTCTAAAACTGCGCCTCCTCCGGCTAAAGCTTTATCTGCAAACCAAGCACGGTGACGACGTGGAATTTCAGAATGATTAATGCCATTAATAGCGTAAATTTCACCTAAGTCACCACGCTCGAGCATTGCTTTTAAAGACAGCATGTTTGCGTCAAAGCGCATCGGAAACGCTGTCATAAACTGAACACCAGCAGCGTCAATCGCTTCTTTCATTAAAAGCGCATCTGTTTCCGTAGTAGTTAAAGGCTTTTCGCATAAGATACTAACACCCGCTCGAGCTGCAAGCCTTACGTCCTCTAAGTGCTTTGCATTTTCCGAGCAAATGACAACAGCATCCACTTCTGCGAGTAATTCTTCGTGCGTTTCAAACCATTTGAGGTTGTACAGGTCAGAAAAATGTTTAGCTTGCGCCGCGTTTGTATCTGAAAAACCAATAACTTCAACTTCGGCTATCTGTCTTAAAATAGGCAAGTATCCATCTGCGTGTACATGTGCGAAACTCATTATGCCAATTCGCATTTAGTTCCCTCCTAACGTGACAGGT
>CAZWJZ010000012.1:0-24066 GCA_964634665.1 uncultured bacterium | reverse complement strand
CTGTTCTTATGGATTCTTTGGCAGCTAAGGCTATTCGTAAAGCTTCAAGTCCATCTTCGGCTGTAACTAAGAAGGGTTTATTGTGCTTTATTGCATCATAAGCATGCTTTATTTCTGTAGTGTAGGGGTCTTCGGTTCCACTTGACGGTATGCCAACTCGAGCTACGCCTTCTGACTCGCTAGGTTTTAGGAAGGCTTTTATGGTTTGACTGTCATCACTGTTCCACTCAATAACGCCATCTTCACCTGCTATATCCATGCCAACTCGAAAGCTACCAGCTGGGTAAGCCCAGCCACCTTCTATGAGTGCTTTTGCATTGTTTTCAAAGCTGAGGGTTACTAGTGAATAATCAGAGGGAGCATCGGGGTTTTGGCTTCTTATGGACTTAGCATAGACTCGTTTTACAGGCCCTGCTAACCAGCGTGCATAATCAAAATCATGAAGCATTAAATCAACCAATAAACCGCCACTTCGAGATTCATCTGTAAACCAAGCTTCGTCTCCTAGAGGTTGGTAGGCTACTCGTTTTAAGCGAATGACCCCCAGTTCACCTACTTGACCGCTTTCAACTGCTTGTTTGGCTCTGCGATATTGCGGGAAAAAACGAACCACCATGGCTATAAAAAGTCTGACCTGCGCTTTTTTACAGGCGTCAATCATCTCTTTAGCATCTTCTAGATTAAGCGCTATGGGTTTCTCGCAAATGATGTGTTTACCCGCTGCTGCCGCTTGCAAAACCATATCCTTATGCAAATCTGTTGGGGTACATATATCAATAATGTCAACATTTTGAAGAAGCGCTTCGTAGCTATCAAAAGCTCGAGTTTGCAATAGTTCTGCTAGAGTGTTTGCTGAACCTTGATTTTTAGCACAAAAGCCGACAATATTAGCGTCAATTGTTTGCCAAGCTCTGGCATGTGCAGCCCCCATAGTGCCTGTGCCGACGATACCTACTTTCATGCATTTCCCTCCATTTGACTCAGTTTGTTAAAAGAATGTCTTTGACAAGCATTATACCTTTTTTATACCAATTATTCATTGCAGTTCCACGAAATATTGCCCCAAATACTTGGTGGATTTGTTTTTACCCGTTTTTACTCCCCTAGGACTCAGATACATTTATTTTTTTCAGTGATTCAGATACATTTATTTTGTTCATTGCTCGCACGAATGGTTTAATGGTGCAAGCAATCGCGGAAATGCTATGCGAAGGTGATTTCAAGCTAAATAGTTAATCTTCGTGTCAAAAAAATTATAACTACAGCAACTACCGCAGTCACGCCTAGCATGAGCGGTAAAATCAGGGCTGATTGCCAGCCAATCACAGCACCCATTGCAGGTGGTGCAAGTACACTTCCAAATAAACCTGCTGCCATAATGGGTGCCGCTGAACCAGCCTGCCCGCCTCCATCTTTGGCAAACCAAGCAAGAACACAAGTATATATCGGGGCAAAGAGCAAACCTGTTAGCGGATAAAGTAGAAAACCAATAGGCAAAAAGAACGCTACAAACATTAAAACAGCTGTCAAAGCAGCAACCACGAGGGTTATATCTTTTGCCTTAAATCGTAGGGATAAAGGTGCTGTTATGAACCTACCAAAAGTAAAGCAAGCCCAGAAAGTGGCCTTTAATCCATTTGCAGTAGCTTCCGAAAAGCCAAGCGCATTTAAGTGCGTAACCTGCCAAGCACTAGTACTTGCTTCTAAAAGACCATAAACAAAAATAATACTTGCAAAAGCCAAAACAATTAAGTTCCTAGAGCTCGAGCTTTCACTTATTGCTTGCTTTTGCTCAATTTTCCCTTGCCACTGGTTTGCAATAAGCAGAATAACTAAGGGTAAGCAAACTATCCCTAAAACTAGGAAGCTTCTTTTGAAACTACTTGAACCTGTTAAAACTAAGCCAAGGGGGCCAAGTGTTGCACCAACACCAAAAGCAGCGTTGACCAGATTGAGCATGGCAGCACTTTTTTCTGCATATCCATAGGCAAAGAGCTCGTTAATACCTGCGGTTAAGCCCCCATAAGCTAAGCCAAGAATTATAGTAAGGCCTAAGGTCATTCTCCAATTTGGACTCATGCTCAAAAAAAGCAGCTGAAAAGCAACAAAGCTAAGGAGGCTACAAGAAGCTTCTTGTAGCCGTAGCGCTTCGCAGACAGACCAAACCCAAAGATCCCTAGTGTCGCCCCTAAAAAATGTGCACTCATTATGAGTCCAGCTGAGGCTGCTGTTAATTTATAGCTATCACGCATACTCGGAATTAGGGGCCCGTAAAGTGCCTGAAGCGCACCCATAAGAATAAAAACACCAAAACAGCCTAATGTGACGGTTCTAGGAATGCGCATAGTTACTCAGCATTAAAGCCGACTTTGCACCTTAATTCGTTCACCCGTTTCAGCTGATTTTAGAAATGCCTGCATGAGTTCAAGAACATGCAAAGCTTGCTCACTACTTGCACGGTGGGGCCTATTTTCATCTATAGCCCAAGCCAAATCAGCCAAAGCCAGTGCCCACGAAGCCTCAAAATCTTGGTATTCAGAAACAAAAGGAAGTTCTTGCCACGATTCATCTTGGCTTTTACGCACAGTTACTTTCACACCAAAGTTATTCGGGGCTTCAAGTGCTAAACTACCTTCTGAACCGTAAATTTCAAACTTTGGCATTTGCGTATGCCAGACGTCATTACTTGTAATAACCGTAGCTAAAATTTTGGCTTCAAACTCGAGTACACCTGAAATATGTGTTGGTGTATTGACTTTAAAGCTTTGGCCTGCTTTGGCTTCGCTTGAAATGGTGCGTGTTGCAAAGCTAGTTTGTGCTGCGGCAGTTACACTTTTTACAGTCCCAAGAAGGTTTACTAGTGCCGTTAAATAGTACGGTCCAATATCAAACATAGGGCCAGCTCCAGGCTGATAAAAAGATTCTGGATTGGGGTGCCAATGCTCCATACCATGATTCATGAATATAGCATTTGCCGCAATGGGACGACCAATTAACCCATCAGTTATTGCTTGCTTGGCAGTTTGAACCGTTGCACCTAAAAAAGTTGATGGGGCACAAGCTAACCTGAGTCCTTTTTGTTTTGCCAAATCAACAATCTCTTTGGCATCTTTAAGGTCTGCACTTAATGGTTTTTCGTTATAAACATGTTTACCAGCATTTAAAGCTTGTTTAGCAATTGCAGCATGCGCTGTAGGAATGGTTAAGTTGACCACACAATCAATATCAGGGCGGGCCAACAAATCTTCTACACTAAGAACAGCAGGAATGTTAAATTCAGCAGCTCGAGCTTGGGCTAAGTCTTGATTTAAATCACTACAAGCCACAAACTCGAGTTCATCGTAGTTTTTTGCTGACTTTAAATAGAGAGAGCTTATGTTTCCGCAACCTATTAAGCCTAGTCTTAGTTTGGTCATGTTTATTCCTCTGGCTTCCAGTTGAAGTCTTTATCCATGGGGTAGCTGGGTCGCTTTATGCGTTTGTACTCTAAACGTTCAATAAACTGGTCAACGACGCCTGGGCTTAGTGCTAAATAGATACCTTTGGCAATGCGTTTTAAATCGGGTACTAAGTAGCCTACTTTGACAATTATCATTTTGTAGCCTTGAGGCTTAATAGCAAGCTTTAAAAAATCTTCTTCATGGTGAAAGGGTCGTCGTTTGTGACTTATGACTATGCTTATATCTTGCGTTTTAAAGACAGCTATACGTTCGCTTTCTTCGCTTGTATCTGCAAGGTATAAAACCGTACCCTGAAGATCAATTGCTTGGGTACTGCTATCTAAACTGCCTCCCAAAGTCAGTGTCACGTTGTTACCAACCCCAGCTTCATAACATGCGCTTGTGGCTTCAGCATCGGCAATGCCCCCTAGCACAACCTTTCCAACGGTGCGCTCGAGTAATCTTTTTAAAAAATCAACCCTATCTCCTACCCCGCCAGCAGTTGGGTTATCACCAGAATCACTTATGAATAGGCAATCTTCTTTTTGGTCTAAAGCCCAGTCAATCGCTTCGTCTATTGACCCGTGGGGCACGCTGAATTTAAATTTTTCTCTATGATTCCAGTAATTTAAAGCTAACTTATTTGCCTCGCGTTGCATCACGCTTTTATCAGTTCCTGTTAAGACGATGCTCGCTGTTGAGCGAGGTTCATCTGCCCAAACATAACCCACTAAAATCGATGCATCCATTATACCTGCTATAGGATCAACCTCATCTAGGGCTGCATAGATGCTAGCAGTGGGTTCGTACTCGGTACTGGTGCGCTCACCCGGTAACAGAACAGGTACAGGAATCCATACTTTTTCAGGGCGAATTTGGTTTTCAATGCAGTGCTTGAGCATCTGAAAGGCTTTTGTGCGTGTTTCGAGCGTATCAATATGGGGCGCAGTTCGGTAAGCCGTAAGCATATCTAGCGTATCTATAATGCGTTGACTTATATTGCCATGCAGGTCATAGCTTGCCGCTAAAAGACAATCTTCACCTACCATAGCTCTTGCTGCCGTGTACCAATCTCCTTCAGCATCATCCATACCTTCAACATTCATGGCCCCATGCATATCTAGGTAAAGTCCGTCCAGTGGTAATGCCGCTTCTAGGTGTGACAAAAAGGAGTGCTTAAACGCTTCGTAGGTTTTACGCTCAACCCTGCCCCCTGGCAAAGCTCTGGCGCGAAAGGTTGGCAGAATCGTTGCAGCGCAATCTTTTAAAAAGGGATAGCGCTCCTCATCTAAAACGGCTTGTCCTTCTTGAATCACAAAATCTTTCTGGGTACTAAGAATGGGTGAAAAGGTACAGCATTCTGTAGCTATACCGCCAATTGCAATCCGCATGTAAAACTCCTAAGCTGCAAGCTGAGCCCGCAAGCGTTCTTGAATACTCAAAAATTTATGAATAAAGTGAAACAAAACAACACACTAAGCTAATGTCTTTGACACAATGTTTTTCATCGCCAGTTTCCTTATCTACGCTAGGGTAGGAGGGCTTTGCATTGTTAAGAAGAAAAGTTAGCTTAGGCATTAGTTCCTTTCAAATTAGCCTATATCTCAATATGGCAAAGGCTTACTTTTTGGTGAATCTATTAGCAATAACAATAAGCACAATTAAAACAAGACCTATAACGAGCGACATTACGGAAACAACATACTCTGCTGTTCCTTTAGGTACAAAAGATACCAGAAAAATTGAGCTTAGCGTAATGAACATCGCCATTCTAAAAAAAAGTCTAAGAAAGCCAGAATTCATGCGAGCTTAGTATCCTCAAACAACTCGAGCCCTTTGCCTTGAGTTAAGGGAGTGCAGGCAATTTGTACATCATCTTGCTGGGGTAAAGCAGCCAAGGCAGGTAGAGATTTATCGCATAGGTTAGGCGAAAACCAAGGGCATCGCGGATGAAAGGTACAGCCTGAAGGTAACTCTGTTAAACGCGGAATATCTTCACTCCTCAGACGAATTTGTTCTTTGCTTCGCGTTTTATCTGGATCGGGTTCAGGAATGGCAGACAATAAGCTTTTGGTATAAGGATGTTGTGGATTTAGGGTAATTTCGGGGGTGGGTCCAAGTTCAACCACGCGGCCTAAATACATAACCGCAATGCGGCCTTGCCAAGCAAAGTATTTGGCAAGGGCCAAATCATGGGTAATAAATACAAACGTCACACCCAGCGTTTCACGCATCTCCATAAGCATGTTCAAAATACTAATACGAATAGATACATCAACCATGCTTACCGATTCATCTGCCACAATCACTTTAGGGTCGGTAGTGAGTGCCCTAGCGATGCTTACACGCTGACGCTGCCCGCCAGACAACTGGTGCGGATACTTATCAATAACATCTCGAACAGGCGTCAAACCAACAACTTCTAAAAGTTCCTCAACACGTTTTCTGGCTTGTTGTTTTGATTGCACTATTTTATGCCTAAATAACGGAAAGCTTAAAGAATTATAAATAGTATGCGTAGGGTTGAGTGAAGCGTAAGGGTCCTGATGAATAATTTGCACACTACGCCGATAATGCGTATACTTAGCGCCCTTAAGGGTAGAAACATCTTTCCCTTCAAAGAAAAGCTGCCCACTACTAGGAGCTAGTAAACCCGTCAAAATCTTCCCACTTGTCGTCTTCCCACAACCCGACTCCCCCACTAAACAAAGATACTCGAGCTCTCTTACAGCTAAATCAATATCCTGCAAGACAGGTATAACAGTACGGCCTTTTTTAAAGGAACGACTTACTTTTTTAAATTCTAGTATGGGCTTCGTCATTAGCTTGCTTTCTCCCATAATCCTTGTCTCGCCTCAATGACTTTTTCTGGAAACCAACAGGCAACCTTGTGATCTTTTTCAAAGACCTGAAATTCAGGCTTTTCTTGCGAGCACTTTTCTTCAGCAAAGACACATCTAGGGTGAAACTTGCAGCCCGAAGGCGGATCAATTAAATCAGGTGGATTACCTTTAATGCTAGTTAACTCAGTTTGTCCACGCTCGAGTCTTGGTACAGATTGTAATAGGCCAAGTGTGTACGGATGAAGAGATTCATAAAAAATTTCGTCTACTTTGCCTAGTTCAACCATTTCACCCGCGTACATGGTGGCAACTCTACTTGCCATTTCAGCAGCGAGTGCCAAATCATGGGAGATAAAAATGATGCTAAAACCGAGGCGTTCTTGCATTTCTTTAAGAACATCAATAATCGCGCGTTGCGTCAAAATATCCAGCGCTGTGGTGGGTTCATCTAAAATAACAACTTTAGGGTCAAGCAACACACCTAAGGCAAGCAGGGTGCGCTGTTTCATACCTCCAGATAGCTCATGAGGGTATGAATCTAAAACACGCTCAGGATCAAGCCTGACGAGTCTTAGTAGCTCTAAAGCTCGAGCTAATACTTCTCGCCTGTTATGCCAGCCATGGGCTTTTGCGGTATCAAAAAATTGTTCTTTTACTTTTAAAACAGGATTAAAGGCATTTTGAGCACCTTGAAAAACCATTGCGCAATCTTGCCAGCGAAAGGCTCGCATGCGTTCATTATCAAACTCAAAGATATTCTCAGTTTTTCCGTCACGCACGTAAAACGCTTTGCCGCTTGTAATTTTAGCTGCGCTAGGCAGCATTTTGATTAGACTTAAACTTACGGTTGTTTTACCACTTCCACTCTCACCAATAAGCGCTAAAGCTTCACCTTCATGTAAATCAAAGGAAACATGGTTGCTTGCTTTAACTTCACCTCTGGCAACTTGGTAAACAATAGAAACATCTTGAACGCTTAGTACAAGTTTATCGCTCATGGTTACACCAATTTTTGAGCATGGAAGTAGATGAGGTGATTGTGCAAAAAGCATCTTCTCCAAGCGCCCAATTGCAAATATTCAATGGTTCTGGAGATTTAGAGTTAAGCAAACTAATTATGCACCTCATGTCGAATCTCAGCCTGCCCTTAATCTTGGATCAAAGAGTTCTTCAAGTGAGCGTGAAAAAAGGACAAGGCTTACTTGAAAAAAGGCTATTGCCATAACAGGGGCTAAGAGCATAGCAGCGCTATCAGCATTAAAGAGCGTGCCACGACTGCGCCCAAAGTAAAGCATGACCCCCCACGTATAATCATTAATAGGGGCCATGCCTAAAAAGATGAGGCCAATTTGGTCGTACATAGCAGTTGTGATTGAGATAACAAAATTAATAGCCACAAAGCTCATCATATTAGGTAAGATTTCTTTAAAAATTATATGAGCTTGGCTTAAATCAAGGGCAACAGCAGCCTCAACATAATCCCGCTCTTTAAGACTTAAGACTTGTGCTCTAACCGCCCGCATAAGAGCAGGCCAAGCAAGAAGCCCAATAAGCGTGGCAAGTAGTAGCCAATTGGTTAAGCTAATGAGTGCTGCCAAAACAATAAGGAGTGGGAATCGTGGAATAACAATAATGAAATTTGCAATAGCTACCAGTACACGGTCAAGCATGCCACCTACCAAAGCTGCAACTGTACCTAAAACAAAAGCAATTAAGGTTGAAATAAGCCCAGCTGTTACCGCCGTAATAATGAGTATGCGCCCACCATTAATAACATGGGTAAACATATCTCGACCTTGAGTATCTCCGCCTAATAAAAGGCTAGGACCAAGTTTAGCGTTAGAAATAGTAAGATGCGCATACTCTTTTTGAAAGAATCGGTTTTCCGAGTCAATCACAAATCGATCAGCAAGCTTCGAAAACATGATGAGTGCGTCAACTTCTCCTTCGGCTAAACCTTTGAGTGCATCAGGTACGCCTCTACTACTGCGCCACCTATAGGTTTCAACAGCTATGACATCTGCCTCTTTAGAGTCAGCCAAAAAAGCTGGTCCACCTGTTTTCTCAAGAACACCCACCGTTTGACCTTCTAGATCAGCCAAACTTTTAAAGCGCTCTCTATTCTCAGGGCGAGTCAGTAAAATAAGCCTAGACCCCGGCGGAGAATTAATCTGATCTAGTTTAACATCATAATCGAAGTCAACAAACCATTGCCCTATAGTAATTAGAAGCAAATAAAAAATAAGCCCACAAAAACCAACAAAGCCAGCTTTATTCTGCCAAATTAGGTTGATAAAACGCATCTCAGCTATCTCCTGCTACACGCACACGTGGGTCAAGACGACTATAGAGCAAATCTGCAAGCATGTTAGAGAAGACTACTGCCATCGTAATCATGAGCAAAACTCCTTGCATAGAGGTGTAATCACGCTGACTAATTGACCAAAACAAAAAACTGCCTAAGCCCTTATAGATAAAAAGTTCTTCAACAATTACACTACCCCCAATCACAAAGCCAATATTTATGGCCAGTAAGGTAAAGAGTGGCAATGAGGCATTTCGCCCTACATAAGCAGTAATAATTCTTCCTTGCGGCAGGCCTCTTGCTCTGGCAATATTTACGTAATCTTCACCAAGCGTACTGGTAGTAGAGCCGCGCATAGCTAATACCCAGAATCCTACGGTTCCCAGAACATAAGTTAAAATGGGTAACATCGCATGTTTAATCACACTAAATATAAACGTTGCATTAAAGCCAGGTTCTAAGCTGGGGTTATAAGTTCCTCTAAGCTCACCAACACTAAACCACTGAAGCTGCACCCCAAAAATAACAATAATCATGAGCCCCCAAATATAATCTGGTACCGCACCCAAAATAGAAGCAACAAAAGAAATAAGATTATCAATCCAGCTATTCCGATAGTAGGCTGCAACCATTCCCATAAAGATACCTACTGTGAAACTTACCAACAAAGCCGATCCCACACAAAAAACCGTCCAAGGTAAAAACCTGAGTATCTGATCAAGCACTCTTGTACCTGAAGACGTTATAGACTCGCCTAAATCACCCCTTAGAAGCTGCCCAATATAAACAAAATACTGCTCAAGCCAACTAGCATTGGGGTCGAATTTAAATTGTGAAGCAGCTCGATTATAAGCATCTTCATAAGATAAATTCTCTAAATTAATAAGGTAGTTAACGTATATTTCAACAGGATTACCCGGCATAAGCCGAACCAAAAAGAAAATAAAAGTAATAACTGCCCAAATCGTAAAAAGCGACTGGATAAGGGTGCGTAAAGTATAATTACGCCAGATCTTTTGCAGCAACGCAAAAAAAATATTTTGAGGAACAGACGGTGAAACTTGCATAAGAATAAAGAAGTTAAAAGTTAAAGGAAAACAACCTTTTTAACTTTCACTCGAGTCATCACCTCCTTAAGATAGCTAGCCTGAACTTTAGTCATAAATAAATTCATCCATAGTAACAACACGCTGCTCTAGTCTTGCTTGTTCAGCCGCGAAGACCATGAGGTGGCTTTCTAAACTTACTTCAGGCCCTGACAGTAGTTTGCTTTCATCACCTGATTGTATGGCTTCAATAAAGTTTGAGACGAGTCCTAGGTCGCCCCCTCCATGTCCTTCGGTCACAGTATTGGGGCCAAAAACATCTTTTGAAGTGTCGATGGTTCTTTCTTCTCGCGTCAAGAAGTCTGTAATATGAATAATGGTACCGTCACCTTTTATTTCACCAAGCGTCCCAAATATGCCTGTTTCTCGATGGCGCTCTTTGGTAAACGCAGTCATGGTGAAAGAAGCTGTTTTACCACTCTGGAATTGCAGATTAACAACTTGGTGGTCAACTACGTCGTTATCACATTCATAAACACAGCGTCCATAAGGGCCGCTACGTAATGCTTCAGTGACACTCTCAATGGTGGGGTTTAAGGTCAAAATACTAACAGGTGTACCCAACTCACCTTGCTCAACACGCTCTAAATAAATTTTCTTGGCAGAGTAAGCACAGTTTTGTTCATAAGCACAATCAAGGCATCTTAAGGCATCTCCTGCCTCGATCGGTTTATTCTCTTTCTTAAAATAAGTTAAATTGCCAAACGAAGAAACCGCCTGACAAGGTTCCCCCATAATATAGCGAAGCCAATCAATATCATGACAAGATTTAGCCAGCAACATAAAGGATGACTTTTCGGTATTACCCCAGTTACCCCGCACAAACGAATGCGCCTGATGCCAGTAACCCAAAGGCTCGAGTCTTTGTATGGAAATAATATCGCCTATGACAGCTTCATCAAGTAAAGCTTTTAGAGCTCTGGTGTAGGGTGTGTAGCGAAGTACGTGCCCTATTGCCATCATGACTTTGTTTTTCTTGACAGCTTCAACAATGCTTATGCACTCTTCTGCGGTTGGCGCCATTGGTTTTTCTAATAAAATATGATAGCCAAGTGCTGCAAATGCTAAGGCTGGTTCGGTGTGCATTCTGTCTTGAGTTGTTATAATGACAGCATCTGCTAATTTGTCTTTGCTAGCTATTTCTCGCCAATCACTAAAACAATTTTCAGTGCTGATTCCATGCTTTTTAGCGAAGGTTTCACGCACATTTTGCCTAGGTTCGGCAACTGCAATTACGGTTGCTAAGTCAGGGTTTTTGAGGGCATAGTTAGCATAGACATTTCCGCGATTACCTGCCCCAAGTACAATTAGGCTTACAGATTGGCTCACAACTCACCTTTCAAAATGCATCTTTTGCTCTTAATGATTAAATGGTTCAACACCAATACCATCTCATGAGCAATTTTTATAGTAGGTTATTATATAAGTCTAAAAGGGTGAATCAAGTTCACCCTTTTATTTACCATCTCTCAATAAATCAACTTAGTTATTAGGTGTAACCATACCCGTAATAATCATGTAAGGCATAAAGTGATCTGCACCTGCATTTAGGTAGACAGAGTCTTGTCCTTCTGGAGCATTTAAGGCTGTACGGTTAATTGGGTTATTACCATAACGCTCCCAAAGAGGTACAGCTGGGAGCAACTCGTTGTAAGCAATGGCAAGCTGCGTTACTGCGGCACTAATAGCCTCAGCGTCATTACCTTCACCTGACTGAACTGTTAGGTCAAGTAAGTTCACTTGGCCACCTGAGAAGCTAACGTTAGGATCAAACTTCATACCACCACCAGCACCTTCGCCACCTAATTCACCAGCACCATTGTAGCGACGGTAAGCTTCTAGGTAAGACTGGTAGGCAAAAGGACTGCCCGTACCCCAGTTGCGAATGGCAAGTTCGAAGTTGCTATCATAAACCTCTTGGACATGCTGTTGGAACTGAACACCACGCGCTGTAATTTCAATGCCGAAGTTATTAAGGGCCTGTGCAGCATTTTCTGCAGCAGCTGACCAGTCAGCAAATTCAGCAGGGAAGGTAAGTTCAAAAGCAAGGCGATCACCGGCAGGGTTAACCCAAACGCCGTCGCTACCTTTTGAGTATCCATTTGACTCTAAAAGCTCAGCAGCACCTTCAGGGTTAAAGTCATAGGTATTCAGCGAATCAAGTACATCTTGGCTTAGGTAAGTTCCAATAAGGTTATCACTCATACCAGCCATGTATTCAACAGCCACACCGGATTCACCAAGGCTTACAAAGCCATTTTCTTCGCGGTCAACTACATGAGCAATGGCTTGACGAAGCACTGGGTCACTCAAAGCTGCAACACTATGGTTAAAGTAAATAGCAGGTCCGTTGTACATAGGGTTGCGAATAATATCTAAGCCCTTAGCAATATGAGCTTCTTCTTGAGCTGGTGCAAAACCGTGCGTTGCGTACCAAAGTTGCCCATCTTGCAAGAGTGGGAATACTGTTTCGGTTTCACCATTCCAAACAACAGCTTCATCAAAAGCTACCGTATCTGAGCCAATGCCACCCTCGTTTTTAACAAGCAGTACTCGAGCGTCATCTACATCACTAATCATAAAAGGGCCACCCGAGACAAGAGCGTCAGGGCGAAAAGAAGTCAAAGCTTCTAGTGCAGCTGTAAATTCATCACTGTCACTTGCTGCGCCAGATGCCATAAGTTCCATTGCTTGGCTTGAAAATTCACCGTATATGCTAGCAGGACGCAAGTTCTCAACCATTATCAAGCGCTCACTTGCTAGCGAGGGTTCACCTAATGTGAATTTAGCTGTTAAACCATCAACAACTTCAACACTTTCGAGGTTATCCCAAACTGACCAGCCAATAAGGTAACCTGTGTTAAAAGTAGCAACAAGGTCAGCAGAAGTGACAGCGCTTCCGTCACTCCATGTAGCACCACTAGCTAAAGTGACTGTATAGTTACCATCTGAGTCAAATCCAAAAGATTCAGCTGCAATACCTTCATAGGCACCATCTGCCCACATATAAACAGCTAAAGGTGGCTCCATTAAATCTTGGTAAATTCCAAGGCTAATGCGACCGCTAGTATAGGTATTATAGTGACCATCTGGGGGTAGTTGGTAGGGCCAAGCAACATTGATTGTTTGTGCAAAAGCGGGAATGGCTAAAAACAAGCTAATAATAACAAAAAGTAAAGTACGTTTCATCAGGTTTTCCTCCTAAGATTGAATTTCGACCGTAAAAAATAACCATGATTTGTTAGGTGGTACCTCCTTTGACTATGAACTATCTACACTTGTGAAATTAAAAAGTAAATATAAGACTAGACAGAATTCATACAAGGAATTCCCATTGCCCTATTATTTATTTTTACCCACAGGTATATCTTGGCGGACTATACCAGTCTTATACCAGCTGTGTCAATTTAAAGCAAAGGCTAAGGTTTCATAAATCATTAATTTTTGCTTTGCAATCACTTGCCTAATACAGATTTTTACAAGCAACTCAACCATCTAAGCAACTCTTAAATTTAATTCTTCTTGCAAAACTCTTATTCTAAGCTCAGACTCTCTCAGTCTTATGGCACGATTAAATCAGTTTAGTATTAAACTACTGGTTTCACGAATGAGCTAGATTAAATTAACGAATACTCGAGCTAAATTGAGAAAACAAAGCCAGATAAGGGCTTTAAAAACAAGGTCACCAAAAACTACAAACCTAGACCTTTGGCTTAGCTAAACTTTATTTCACTATTTTGAGCCAAACAAACCTGCTACCATAAGCAGATGTTATTTAGTCGAGAAATACTCGAGCTAAACGAAGCTAAGAGCTTAGCACCTTACGCAAGTCTTGCTGCCAAATCTCGTGGTCGTATTTACCCTGAAAAGGAAAGCAAATACCGAACAGCTTACCAAAAAGATCGTGACAGAATTATTCACACCTCAGCCTTTAGAAGGCTCGAGTATAAAACGCAGGTTTTTGTTAATTACGAGGGTGATTATTACCGTACCCGTTTAACACACACACTTGAAGTGGCGCAGGTTAGTAAGAGTATTGCGAGGGCTTTGGGTCTTAATGAAGATCTAACTGAGAATATTGCCTTGGCGCATGATTTGGGTCATCCACCTTTTGGTCATGCGGGTGAGCGCACGCTTAATCGTTTGGCACGTGACGCAGGTGGTTTTGATCATAATAAGCAGTCATTGCGGGTTGTCACGTCTATTGAGGAGCGCTATGCAAGCTTTCCGGGGCTTAACTTAAGCTGGGAAACACTTGAAGGCATTATGAAACACGAAACGCATTATGAAGTGCCTGATACAGATTGGGAGCCTGATAAACAACCCAGTTTAGAAGCGCAGGTTGTGCATATTGCAGATGAAATGACTTACGACACACATGATCTTGATGATGGTTTGCGCAGTGGCTACTTAACAGCTGAACAAATTATAACCGTGCCTTGGCTTGCTGAAATGATGGAGCAGCTTAACATTGACCCAAAAGCGTTTAATGATAAATCGCAATCAAGGTTAATTCGAGAGTTGTTAGGCTACATCATTGAAAATGCCGTTGAAACAACACACGCTCAACTCGAGCTTTTTAACATAAAAACCATTACGGATGTTCGTACCTGCTCGCAGGTTCTGGTTGCTTCTTCTAATGAGGTTCAGGCTAAATTAGCCGAGCTAAAGAAGTTTCTATATGAGAATTTTTATTTTCATTATCGGCTTATTCGCATGACCAATAAGGCTGATATGATTTTGGAAAGAATGTTTGAAGCGTATATGGCTGCACCTAAAATGCTGCCCAGAACGGTTCAACTAGCAGCTGATAAACGCGGGCTTATGCGCGCCATTACAGATTATCTTGCCAGCATGACAGATCGTTATGCCAATGATGAGTACAACCGTTTGTTTGACCCTTATACCAGAACTTAGACCATCGTATTCTTTTGCCGACAGGCTTTATTGAAAAGCCTTGTTAGCATGATGCTATGTTTCGTAGAGCAATTACGCTTCCTTTTAAAATTCTTGGTATTCCGATTAAATTAGACATGTCTTTTTTGCTTGTCTTGCCTTTGTTTGCTTTTCTAATTGGCTCACAAATTCCAACCTATGTGCAGCTTTTTGCTAGAGGTGTTGATGCAACTGCCCTACAAACAGGTGCTACACCTTATATTCTTGGCTTAATTGCTGCTATTGGTCTTTTTAGCAGTGTACTCATTCATGAGCTTGGTCACGCTGTCACAGCTAGATATTATAAGGTCGAAACCAAAGAAATTACCCTCTGGTTTTTAGGTGGCCTTGCTCGCTTTGATGATATACCCAAGCAACGTGGTGCCGAAGCGGTAACCGCTATTGCAGGACCTATTACCAGCTTAGTGCTGGCTGGCATTTTCTTTTTGCTTTATCGCAGTGTTTCAGGTAGTACCGCCATCTTATTTATTTTTGGTTATTTAGCCACAACCAACTTTGCCTTAGCTATTTTTAATTTGCTTCCTGCTTTACCTTTAGATGGCGGGCGGGTCCTAAGGTCCCTATTAGCTTTACGTTTACCCTATATCAGAGCTACGCAAATATCTGGCAACATTAGCCGCATTCTAGCCATTCTTCTAGGCATTTATGGCCTGTTTACAGGACAGATATTCTTACTTGCCGTTGCCTTCTTTATTTATAATGCCGTCAACGCAGAAACGCAACACGCAGTAATTAGTGAAGGGCTAGATCATCTTTTGGTTAAAGACCTTATGACCAAAGATGTAAGTACCGTCTACCCTGACATGCCCCTAAGTCAATTTGAACGCATGATTTACTACAAACATTTCACGGGCTACCCTGTGGTTAGTAATGACAATAAATTAGTAGGCTTTGCAAAATTACAAGATGTTAATCAATTTCGCAATGAAGATGGAGTTGTTCCAGACCAAAAAACAATTTCAGATATCATGACACCAGTTGAAAGCATTGCAAGTACAGAAAGCGCCACCAAAGCTCTCAAACGTCTAGCAAGCAGCCCAGTTGGCAGATTTGTTGTAGTGAATGAAGCAGGACAAATGGAAGGTCTTGTTAGCAAGACAGACCTCATGAATGTTATTACAAAAGTAGCAACAGCTAATTAACCAAGTTTTCTCAAGACACCACTAACGTCAAAGCTCAGCAAATAAAAGCTCGAGCCATTGGGTGAGTTCTTCATTTATGCCTAGAGCTTGGCTTTCTGCCTTAGAGTACCACCCCAAACTAGGGTCAGACTCGAGTAAGTAGCCTGTGTAACTAGCTACGGGTTTGGCAAAGTAAATCAAATCAATATGCTCATGGTTTTCACTAATAGACTCGAGTTGTATGCCACGTGGTCGCACGAGTTGCTGTGGGTCTTTAATGTTTAGTGTTTTTTCGCCTATTAGTGTTATGTCTACACCAGATTCTTCTTTAACTTCACGCAGGGCTGCTTCATCTGGTAGTTCGTTGGTTTCTATGTGACCACCGCAGGGTAGCCACATGTTTAATTTCTTGTGTTTATGAAGCAGAGTTCTGTTTTGCCATAGTACAAATACTGCTACCGTGAAGTCTCTTGTCAGATTTTCGGCTGGCACTACATTAAGCCATTTGTAAAGGAATGCTGTCCAGCTTTTGGCCTTTTACATTAGCGTAAAGCGTATGTGGCGTACCTGTTTCAACCGTGACATCATAAAGTCCCATACGGTTAATTTGGGTTTTAGGTACGAGGACGGTGTGATTTTGATCTGAGCGACCCATTATGTAGTCACCTTTAGCATTGACATCTTGAATCAAAACACGAATATCTTTACCGACAAAGCGCTTGTTGGCTTGGTGAGAGTATTCTTTTTGCTTTTCTATTAATCGCTGAATACGTTCTGACTTAACACTTTTAGGCATGTCATCAAAATGCTTGTAGCTTGGTGTGCCGGGTCTGGCACTATAAATAAACATAAAGGCATGTTCATAAGCGACTTCGTCATAAAGACTCATAGTCATCTCAAAATCTTCTTCTGTTTCACCCGGAAAACCTACAATGATATCTGTAGAAATAACTACGTTTTCTACTTTTTCTCTGATTTCACGAATGATGTTCAGATAGCGCTCACGCTTGTACTCTCTGGCCATACGCTTGAGTACTCTGTCACTACCTGATTGCACTGGCAAATGAATGAAGTTACAAATATTAGGTGTTTCAGCAATCGCGTCAATGACATCTGATGTAAAATTCATAGGGTGACTGGTTGTAAATTTAACTCTTGGAATGCCTGTAGAAGCTACCAAACGTAGTAGTTCTGCAAAGGATGGCAAAGAGTCATCACCGAGACCATAGCTATTTACATTTTGACCTAGTAAATAAATTTCTTGCACGCCTGCAGCCTGCATAGCTTCGGCTTCTTTCATTATGGCGTTAACGGGTCGAGATACTTCAGGCCCGCGCGTTGTTGGCACAATGCAGTAGGTGCAACTGTGATTGCAGCCTCGCATTATGGTTAAGTAGCCTGTTTGACCTGCGGGTGCTGGTGTTATATAGGTATCTAAATCAGATTTGAAATCAAGGCTTCTGAAATGCTTTTTACCTGCTTCAACGGCTTCAATGGCTGGCAAAATATCGGTAATGGCACCAGGACCAAGCAGAATGTCGACATCAAACTTATCAGCAATCTCTTGACCTTCTTCAAGCTGCGCTAAGCAACCCATAATACCCACGGTAAGGTCACGGCCTGCTCGCTTGTCACGGCGATACTCACCTAATACCGAGACTACTTTTTCAACAGGTTTACCGCGAACTGCGCAAGTATTAAGGATAATTAAATTAGCATCACTTGGTTGATCTACCAAATGATGTCCACCTGAAACAAGTTCAGATTGAATGGTATGCGTATCATACTCATTCATCTGACAACCATAAGTTAAAACATAAGCACGCATTTTCTCACCTTAAAAAGCCGTTTACACAATCATGTAACTGGCTTGCAGTCTAATACTATAGCGTGCAAAGCGCTAAAAACAAGCAAGATGATAAACAAAAACCGCTAAGCAGCTTATTCCTTTACTAAAGAAGGTCAATATAGTTGTATTTCCAATAAGTATTGCACCATCTACTCTTTTACCTCTTTCTTAATCCCCTAAAATCTTCTCCCGATGGTCGGAACAGTCTCAAAGGGACAGCTCCCTTAATAAGGGAGCCTAAAGTCAAAAGCTGTTTTGGTGCAACCATTTCTGGAAATACAATAGCTTTCCATTTTCATGTGAATTCAATACTCAAAAAAGCTCAATCAAGAAAAAAATAACGTTTTCCTTAAAAAACTCGAGTCTTTAATACAGCCAAAAAGCTTAATCTATTCTTACTAAACAACTATACCTACCACCCGCACCTAGCTTTATTAAGCCGCGAAGCTCGAGCATGGTTAGTTTGGGAAGTAGTTCAAAGGTTGCTTTGTTAAGGCTTTTGGCCAGATTATCTTGAATGGGGTTTTCTAAGTTTATTATGGCTTTTAGAATGGTTCTTTCTTCTTCATTAAGTTCAATCATCGGTTGGGCTTCTGTTTCTCCCCAGTTAAATTCATTGAGGATATCATCAACACAATCAACCAAAATGGCACCTTGCTTAAGCAGGTTTCTCGTACCACTCGAGCGTGGGTCGTTTGGTTTACCGGGCATGGCAAATACAGTGCGTCCTTCTTGAAGAGCAAAATCTGCGGTAATAAGCGCACCTGATTTTTGGGCTGCTTCTATAACCAGTACACCTCGCGATAAGCCGTTAATAATGCGGTTCCGCCCCGGAAAATTGCTCGCCATGGGTTTGGTACCTAAAGGATACTCACTTATAACCGCACCTTTAGCTTCAAATATTGTTTTAGCCAGTGCCCTATTTTGGGACGGGTAGATGTAATCAACCCCAGAGCCCAATACGGCAATGGTTTTACCCGTCTCAATGGCACCCTGATGCGCTTTTGTGTCAACACCCAAGGCAAGACCCGAATTAATAGTCACATTAACTGAAGCTAGCGAAGCAGCTATTTGTTTGGTGAACTCGAGTGCCGAATCACTAGCATTTCTTGTTCCTACAATGCCAAAAGCTTTTGGGTTGGTTGTCTCTAGTTTAGGCAGTTCACCTCGCACATACAAAATGCTAGGTGGGTCATAAATGGCTTTTAAGCACTCAGGGTAATCAGCGTGATTTAGATGCAGCAACGTTACACCCAAGGTTTGCGCTCGAGTTATTTCTTTTTGTGCCCAGTCATTTTGTTTGCCTTCTTGAATGGCATTGGCTGTGCTTGGACCAAAGCCTTCTATTTGTGCCAATGCAAAGATGTCTGCTTCTAAGACGGCTGAAGCGCTACCAAGCGCCTCAACAAGTAGTTTTATTTTGCGTGGGCCCAGCCCTTTGCTATGGTTTAGCGTTAAAAAAGCAAGGGTTTCGGCATCTTGATTTAACATACTGTGAGGCTTTAACTTAGCTTCCAGCGGCTGCCTTCAGCCGTATCTTCTAGCGTTACCCCTAGTGCTGCAAGTTTGTCACGAATTTCATCAGAGGCTTTAAAGTCTCGGCGTAAACGCGCTTCTTGTCTTTGCGTCATGAGTAATTCTAAGAGTCCGTCAAGCATGCCTTCTTGGCTTTCTGACTTCGCTGATGCACCTATGACACCTAAGATGTCTCCTAAGTAAGTTTCATAAAAGGCTTTAGCTGCGTTTATATAAGCTGCAGGCGGTTTGGCAGCAAGGGCACTGTTCATTTCTCTGGTGGCATCAAACAAAGCTGCAATCGCTTGAGGGGTATTAAGATCATCGTTCATGGCAGTGGCAAAGCTTGTGCGAGCTTCTTGCAAAGCAGCTTCTTCAAGCTCATCCCCTGAAGCCAAACGGCTAAGCTCATGGTAAGTGTCAAGCATGCGTTTTAAACCCTGCTCACTTGACTTAAGACTTTCTTCGCTAAAGTCAGAGACACTACGGTAATGGCTTCTTAACAAATGAAAGCGCACGACTAGCGGGTCAAACTGTTCAAATAAATCTTCGAGCGTTACAAAATGGTTTTTTGATTTGGCCATTTTTTCGCCCCCAAGCGTAATCATGTTCCAGTGCATCCAAACCCTTGCAAAGTCTTTACCAGATGCCTTAGCTTGCGCAATTTCGCACTCATGATGCGGGAAGATAAGATCAAGCCCGCCACCATGAATATCAAACTCATCACCAAGATATTTGGTACTCATAACTGAGCACTCTAAATGCCAGCCCGGAAAGCCTTCACCCCAAGGGCTATTCCAGCGCATAATGTGTTCAGGTTCTGCGTGTTTCCATAAGGCAAAATCACGCGGGTCATCTTTATCGCTGCGGGTTTCAATACGCGTACCTTCAAGCAAATCATCGGTCTTACGACCCGATAACTCGCCGTAGGCTTTCCAAGAAGAAACATCAAAATAAACATTTCCACCCCGCTCATAAGCGTAACCAGCCTCAATCAACCCCTGCGTCATTTCAATCTGCTCAGTAATATGCCCACTAGCTTTCGGCACAATATCTGGCCTACGAACACCCAACACTGCCAAAGCATCAAAATACGCCCAGAAGTACTTCTCAGCAATCTCCATAGGCTCGAGTTGTTCTAACTTAGCGCGTTTTAAGAGCTTGTCATCACCAGCGTCACCATCATCCGTTAAGTGACCAACATCAGTAATGTTAGTCACAAAGCGAACTTTATAACCCGAATACTCGAGCCATCTTTTGAGTACATCCATCACAATAGGGCCGCGAGCGTGACCTAAGTGGGGTGCTGAGTAAACGGTAGGTCCGCACGAATAAATACCTACTTTGCCTTCGGTTACGGGTTTAAAGATTTCTTTTTCACGTGTTTTAGTGTTGTATAGCTGCAGTTCTGACATACTTCTCCAAAGCTTTGTGGATATAACTTAAGCTAAGCCTAACAAAGTTATGTTCACAGGAATGAATTTAAGGGTAAATAAGGGGAAAATTTAAAGCAAGCAGGTACTAACAACATCGTGCAGAAAGTTTGATGATGCGTTTCATGCATTCAGGATAGCATGGATTTACCTTTTGACTATTGATTTTTTGCATTTGGATAGATTGCAGGCTTAAATGCAAAATTACCTTGCACCTAAGAATCAAAAGCCTGTATACTCACGTGTATGAAGTGGATACAACAACAAAACCCAATCAAACTCGTTGTTATAACCACGCGAACGCGCGGCTAAGCCGCTTTTATAACCCAACACTACAAGCTTGTGTTGCTAAAAACCAATCATGGCAACACTAACAGCAAAAGATATAAAGCTATAATCTGCAAAGATGAAACTTGCTAGATTACGTTCTTTCATGAACCACAACGAAGATCCAAGGAGAAATCCATGCATATAGTATTACCTGACGGAAAAAAGCTCGAGCTTCCTGAGCATTCTACTGCCCTGAGTGTCGCTGAGGCGATTGGCCCTGGTTTAGCTAAAGCCGCACTTGGTGCCACCATGAATGGTGAAATCACTGACCTTATGACTGAACTGCCTGACGGTGTTGAAGTCAGCATCTTAACCAAAAAGAGTGATGAAGTCATTTTCTTAATGCGCCACACACTAGCACATGTCATGGCGCAAGCCGTAATAGAGTACTTTGTAGAAAAAGGCTTTAAACGCTCACAAGTCACTATGGGTGTAGGACCTGTTATAGAGCATGGTTTTTACTATGATTTTGATGTTCCCGAAAATCTAAATGAGGATGCGCTAAGCAATATTGAAAAACGCATGCATGCCCTCATTCAAGCTAAATTGCCGTTAAGAAAATTTACCTTACCTTACAGTGACGCATTAAAACGCTACGAAGAGATAGGCGATCCTTACAAAGTTGAACTCATTCAAGATTTAGGTAAAGACGAAACCCTAAGCTTTTATGAGCAGGGCGGCGAAACAGGCTTCACTGACCTTTGTAGAGGTCCTCATGTACCTAATACCAGTGACATTCCGAAACACTTTAAACTCATGACCGTAGCAGGCGCATACTGGCGTGGTGACGAAAAAAACAAAATGCTGCAACGCATTTATGGTGTAGCCTTCAAAAGCAAAGAAGAACTCGAGCAGCACCTCTGGATGCTCGAAGAAGCTAAGAAACGTGATCACCGTAAGCTTGGGGCTGAACTTGATATTTATACTTTAGATGATGATATTGGCCCCGGTCTGCCTCTCTGGTTACCACGTGGCGCTATTATGATTGAAGAAATCGAAAAGCTCGCCAAAGAAATGGAAAATAAAGCAGGCTACAAACGTGTAAAAAGCCCGCATTTAAGTAAAGAGCAACTTTTCTTACGCAGTGGGCATTTGCCTTACTACGAGGAAGACATGTACCCACCCATGGAGCTTGATAACACAAGGTACTTCATGAAACCCATGAACTGCCCTTTTCATCACAAAATATTTGCCGCTAGACCAAAAAGCTATCGTGATATGCCCGTCAGGCTCGCTGAGTATGGCACTTGCTACCGCTACGAAGACTCAGGTGCCCTTATGGGCCTCATGCGGGTTCGTAGCATGCAAATGAATGACGCGCACATATATTGCACTGAAAATCAATTTGAAGAAGAATTCATGGCAGTTGTAAAAATGTACTTAGAATACTTCAAAATATTTGGCATTAACGATTACGAAATGCGCCTTAGCAAGCACAGCAAAGAAGGCTTAGGCAAAAAATACGTTGATAATGAAGCTCTCTGGATTAAAACAGAAGCCATGGTTCGAAACGCCATGATTCGTGGCGGTGTACCGTTTGTAGAAGTTGAAGATGAAGCAGCCTTTTACGGCCCCAAAATAGACGTGCAGGTAAAAAGCGCAATTGGTAGAGAATTTAGTTTAGCAACTAACCAAGTTGATTTTGCAGTTCCTGAGCGCTTTAATCTTGAATACACAGACGAAAATAATGAAAAACAAACACCTTTATGCTTACACCGCGCACCCTTAAGCACTCACGAGCGCTTAATTGGTTTTTTAATAGAACAATTTGCAGGGGACTTTCCTTTATGGTTAGCTCCCGAGCAAATAAGACTTGTACCCATAGCTGACAGACATGTAGATTACTGCTACAAACTACAAGACGAGTTTGAAGCAGCAGGCTTGCGTGCAGAAATAGATAGCCGTAGTGAACGCATGAACGCAAAAGTAAGAGACGCTGAACTCTACAAAGTACCCTACATCGTCATAGTTGGTGACAAAGAAGAAGAAAACCAACAAGTATCCTTCAGAAGCCGAAAAGAACTCAATCAAAATGCAGTCCCAAGCCAAGCATTTATGAGGCACTTACAAGAAAACACTCGAGCTAGAACTTTAGAGATAAAGCCTATTGCGATAGCTTAGTGAATAGATTGTAAAGAAGCAGCTTGCCCTAAATAAGCTGCTTCTTTTAACTGTCTCAAACATCATCTGATTAAGCAGATTATTTCACAACACTCTAATTCACGCTTTAGATACTCTAAGAAACCGTTGATTCAAACGCAAAGACATTAAGTCAAGCACGAATTCAACTTTGAGGAGTAAATGCACTTTGTGCCAAAAGCACTGCAAGCATAAAGCAATAACTTAATTACCAACTACCCATATACACTAGAAAAGGAAACCACCATGCCCATAGCAAACCAACCCAAACTAAGCTTCGAACACATAGCCCAATGGTTAGAACAAGAAGACTTCGAAGCAGAAGAACTCATTGAACTCATTGCAGACCTCGCCAACGGCGACTACGACCAACACGAACTCTACGACGACATACTAGAAGCACTCAACGAAGAAGCCGCCTAAAAACAAACAAAACAAACAAAAGCTCGAGCTAAAAAAACTCGAGCTTCTTTTTTAAGGAGCCTCATGAAAACCAAAGCCCTCATTTTATTTGTAGTTCTCAATGCCTTAGTCATAAGCTGCGTTCCTGCTTTACAAACCGTAGTTACAGCTCCACAATTTACCATTCGTGGTGAAGTAGAACTCATTAGTATAGAGTTACCCTTACCCTTCATAAGCTCAGGGCAAATTATCTTTAGAGTACCCATGGAAATCTATAACCCAAACAATTTTGAGGCAACCATAACAAGCGTAGATTTTGATTTCTCACTTAACAACAAACTTGCTATTAGCAGCAGTTTTAGTGATGGCGTTAGACTAGCTGCGCAAGGTCGAACCACCGTACCTCTAGACATAATTGTTCCTTTAGAAAATGGCTTAGCCATTATTGAAGATGTCACAGGCCTGCTAGCAGGTCAAACAACCAATTACGCAATGGACGGCAGAGTAACCCTAGATGTTTTAGGCGTAGCCCAAATTTACGCCAAAACCAGACTCTTTTCAGGCCAAATAAACTAATACTAGGTCGGAGTTATAAAGTCGTACGACTTTATAACTCCGACCTAGGCA
>CAZWJZ010000011.1:17703-33251 GCA_964634665.1 uncultured bacterium | reverse complement strand
ACAAACAATTCCAAATAGGCGAAGCTATTTTCGAAGGCACAGGCTTCTGCCACCCATGCTCACGCATGGAAAAAAACCTAGGTGAAGGCGGCTACAACGCCATGCGAGGACATGGAGGAATAACCGCTCGAGTGTTAAGCACGGGTTTTATTAAAGTGGGAAGTGGGGTAATCGGTAATCCTGATTTAGAGTCACATTAAGCTTTGTACTTAGCTTATTAAATAGATTATACCTCTAAGCATCTCTAACGGATTGCAAAGCCCTAACACACTCTTTTTCTGCATTAGCAAACAGAACCATTTCTAAATCATATAACCTATATCTTGGAAAATATTTTAGACACTCTATCAATAGACTTAAATAATATTGATATGTTTCGTCCTTGTTTAATTTCTTCCAGCCACTGTTTGTTAGGCTTTTGACTTTAAACCCATCTTCATACGCGAAACCAATTTTTTTACCTGCATGACCAGTAATATTGTTTCGACCAGGAATATAATTAAAAGCAACACCGTCAACTAATTTTCGATTCCATTGGACTGCATTTAGGCATACGGCAACACGGGCATCGTATATTGCATATTTGTCAAGGTTAGTAATTGCAAAAATTTTCGAATAACTAGCAACACCTTTTAATGGAGTTGATGGACTTTCTCCCTTTATTTCTTTGATGTAGGAAATAAGAGTTTCTCTATGATTATTTTTGACGCCACCCCAGTCTGAAACAATAATTTTGGAAAGGGCAGCCTTCTCTTCATCATTTGCAGCTGACCACCTTCGGTTAAAAAACTTTTTAAGTTCAACATTTGCCGTGTAACTTCTTTCCCCAACATTTTTAAACCCTGCTATTTTCGGTATTTTCCATTGATAGTTGTTCCCAAGGTCTGACAACTCTTTTTCAAAGTATTCCGCTAATGTCGATATTAGAGATTTCATAGCAGCTTGCCCTATCCTTTACAGCCTTGGCAGTGTCACACCTGTTTGTCCTTGGTATTTTCCTTTTCTATCTGCGTAGGTAACTTCTGGCTTGTCGCCTTGGAAGAATAAAAGTTGAACTATGCCTTCGTTTGCATATACTTTTGCAGGTAGGGGTGTTGTGTTGCTTAACTCTAGGGTTACGTGCCCTTCCCAGCCGGGTTCTAAGGGGGTTACGTTTGCGACTATGCCGCAGCGTGCGTAGCTTGATTTACCTAGCGCTATAACCATGACATCTTCTGGTATGCGCATGTACTCTACGGAACGTGTCAGTACAAAGGAGTTGGGTGGAATGATGCATTCTTCGCCATCTGCTTCTACTAGGCTGTTTGTATCGAAGTTTTTTGGGTCTACTATGGTGTTGAAGGCGTTTACAAATATGCGCCATTCGGGGGCTGCTTTTAGGTCGTAGCCGAAGCTTGATAGGCCGTAACTGATTACGCCTTTGTTATCTGCGGTGCGTATTAGTCTGTCTTCGAAGGGTTCTATCATGCCTTTTTGGGCTTCTTGCCTTATCCACCAGTCGGGTTTTATGCTCATGGGCGTTAGTGTAACAAGTTCGTTTGTGCTTATTTGCTTGTTGAGTAACTTCTTTTTGGGTGAACATGGTATAACTTTTGGCTGTGACAAACTTTGCGCAAAATCGTCATCGGGCTCTTACCTGTGCTGCTCTTTTGAGTTCAAATCAGCCTGTTACGGTTAAAGATTTAGCTAAATTGCTTGATGATGCTTCTACTGATTATGTCAGGCTGGTGATTAGTGATTTGCAGCAAACGTTGAGTAGTCATGCTTTGGGTTTGCTTATTGAAGAGGTTGCGGGTGGCTTTAGGTTGGTGGTTGAGCCTAGTTTGATTCCTGATTTGTCTGATTTGTTGTCACCTGCGCCGTTGCCTAGGTTGTCTAGTGCTGCTTTAGAGACGCTTGCTTTGGTGGCTTATAAGCAGCCTGTAACTCGGGGTGAGCTTGAGGCTTCGAGGGGTGCGTCTTGTTCTTCTACGCTTGATACCCTGCAGGAGCGTGAGCTTATTAAGGTGGTTGGGCGTAAGGATGTTGTGGGTAAACCCTTGTTGTTTGCTACGACGGATAAGTTTTTACTCGAGTTTGGGCTTGCTTCTTTGGATGATTTGCCTGAGTTGGATGATAAGCCTGCTGAGTTTTTGAGGGGTTAGTGGCCTGTTTGCATTAAAAAAGGGAAGTGCAAAAGCGCTTCCCTTTTTTTGGTTTTGCTTTGTTTAGCCGACTTGTTCGTCTGGTCCTGCTGTTGTGCCAGGTATTTTGAGTTCTTGGCCAACAAATATTTTGTTAGCATCTGCAATACCGTTGGCGTCTGCTATTTTCATGTACCATTTGCGTCCTGCATCACCGTAGTAGTGTAGGGCAATGTGGCTTAGGGTGTCACCTGATTTTACGGTGTAGACAATATCGCCGTCGTCATCGGTGGCGTTTAGTTGTGATGCGTTTTCTATGACTTGCAAACCACTGGTGTTTACGGCGGTTACGCCTGCTATGCCTGCTGCAAGTGATTTGGCTTTGTCAAATTCTGCACCTGAGTCTACTGCGCCACGTAGCATTATGGTGGTGCCACTTTGAATTACATCTAAGGGGTTGTTAGCTAAGCTTGCTTCGCCTTTTATGGCTGCGTAGGCTGCTTTGGCTAGTGCGCTTGGGTCTTCTTTTATTAAGCTAACTGCTGGAGCTGCTTTGCTGTCATCTGCACCTGTTTTTGTTGCTGCTGGCGCTGAGCTAGCGGCTGGGGTTGCTGCTGGAGTTGCGGCTGGGGTTGCTGCTGGAGTTGCTGCTGGGGCGGCGACTACTTTTACGGCGCTTACATCAACATCTTTTATGCCGTTTATGCTTGATGCTACACTTTTGATTAAACCTTTGTGTGATTCGCTAGGTACTGCACCTGTTACGACTGCAATTTTCTTATTTACTTTTACGCTTAAGTCTAAGTCTTTTAGATGACTAGTTGCTTTGAGTGCTTCTTCAACCCGCTTATCGGTTGATGTTCCAAATGGCCACATAAAGTTACCTCCTGTTACGAATTTTTCAAAATGAAATGTAACGCTCAATTATAACGCTTTTCCACTAACCTAAGTGTCAATTAGGGCTAGCTATTTCATGACATTAGGCTTAGATACAAGCTTTTTTAGCATTATACTAAGGACTTTACTACCAACTCTCCCCTCACTAACGCGTATGATGGCTTTATGATAAAGAAACTTTACCTTGCCAAACCTCGGGGTTATTGTGCGGGCGTTGTCATGGCTATAGAAGCCGTTGAGAAGCATGCTGAAAACCTTAAAGCTGAGGGGGATTTAGCTGTCTATCATGCGATTGTTCATAATGATACGGTTGTTAATTCTTTAAAACGTGAGCATAATGTTCATTTTGTTGAAGATTTAGCTGAGCTTTCACAAGTACGCTCTGAGCTTGATGTGTCTGGTCGTAAACTGGCAAATACAGTTGTTTTTAGTGCGCATGGCGTGAGTCCTGTTGTTAGGCAGAAAGCTAATGAGCTTGGCTTAGCGACGATTGATGCGACTTGTCCTTTGGTTACAAAAGTGCATTCTGAAGCTAAGAAGTACGCTAAGGAAGGCTTTCACATTTTGCTAATTGGGGACTCGAGTTCTCACCAAGAGGTTATTGGGACTAAGGGTGAAGCGCCTGAGCAAACTACGGTGGTGAGTGTTGTGGGTAACCGCAAGCAAGACGCTAGCTTGGCTGACCCTAGAACAGTGACTGTAGCTAATGAAGCTAAAGTGGTTGTGCTTACCCAGACAACTTTGAGTGTTGATGATGTTTATAAAACCATTGATATTTTAAAGGCGCGCTTTCCTAATTTAACCATTCCGCCACGGGATGATTTGTGTTACGCAACGAAAAATCGGCAGGATGCTGTTAAGGCAATTGCACCTCATGTTGATTTGTTTTTGGTGATATCTAGTAATTACAGTAGTAACGGTATGCGTTTGGTGGAGTTAGCTGAGGATCTTATGGGTAACTCTAAACGTATTGACTCGGTTGCAGATGTTAAAGAGGAGTGGCTCGAGTCTGCTACGAGCGTGGGTGTTACGAGTGCTGCGTCTACTCCTGATTATTTGGTGCAGGAGCTTAAAGATTTGCTGTTAGCTCGTAATGCTGAGCTTGAGATTATTGAGGAGGGCGAGTGGGAGGATATTGTTTTTAGGCCTGCCAAGCGCGTGCCTGCAAGTTTAGCTTCGTGATTTATCTCCATCCCTTTTAATATTGAGTTTATCTAAATTGTGAACCTCTTGGGGGGCGCTAGTAACCTTAGTACCCCTTTCTTCTTTTGTTTATGATCGCTCGTGAAGCTGTGTACATAACGCGCTTTATGAAGAAACAGTGTAAGGAAACCTACTTGCCTTAGCTGCAAAAAAAACGTTAAACTCAGTTCAATAAAATAGCATTGTGCAAGATGACCTTAGGCTCATATAGCATCTTATATAAGTTCTTGTCTAACGTCTTCTTTTTAAAAGCAATAGGGAAAGAAAGGGCTTCTATGACGATAAGCTCGAGTGTGCGTAGTTTGCCTGCACTTCTTCAGCAACGTAAGCATGATAAGAGTTTGGCGCAGCGCGTTAAGCGTTTTGGCTTGTGGCAGCGTATTTCTTGGCACGAGCATGTTGCTACTGTGAATGCTTTGGCAGCTAAGCTTATTGATTTGGGTGTTTCTGCTGGTGATAAGGTAAGTGTTTTATCTGAAAATAGGCCTGAGTGGTTGGTTGCTGATTTGGCTATTCAGAGTGCTGGGGCTGCGTCTGTTGGTGTTTACACGACAAGTAGTGCTAAGCAGGTTAAGTATGTGGTTGAGCATAGTGATTCTGTTGGTATTATTCTTGAAAATGCTGAGCAATTAGAGAAATGGCTTGACATTCGGGATAGTTTGCCGCTCGTGAAATGGGTCATTGCGATTGAACCTGAAGGTTTTGATGAGGTTCTAGCTTGGGATGATGCGCTTGATGAGGGTCATAAGCTTTATCAGAAAAACCCTCACTTGGTTGATGAACGAATTGCAGAGGTATCTGAGGATGATATTGCTTTGCTTATTTATACATCTGGCACAACTGGTGACCCGAAGGGTGTCATGTTGAGTCATAAAAGTTTGCTCTGGGTAACAGATAGTGTTTCACAAGTTCTTGGTTACACCAATGATGATGAAATTGTTTCTTATTTACCACTATCTCATATCGTTGAACGAGGTGGTAGCTTTGCGCATATTTACAAAGGCTTTGTTATTAACTTTGTTGAAAACCTAGATACGTTTGCGCAGAACTTACAAGAGATTAGACCCACTGTACTTTTTGCAGTGCCGCGTATTTGGGAAAAAATGCATTCATTAGTTGAACTTCATATGCGTGAAAATCACTTTTTAAAGCGTGCTGTTTACAAGTGGGCTAGCCGAGCAGTCGCTGGAGACAAAAAAGGGGCAGCTGTTTTTGTTGCTAATCTCACGGTTATTCGTTGGTTAAAGGAACGGCTTGGCTTAGACAGAGTTCGGGTTGCTGTTTCAGGTGCGGCACCTATTAGTCCTAATATATTGACTTACTTTAGAGCTATGGGCATCGACTTAAGAGAAGGTTATGGCATGACCGAGAACAGTGGTCTAGCCACCCTGCACCAAGATAGCTTTAAGTTAGGCAGCGTAGGTACTGCTGCACCCGGCGTGGACCTAAGGCTAGATGATGATGGTGAAATCTTAACGCGTAGTCTTGGCACCTTTTCAGGTTATTACAAAGATGCTGAAGCGACCAAAGGTACGCTGCAAGATGACTGGTTACGCACAGGTGATGTCGGCGAAATCGATGAAGATGGTCATTTAAGAATAACTGACCGCAAAAAAGATATCATCATAACTGCCGGTGGTAAAAATATTGCCCCGCAAAAAATCGAGAATTTACTCAAAACCAGCATCTTTATTAATGACGCTATAATCATAGGCGACAAGCGGAAATATCTAAGCGCACTGCTTGTACTAGACGAAGACAACATATCCAAATGGGCTACCGAGCAACAACTCACCTACACTACTTATAGTGACTTAGCCAGCAACCCAGAAGTCTACAAGCTCATAGAGCAAGAAGTCGAAAATGCCAACAAGCAACTCGCTCGTGTAGAAACCATAAAAAAATTCGCCATTCTCCCCAAACGCCTCCACTTTGAAGATGGCGAAGTCACCGCCACCCTAAAAGTAAAACGCTCGAGTATCACTAAGAAATATAGTGATCTTATTGAGTCTCTCTATTAAGGTGTTTGTATGCAGCTTTTAGAGGATTATAGGCAGAGGGTTCGGCATATTAAAGACCGGCAGGGTTGGGTTGTTTTGCTGCTATTTGCGTTAGCGCTCATTGTTTTGCCCTTTTTTGCATCTGGTTTTATTATTTATAGTTTTACTTTGTTTTTCATTTATGCGCTTGTTGCTGTCAGCCTTATGATTTTGGTGGGCTTTACGGGTCAGGTTTCTTTGGGGCATGCTGGCTTTTTGGCAGCTGGGGCTTATACAACGGCTTATCTTTTTAGTGTGGGTTGGCCTTTTGTTCTTGCCTTGTTGGCTTCTTTAGTTGTTAGTGGCGCTCTTGGTTTCATAATTGGTGTGCCTTCTTTGCGTTTAGAGGGTCCTTATTTAGCGATTGCAACGTTGGGTTTTGGTCTGGCAATTCAGCAGCTTATTAATAATTGGGATCTTTTGGGTGCATCTTCAGGCTTCTTAGCTAGCCGACCAGAACTTTTTGGTATTGATTTTTATGATGATGCACCGTATTACTTTTTTTGTTTGGTTATTGTCGCTGTATTTGTTTGGCTTGCTTTTAACCTTAAAAGAAGCCATATTGGTCGTGCTTTTCAGGCTACTAGAGATGCTGAACTTGCAGCGCAAATGAGCGGCATTAATCTTGCTTATTACAAAAGTCTTGCTTTTGTGATTTCAGCTGCCTTTACAGGGGTTGCAGGTGGGCTTTACGGGGGCTTGTTAGGTTACATTACGCCAGAAAGTTTTAATTTGCTTTTATCCGTTAAGTTTCTACTGACTATTGTCATTGGGGGGTTAGGCTTTTTGCCGGGCGCTCTTATTGGCGCGGCATTTGTGGCTTATTTAGATGTTGAGCTATCTTCATTTGGTAATCGCTCGCAACTTATTTTGGGTTCTGTTGTCATTTTGCTCATGCTTTTAGAGCCTAGAGGCATTTATGGTAGGTGGCTAAAAATACGTCAATTCTGGAAAACGTGGCCGATGTGATGAAGCAAGAAGTAAGAGGCAAAATAGCTTCAATAGCCAGCGGATACTCTAACGTGAAAGGTCGGTTCTTAACTAGAAAAACCGAATTGAATCATTCGCGAAATACTACTCAATATTCCACTTTCCACTTTTCGCTTTTCACTTTTCACTTTTCCCGTTCAAATCGAGGCTCATTCTAATGGCTGTTTTCTTACAAGTCATAACGAGTGGTTTGGCAATTGGCAGTATTTACGCGCTTATTGCTTTGGGTTTGGTTTTACTCTACCGCACAACTAAAGTACTTAATTTTGCTCATGGTGAAGTGGGTCTTGGTGGCACCTTTATTGCTTTTGTTTTTTTGACATCGCTTAATTTGCCTTATTGGCTTAGTTTTACGCTTTCGCTTCTTGTGGCACTGTTACTGGGTGGCTTTATATCTTTGCTGTTGGTCAAACCAGGCAAAGCAGCCATTAGTGTTGGCCTTGGTGTTTTATTAGCGTCCTTAACCTATGGGCTTTTTCCAAATCTTTTGGTGGCTGCCGTTGTTGGTGTTATCGTTGGTATTTTGGCATTTATCTTTCTTGAGCGTCCTACTCGTGACCCCGGTGAACTTGGGCTAATCATTTTAACCTTGGGTATCAATCTATTTTTACAAGGCATTTACTCGCTTACCTTTGGCAATGACAATAAAATCTTACCCCCCATTGTTGAAGACACCATTTTTCGTGTTGGCGGCGCAGCGCTGAGTAGTTTATCACTCTTGACTTCAATCATTGGTGTAGTCATTATGGTGGCTTTATGGTTCCTTATGAACCGAACCAAGATTGGTCTTGCTATGCGCGCTGTTGCCCAAAGAGAAGATGTTGCCAAAGCAATGGGCATTCCTGTTAGAACCGTTATGTTCGCAACTTGGGGTGTTTCTGGTCTTTTGGCTGCTGCCGCAGCTTTACTCTTGGCACCCAGTACCCTTCTCTCCCCTACTATGATGTTTGACCCACTTTCAAAAGGCTTTGTAGCTGCCGTTATTGGCGGCATGAACAGCCTACCTGGAGCGATTTTAGGGGGCTACATACTGGGTGTGTTGGAGCTAGTCGTTGGTGTATATATATCTAATGAATTCAAAGCATCATTCGCGTTTTTAGTCGTTATTCTTGTCCTAGTTTTAAGACCCCATGGTCTTTTAGGAAAACCAGAGGTTCGCCGTGTTTAAACAAAGTGAACAGCAAAAAATCAAGACTTTAGAAAGGAAAAAAAATGAAAAAAGGTTTAATTGTTTTAGTTCTAAGCTTACTCAGCTTCACTATGGCTCAGGCACCCGGTGTGACTGACACCGAAATACGTATAGGCACTTGGGGGCCACAATCTGGCCCAGCTGCTGCCTGGGGTACCGTTACCGTCGCCATTGAGGCTTATTTTCAATGGATCAACGAAAATGGTGGCATTAATGGTCGTAATCTTGTTTTGATTAGTCGCGATGATGGCTATGACCCAGCCCGTAGCGTTGCAGCTGCCCGTGAACTGATTGACCGTGAAAATATATTTGCACTTGTTGCTGGCATAGGCACCGCACCAGGCCTTGCTGTTATGCCTATCGTGCAGCGAGAAGGCATACCATGGGTAAGCCCTGCAAGTGGCTCTGGTGAATTTGCCTTGCAATCAGAAGGTCTTGTATTCGCAACCTTCACAAACTATGTGATTGAATCAAGCCTAATGACCCGCTACGCAGTTGAAGATTTAGGTGACTCTAGAATTGCAGTTTTTTATCAAAATGACGACTACGGCGGTGAAGGTTTAATTGGTGTTCAAGAAGAAGTAGAGCGCTTAAAAGCTGCTGGAGCAACCGTAACCATAGTTGATGAAATATCTTACGAGCGCGGCGAAACAAACATGGCAGTTCAAGCCTTACGTATGAAAGCTGCAGACGCAGATGCAGTTGTTATGTACAGCACACCTGCAGCAGCAGCCAGCTTACTAGGCGAATTTCAAAAGCTCGAGTTTTCTCCTCGTATTTTAGCTTCTACAACGCTGCTTGACCCTAGCTTGCTTGCTAACCCAGGTATGCAGGGTGCCCTTGTTTCTACTTTTTTACGCCTTCCAACAGCAATTGTTGGTGAGGGTAACGGTGACCCTATTGCTGATGATGTTCTTATTAATATTGTTGCTAAATATGCACCTGAAGCAGCGAAAGATCCTTTTAGGGCGCTTGCAGGTGTTGGTTTTGCTCAACCTTTAGTAGAAGCACTTAGAGCTGCTGGGCCTGACTTGACACGTGAAAGCCTACTAGAGGCTTTAAATTCACTTAGTGGTTACGATACTGGTATGTTTGATAATCTTGATTTCACTAATGGCTATCAAGGTAACAACTCTATTCTTCTTCTTCAAATGACGCCAGAGGGTTTACGCCCAGCTGGTGATGGTTTCTTAAGCTTCTAAAGCTAATCGGATGAGTACAAAACGTACTCATCCTCTTTTATTTTACGTAACTTTATTTTAGGAAAACACTTTATGAACAAAAACCAAGCCCTACTCGAGCTTAAAGATGTCACGCTTCGCTTTGGGGGCATTAAGGCTCTAAGCGATATTAATTTTACTTTGCATGACAATGAAGTTATTGCCTTAATTGGGCCTAATGGGGCAGGTAAAACCAGCGTCTTTAATTGTATTTGTGGTTTTTATAGTCCGCAGGAGGGTGATATTCTGTTGAATAACAGCTCCATTAAAGACAAAAAACCTCATCAAATAGCACGTTTAGGTGTAGGGCGTGGCTTTCAGAATATCGAGTTATTTAAGACCCTTACCTGCTTAGATAACCTTCTTCTGGGTCGGCACCTTCATATAAAAAGCAATTTGTTTAGTTCCATGCTTAGCTTAGCAAGTTGGTGGAAAGACGAAGTTAAGCAACGGCAACGCGCTGAAGAACTATTGGATTTACTTGACTTACAAGCCTACCGAGATATGCCCGTGGCAGCCTTACCTTACGGCGTTCAGAAACTTATAGAGGTAGCTCGAGCTTTAGCAGCTGAACCCAAACTACTGTTATTAGATGAACCTACTGCTGGGATGACTGCTGAAGAGAAAGATGAAATGATATTTCGACTCATTGCTCTTAAAAAAGATTTAGGCTTAACTTTGTTAATTGTGGAGCATGATTTAAGGGTTGTTAGTCAACTAGCGGAACGCATTATTGTTTTAGATTACGGCAAAAAAATTGCTGATGGCAGTCCCCAAGAAGTGCAGCGTAACCCTGAAGTGATAAAAGCTTATTTAGGGGAAACGCAGTTGGAGGCAGCATGAATCAATTAAAAAAGGAAAAAGGAAAAAGGAAAATTTTGTATCCTCAAGCAAGGTTTTTTCCTGTAGATTGGCATCAAATCTCAACTCTTTTTTGGCTAGATATTTGTAAAGAAAGTAATCATGACCTTACTCGAGCTTAATAGTGTTGAGAGTGGTTACCATAAGCGTTTAACGGTGCTTAAGGGTGTTGCTCTTCAGGTTCAAGAGGGTCAGTGCGTTAGTATTTTGGGGTCTAATGGGGCGGGTAAAAGCACGCTTTTAAAAACCATTATGGGCTTAATTGATAATGAGCCTCGTAAGGGTGAAATCATTGTCATGGGTCAAGAAATGCAGGGCGAAAATACTGAAGTGATTGCCCGTAGTGGCATTGCCTATGTGGTTGAGGGTAGAGGCATGTTTCCTGAACTCACCGTGCTCGAGAGTTTGCAATTAGGCTCTTTTCATAGGAAGGATTCAGGTGTTCAAGCTGATTTACAGCGTGTTTACAAACTGTTTCCTAGACTTGAGGATCGTGCCAAACAGCAGTGTGGGACCATGTCTGGTGGTGAACAGCAAATGCTAGCCATTGCCAGAGCAATTATGAGTAAACCTAAATTAATGATGCTTGATGAACCAAGTTTAGGTCTAGCCCCATTGCTAGTTGAAGAAATTTTTGATGTCATTAAAGGCATTAATCAAGAAGGTATTGGTGTGCTGCTTGTAGAGCAAAACGCAGCACAAGCGTTACGCATTGCAGATTATGGTTATGTGCTTGAAGCTGGGCGCATTGTGCTTGAAGGCACCGCTGAAGAACTCAAGAACAATGAGAATGTGCAAGAGCTTTATTTAGGTGTAAGTACAGCTCAGCCAGATAAGCGTTTATTTGTAAAAAGGCGCAGACGCTGGAACTAAACAAAAGCAATTAATTAACAGTTTGATGTTTTGGAACGGCATCTTTTGATCAAACAAGCTCAACCCTTTGAATCAACTACCCTCGCTTTGAAAATCTCAAAAATACCCCTGTCATTCTTCAGTAACGGAGTACCCTAAGTCATGCACGCACTACAAAAAGAACTTGATTTTTTATTAAAAGATGTATTCACGCTCGAGTCTTTGTTTTTGCGTGATCGGTACCGTGAGCATAGTGTTGAAATTGTTGATGCTGTTTTAGCAACGGCAAATAAAATTGCGCAGGATTTTCTTGCTCCTCACTATGCTAAAGCTGATCAAAACGAACCTCAGTTTGATGGTGGAAAGGTTGAGCTTATTCCTGAAACCAAGGCTGCTTGGAAGGCGATGGCTGAGGCGGGTTTTATTGGCGCATCTTTTGACTATAACTTGGGTGGCACCCAGTTACCTGAGCTTGTGACAAGAGCAGCCATGTGCTTTTTTAATGTAGCTAATGTATCAACAGCGGGCTATCCCTTTTTAACCGTGGGGGCAGCTAATCTTATAGAAGCGTTTGCTTCTAGGGAACATAAAATGCGTTTTTTAGAGCCTATGTTAGAGGGGCGTTTTAGTGGCACTATGGCGCTTACGGAAAGTGCACAGGGTTCATCCTTAGCAGATATAAGCAGCACAGCAAGCTTGCAAGCTGACGGTACTTATAAGCTTAAAGGCCAAAAAATCTATATCTCAGCTGGTGATCACGATTTAAGTGAAAACATTATTCATATGGTGCTTGCCAAAATTGAAGGCGCACCCGCAGGGGTTAAGGGCATATCTTTATTTATATGTCCAAAATTTTTGGTCAATAAAGATGGCAGTCTTGGTAAAAGAAACGATGTTGCTTTGGCAGGCTTGCTTCATAAAATGGGCTACCGCAACACTACAAGTACGGTGCTTAGTTTTGGTGAAAAGGATGACTGTGTAGCCTACTTGGTAGGCGAAGCCCACAAGGGTCTTTTTTATATGTTCCAAATGATGAACGAAGCTCGTATCGGTGTGGGTCTAGGTGCAGCTTGCTTAGGTTACGCTGGCTTTCAGTATGCCTTAGCTTATGCACGCGACCGAGCGCAAGGTCGTTTAAGCAGCAATAAAGACCCCTTATCACCGCAAGTAAAAATAATTGAACATGCAGATGTAAGGCGAATGCTCCTTGCTCAAAAATCTTACACCGAAGGAAGCCTAGCGCTGTGCTTATTTGCCAGCCGTTTGGTTGATGATAGCAAAACTTCACAGTCAAAAGAAGAGCAAGACGCTGCCCAAGCCTTACTTGACTTCTTAACCCCCGTTGTTAAGTCGTGGCCTTCAAAATATGCACTTAAAGCCAATGATCTGGCCATTCAAGTGTTAGGCGGAGCAGGTTACATTCGTGAGTATCCTGTAGAGCAGTACTACAGAGATAACCGACTTAACGCAATTCATGAAGGCACCGAAGGCATTCAGGGCATTGACCTACTCGGTCGTAAAGTAGGCCTTGCAAACGGAGCCCTCTACAAAGCCTTCTGTAAAGCAGTAAAGCAGACACTCGAGCGAAGCAAAGAGGTTGCAGGCCTAGCAGCTTGGAACACACAACTCGAGTCTTTTCTGAGCTTGCATACAGACGTAACTCTTAGGTTGCTTGAAGCTATGCAGACGGATAGTGATTTGGCTTTAGCCAACGCAACCGAGTATCTTGATTTTACAGGACGTTTGGTTTTAGCTTGGATTTGGCTGAAAGTTTCGATGGTTGCGCAGGACAAACTAAGTACAACAGCAAGGGAACTCGAGCTTGCATTTCTAAATGGAAAATTGCAGGCAGCTAAGTATCATTTTGAGTGGGAGCTGCCTCAAATGACTGAGCAAGCAAACTTACTTAAATCTTTAAATCGAACCCCATTTGACATGCAAGATAGCTGGTTTTAGGGGTTTTGCCAGCAATCTATTCACGGTTGTAGAGTCAAGATGCTGAGCAATCCTTTTTATTTTCATCAATTGGAAAGACTTTAGACTCATGCTTATTGCAGGAGTTACAGCAATCTGCCTTAAACATCTGACTCAGGTAGTTGCCACTTTGTGTAGCTAGCCCAATCATTTGCACCTGTCATAATGATGTCAAACATCGGGTCTTTAATATCGTAGTAAGCATCTTCATTTTCAGGAAAATAGCGTGCCAACTGACGTTTTATTTCACCATAAGCATCAGCAGCGGTCTTGTGTGACCGCAAGTAATCACGGCACAACAGTGCGTATCTTTGGTTAAATCGACCTGCTTCTCTAACATGAATATTCCTGCTAATGTCCAAAGTATTAAAGTAACGTTTAGCTAGCTCTTCTTTTTTTAAAATCATTCCTGGCGGGCAATGATCTCTTGTGATATCTGTTCTGGCTATCACGTTGAGAAACTCGAGCTTTTTGCTTAAGTCTACAGTTAAGTCTTTGACGGTTATTTGAATGTCTATGACGTCTTTAGCATCTAAGCCTTTTACGCTTGTTGAACCAATGTGATGAATTGCAAAGGCATCTTCTTGCAGCAGATCTTTTAATTTGCTAGCAAAGCTTTGAAACGCGTCTGGCCAAGTTGCTTTATAAGGTACAATTTCTATACGCATTTAAATAGTTTAGTTTGGAGTTGCCATGAAAGCAATTATCTGTAAAGAGTGGGCTAAACCAGAAGCTTTGGTTTATGAAGATGTTTCTGACCCAGTGGTGCAAGCAGGTGAGGTTGTCATTCAGGTAAAGGCTGTGGGTGTTAATTTTGCTGATACGCTGATGGTTCAAGGGCTTTATCAAGTTAAGCCTCCTTTACCTTTTAGCCCTGGTTTTGAAGTTGCAGGAGACATTATTGAGTTAGGGAGTGGTGTAAGCACGTTTAAGCTGGGGCAACGCGTAGCTGGCTTTATAAACTGGGGTGCTTACGCTGAAAAGGTAGCTGCACCCGCCGTTATGCTTACAGCGATATCTGACAGTATGACTTACCAAGCAGCCGCAAGCCTTGCCGTTGCTTATGGCACCTCGCATGTGGCTTTAGACCATAGAGGGAAACTTAAAGCAGGAGAAACCTTGCTGGTGCATGGCGCAAGTGGTGGCGTGGGTCTAGCTGCAGTAGAGCTAGGCAAACTCATGGGTGCAACTGTTATAGCAACCGCAAGTACCCAAGAAAAACTCGAGCTTTGCAAGCGCTATGGTGCTGATTACACCATTAATTACGCAACAGAGGATTTCGTAAAAGAGGTTAAAGCCATCACGGTTGGCAAAGGTGCCGATGTTATTTTTGACCCAGTAGGCGGCACTGTTTTTGAGCAAAGTCTAAGGTGCATAGCTTGGGAAGGCCGCTTACTCGTTATTGGCTTTGCAAGTGGCAAAATAGCCAGTCTGCCAACAAACATTAGTTTGGTAAAGAACTGCTCTGTGGTGGGTGTTTACTGGGGCGCATATGTACAAAAAAACCCCGCTATATTACTTAAGTCACTCGCACAATTATTTAGCTGGCATGCTACAGGAAAAATCACACCTCATGTATCAGAAGTCTATAAACTCGAGTATGCAGTTGCTGCCCTCAACAGCATGGTGGAAAGACGCTCAACTGGAAAAATTATACTCGAGCCTTAGCTTAATGAAGGTGAAAATGGCCGAGTTATACCACTTATACTCTTTTTTTTAGATTAAGTTTTATACCATACGACGATTAAGTCTAAATTATAACGATTAATGAAAGAAAGTGTGAGTGTTTTATGGGTTTTACAATTAAGTTTAAACGCCTTGTTCTTGGTTTGGTTTTTATTTTTGTATTGGCAGCTTGTACTGAAACCTCTGTTCGAACACCGCAACCCCAGCCTGAATCTGAACCGAACCCTGTAAAAGAAGAAATTACAGGGGGAGTGATTCTTAGTTTTGATGATAGGTTTATAACTGAGTAGTCAGCTGCAGATGCGGCTTTAAGCGCATTTGATTGGAAGGCTACCTTTTTAGTTACTCAGTACCACAAATTGATGGCTGGCGAGAAAGTAGCATTAAAAGCCCTTCAAACCAAAGGACATGACATTGGCATGCATGGTGCAAATCATCTTGATATTTTGGAATTTCTAAAAGGTAAGCCTGCTGTACCAGAAACACCAAACCCAGAAACACCAAACCCAGAAAC
>CAZWJZ010000011.1:0-17603 GCA_964634665.1 uncultured bacterium | reverse complement strand
CCAGAAACACCAAACCCAGAAACACCAAACCCAGAAACTCCTGCGCCAGAAGAACCAACTGCCCCACAGCCCCAGCAAACAACAGAACGCACAATAGCTGATTATATTACCATTGAAATACTGTCCGAAAAAACCATCATGGGGCAAGATGGCTTTAACACAACTTCTTTTGCCTATCCTTTTGGTAGCCGCAACGATGATACTGACAAAGCCCTACTCGAGTACTTTGATATTTTGCGCGGTACTACCTATGGTGAACAAGCTTACGCATCTGCTGCTAATGTTTTTGCTGACTTTCCTGTTGTTTATGGTATTGGTTTTGATGAAAGCTATCTCAATTCTATGTCGTATTTGCTAGCTGCTCTTGATTAGGCAAAGGCAAATGATAAGAAAATCATTTTTTATGGTCAAAATATTGCTAGTGATATTACTGGCAAAGACTACACGACCGGCTTAAAACGTTTAGAGGAATTTGTGGCTTACGCAATTTCAAATATGCTTGCCTATTCCAAAGAGAGTGATAAGACAGTTGTGTTTTATGGTCATAAAGTTGTACCTGAAGCTGATGGTCAAGACTACACAACATCACTAGCTCGCCTAGAGACAGTTGTAAAATATGTGGCTGAAAATAATATGAAGTTTATGACTATGGATGATCTACCGGCTGCTAATTAGCTTGTTTTAACAAATCGTTTTTTGTGACGCTTGTACACAAATTGCTATAGTGAAGCTCTATGCTTTAGAAGCAACGAAGACCTCCGGAGCGAAATCTCCACGAACCCTCTCGGCCCGCGAAACCGAGAGGGTTTTAAACTTTACTTCTAGCCCAGCATTGGGCAACTCGATAATTCTTTCTCTAAGTTGTATCTCCAATAATTATTGCATCACTCACTTTTCGCCCTCTTTCTTAATCCCCTAAGAGCTTCTCCCTAGGGTCGGAACAGTTCTAAAGGGACAGCCTCCTGAACAGTCCTGAACCACAGGAGCGTAGCGGCTATGAAGGTCAGCATTCAGCAATCAAAGGTGATACCTCTGGCTCAAGACTGTTTTAAGGGAGCCAAAATCAAAAGCTGTTTTGCTGCAACCTTTTCTGGAAATGCAAAAGCAATCTGGTAAGCGGCATTGAAACCAATAATTGCAGTGTAAGTTTAGATAGGAGTTATACCAAGCTTTCTAAAATTTACAGTCAAAGAAACGCCTAAAGCATTAAAACAAAAACCATAAGGAATTCCCTAGACGAGTCAAAAGCCAAAACGATTCTTCTGTAAAATCAACTAAAAAATGGAGCTAACAAAGACATAAGCGCAGTCACTAGCAATATAAAGTAAGCCAGTTGCCGTAATTTATGTTTAGCTAATTTATTACCCAGTACAATACCCATAAAAACCCCTAAAACCGCAACAGGAACGAAGCCTAAAGCCTGCCGTGAGACCATAAACAGAGGCTGACCAAAAGCAAACAACAGCAAGGCAAGCTGCAAAGGAAGAATAGACCAATACAGCGCTGCCAGCACAGCTCGAGTTTCATTATTTGACCAGTTTTGCGTCATTATCCAAAGTACTGTAGGAGGGCCACCAAAACCAACCAAGCCTGCAAAAAAGCCACTCGAGCCAAAGGCGAGCCACCACCATGCGGGGTGTAGTTTTTCTTTTACTTTTGGTTTTATGCTTAGTTGAATCATAACGATTAGTAAAAGAAGTGCGCCTAGTAATTGTCTTATGAGCGTTTTGTCTAGGTTGTTTAGTTTGCTGAGTAGCAAAACACCTATACTTACGGTTACTAAGCGCAGCAGAATGGTTGGGCCTAAGAAGCGCCATTTCACATGCTTTCTTAACCGATACACCATTATTGAGCTCAGTACAAAGGCGTTTATGGATGTTATGAAGCTAGCCTCAGCTAGGCTAAAATCTGCCCAAACTAAGAGTGGAATAATGAGTAAACCAAAAGAAAAACCAGCTGCACCTTGTATGAAGCTCGCAAAAAAGAAGATACTTGCTAAGGCTATAAATGGCACTAGCGCTGCAAATCTTCTTGGTTGTAGTAACCAATAAACATGCCTATTTTTTTCTCAAAATCACTGCCTTTTTTTGCTCGCATCCAGTTATTATCTACGGTTACTCGAGTTTTTCTTCGTCTTAGCCATGTAAAAAGTTTTTCATGTAAGTCTGCTCGAATAGGCTTATGATGCTCAGATTCTCCTAAGTCGTTTAGCTCATGTGGGTCTTCTTGTAAGTCAAAGAGTTGGGGTCTGAAGTGCTCATAAAAAATGTATTTATAGCGCTTATCAAAGAGCATATAGGCGCGGCATTCTGTAGCTGGAATGTTTAGTTCATCGCTAAAGTAAGTTGAGTGAAAATCTATTTCGGAAACTGCGTAGTCACGCCAGTTTTGGACTACTTGACTTCTTAATAGGGGCAGTAAAGATGCCCCTTCGAGCCTGTGCGCTTGATCTTCTAGCTTACCACCTGCAAAATCAATAAAGCTTGGTAGTAAATCAATAGATTCGGCTAGTTCTTTTGAGACTGTTCCTCTTGTTTTATCAGCTTCACTTGAAGGGTCATAAATAATGAGAGGAACCCGGACAGAGGGGTCATGAAAAAGGAGTTTTTCTATAAGATAATGATCTCCTAAGTAATCACCGTGATCACTCGTAAAAACAATCATTGTGCTCTCTAAAAGGCTTTTCTCTTCAAGGTAATTTAGCAAGCGACCCATATGATCATCAATTTGTTTTACAAGACCCATATAAGTCGGAATCACCTTAGCTCGAGTTTCGTCTTTAGCCATGGTTTGACTATCTGCTTTGCTGATTAGATGAGCAAATACTGGGTGGGCGTTTTCTTTTTCAAACTCTGAACGCTGAGCCTCCTGAATATCAGCTTCGTGATAGAGCGCGTTGTAAGGTGCCGCTGCAACGTATGGCCAATGGGGTTTTATAAAACTCAAATGCAAACACCATGGTTGGCCACCTGCTTCATCTATAAACTGCATTGCTCTATTTGTCATGTAGGCAGTTTCAGAATCCTCTTCTTTGATATTTGCTGGCAAATACGCATTTTCCATAAGCCAACCGCTTTTTACATTGCCTGATTCATCCACAACACTATTTGCGTTTTCTTGCCACGGATTTTCAGTATCGTAACCTTTTTCTTTCAGCGTTTTATTGTAGCCCAGGGTATCTGAAACAATAGGATTTGGGTTTAGACCGTCATCCCTTTCATAAGGTTCAAAGCCCGCATGAACTGCGAGTTCTATATCTGGATCAGTAGCATCTATGTGTAATCGTGCATAGGTTTCCAAATCTGGCTTCATATGCGTTTTACCCACAACTGCCGTACGGTAGCCCAAAGCTTTTAGATAGTCACCAAGTGTTTTTTCACTCGGTCTTAGCGGTATTCGGTTCCAGTTAGACCCGTGAGAGGTCATATAACGACCCGTGTAGATAGATGCTCGTGATGGGCCACATTGGGGTGCTTGCACGTAAGCATGCTCAAAGCGCACACCCATCGCCGCTAAACGGTCAATATTAGGGGTATCTAAATGCTTGTGGCCATAACAAGACAAGTAATCATAGCGAAGCTGATCACAGATAATAAAAAGAATATTTTTATGTTCACTCATAGTCAATTTTCCAGAAAACTAGCTTCGTTTAAACACACACAAAAGCTAGTTACTAGCTTAGCTTACTTTATCCTTTAGACTCTTTTGCTAGGCAAATCTACCACTAAACCCCAACATGCGAAAGTATTTGCTCCATCCTTCAAGCAAGCTTTTTCCATTGCCAGAAAACAGCCAACTAAGCATCATCATAAAACTCGTTAAACTACCAGAAGAGATTTTCAAAGCAAAGGACAAAACTATGCTCAAAGGCCTAAACGATTTCTTAAAAGAAGACCAAATCAGCACCTCACAAAGCGTACTCGAGCAGCACTCGAGGGGTGAATCTTTTGATGACTTTGTTTTGCCTGATGTGGTTGTGTTCCCTGAATCAACACAAGATGTTGCTAAGATTATGAACTTTGCTTATGAGCATGGCATTGCGGTTACGCCTGTTGCTGCTAACTCTTCGTTAGAGGGTCACACAGTACCTCTACATAAAGGTATTTCACTAGACATGAACCGCATGAATCGTGTTCTTTCTTTTGAACCAGAGAACTTACTTATTGTTTGTCAACCTGCCATAACCTACCCCCAAATTAATGAGCATGCCAAAAGAAGCGGCTTATTTTTCCCCATTGACCCTGGTGCGCACGCCTCTATAGGTGGCATGATTTCGACCAATGCGAGTGGCACCATGGCAGTTAGGTACGGGGTTACTTCAGACTTTGTAATGGCACTAGAAGTCGTGACACCCCAAGGTCAAATTATAAGAACAGGCACAAAGGCACGCAAAAGCAGTAGTGGCTATGACCTAAAAAAACTCTACTGCGGTGCCGAAGGAACCCTAGGTGTCATAACAGAAGTAAGCCTAAAACTCGTGGGACTAGCCGAAGCCAAAAGTACAGCTCGAGTTCCCTTTGATAGGGTTACGCAAGCAACGCAATATGTAACATCCATCATTCAGGCAGGCATACCTGTAGCTCGTTGTGAACTGGTCGACGCAGCAGGCATAAGAGCAGTAAACACGCATTACAACCGAAGCTACCCTGAAAGCACCACTATCTTTCTTGAATTTCAAGGTAACCCCAAAGGCATAGAAGCAGAACTCGGGCTTGCCAAAGATTTAGCTTCTGAGTTTGGCGCACTGGTCTTTGAATCGAGTTCTGATCTTCAGGAGCAGGCGAAGCTGTGGGAAGCTAGGCATAATTTGTTTTACGCTATGCTTGCTGTTAATCCTAATAAACGCAATATCTCTACAGATATGGCTGTACCTATTTCTAACTTAGCCACTGCGGTGGAGCGTTCTTTAGATGCCGTTAAGGTAGCTGGCTTTGAAACGTCTATTGTGGGTCATGTTGGTGATGGTAATTTTCATTTGCTTATCTTTTTTGATGATTCATCCGAAGCAGAAAGCAAACTTTATTCTCTGTCGAATCAGCTTATTCAGATTGCTTTGGAGTTAGGTGGAACCAGTACGGGTGAACACGGGGTAGGTATTCGCAAGCTGAAGTATATGCGTCAGGAGCATGGGGCTGCTTTAGATGTCATGAGGCTTATTAAGCAGAGTCTTGATCCGAAAAATATTATGAATCCTGGTAAAAAAATTCCGCTTATTGAAATGTAAGAATTAAATCATAGTTCATACTGTAATCTTTGTTTATGCCTTTGAAAGGCACCTCGAAAAGCTGTGAAACTTAGTTAGCAATGTTGGGCGCTTTAACTAAGTGGAGCTAGTAGCGCAACCGGTCGAGGAATACTTGCAGCGTCATCTCTTACGTTTTCTTGCGTCGTGCATTATTCCCTTTCTCTTTCCCACTCTTCCTTAACCGGTTTGCTACTTCGGGTTATTCAAAAATCCATTTAAGTTGACAGCCTTTATACCTGGCAAAAGCATTTGCCTAGGCATTATGGTTATTACTTAGATTAACGCTTAAGCGCTTTAATTAACTGTGCTAGTAGAATGAGCAATTTAGGTTTTATTATCAGATTTTAGTTGCATAAGTCACCAAACTATCTAGTCTATTTGTATATACTGTAGCGTTTGCCTGATTTAAGTAGCAGCGAGATGTCTACTTAAGAATTCTAGGGTAATCAAATCAAATCTTCACCTCGAACGTCTCGCCTCAGGAGAAAACATGTCTTACCTCGGAATGAAACAACTATTGGAAGCCGGTGTGCATTTTGGTCATGAGACCAAAAACTGGAACCCAAAAATGAAACGCTACATCTACGGTGAACGTAATGGCATTTTCATTATTGACCTACAAAAAACCATGGTCGAATCTGAAAAAGCTTTCAATTTTTTACGTGACACAATCGTCAGTGGTGGCACTATTTTATTTGTTGGCACTAAAAAGCAGGCTCAAGAAATCTTAGCTGCTGAAGCAAAACGTTGCGGTATGCCTTTTATTAATGAACGTTGGCTAGGCGGCATGCTTACGAACTTTAAAACCATTACTGGTCGTGTTAACCGTCTTAAAGACTTAGAACGCATGTTTGAAGATGAATCAATTCGCCGTTATACCAAAAAAGAGCAAATTGATTTAGGTAAAGAAATGCAGCGCTTATCACGTTACTTGGGTGGCATTAAATCAATGACACGTATGCCAGATGTACTCTTTATCATTGATCCTGCTAAAGAATTTATTGCGGTTAAAGAAGCTAACAAACTAGGTATTCCTGTTGTTGCTCTTGCAGATACAGACTCTGATCCTGATGTCCTTGATTATATTATACCTGGAAATGATGACGCTATTCGTTCAATTCAGTTAGTTACTGCGCGCCTCTCTGATCTTGTTATTGAGCTTCGTGGGGGTGCAGAAGTTGCACCAGAAAGCTCTGAAGAAGTTGCAGATCGCGCAACCCTTCCAACACCTCTTTCTGCATCTGAGCAACTTATTACAGAAGCAGCTAAACGTGCCGCAGACTCTGATATTGCTGCTGGAATTGATACTGACGAAGACTAGGCTGCCGCTAACTTAAATTTAAATTAAAGGAGATTTTTATGGCTGTAACTATGGATGATATTAAGAAATTGCGCGCAATGACTGGCGCGGGTATTTCTGATGTCAAGAAAACTTTAGATGAAACTGATGGTGATATTAACAAAGCTGCATCTTTACTTCGTGAGCGTGGCATTGCCAAAGCATCTAAAAAAGCAGACCGTACTGCAAGTGAAGGTTTTGTAGGAAGCTACATTCACCATAACGGTAAAATTGCAACCCTTGTAGAACTCAACTGCGAAACTGATTTTGTAGCGCGTAACGAGTCATTTCAAGAGCTTGCCAAGAACATCGCCATTCATATTGCAATGGCGAACCCTCAATACAAATCTCGTGAAGATGTACCTGAAGACGTTGTTAATGCTGAAAAAGCGGTCTTAGCTAAACAAGCTCAAGAAGAAGGTAAACCAGCCAATGTTGCTGAAAAAATTGTCGAAGGACGCATTGGTAAGTTTTACAGTGAAATTTGTCTTTTAGAGCAAGCGTACATTAAAGACGACAAACAAACCGTTGAGCAGCTAATTAAAGAAGCAATTTCAACCATTGGTGAAAATATTCAAATTGGTAGTTTTTACCGTATTGCAATCGGAGAATGAATATGAAGCGAGTGCTTCTAAAACTCTCTGGTGAGTTTCTTGCTGGAGGAACAGGATTCGGGGTTGCACCTGAAGCCATTCAATCACTCGCTAAAGAGATCGCCGCGGCTAATAGCCGCGGCGTTCAAGTAGCAATAGTCATTGGTGGTGGCAACTTTTGGCGTGGTGCCCAACAAGGCGTTGGCATGGACCCAGCTACTGCAGACTATGTCGGCATGCTAGGAACCATAATGAATAGCGTGGTACTACAAGATGCCTTAGAGCAATTAGGTGTGCAAACTCGAGTGCAAACTTCTATTGAAGTTAAAGAAATTGCTGAACCTTATATTAGACGACGCGCCTTAAGACACTTAGAAAAAGGTCGTGTGGTTATTTTTGGTGGTGGCACAGGCAATCCGTTTTTTACAACAGACACTGCTGGCGCTCTTAGGTCTTTAGAAATTGAAGCTGACTATTTGCTCATGGCTAAAAATGATGTTGAGGGTGTTTACACTGCAGATCCCAAAACAAATCCTGACGCTAAACTCTATAAAGAACTAAGTTTTATGGATGCACTCAATCAGCAACTCAAAGTCATGGACGCAACCGCATTAAGCTTATGTATGGATAAAGGCATGCCTGTTGTTGTGTTTAACATTTTTAATGAAGGCAACTTAGCCAAACTTCTAGATGGTCAAAAAGTCGGTACGCATATTAGTCGTGACGCTATTTCAGAGTTAGCCTAAGATATATTGACTGATTGCATTTTATTTCTATTGTTTTTTGGCTAGAATTAAGTGGGACATGCTTATATCCTGAAGCCGCAATTTGATGATAAAATAAATTCTAATAAAGGCATTGTTTACTTTTTAGAGTTACTGCAGTGCCACTCACTAGGTTTGAGTTTTGTAAACCAAACTATTTTCCACGTATACCGGAGGTTACTTCATGCAAACTGTATTTAAAGAAACCAAAGAGCGCATGGCAAAATCCATAGAAGCCTTTGAATTAAACATTGGCGCAGTACGAACAGGCAGAGCAAACCCCGCCGTACTCAACCGTATATCCATTGATTACTATGGCGCAACCATGCCGCTAAACCAAGTTGCTAGCGTGTCTAGTCCCGATCCAAGAACCTTAGTTATAACTCCTTTTGATAAATCAATTATTGCTGACATTGAAAAAGCAATTCGTGAGAGCGACTTAGGGTTTAACCCAAATAATCAGGGTGACAATGTTTTTATTAGCGTACCCCCCTTAAATGATGAGCGCAGACGCGACCTTGTTCGCTCGGTGAAAAATATGGCGGAAGAAGCAAAAATTGCCATTCGCAACATTCGGCGTGATGCTAATGACGAGCTTGACATGATGGAAAAAGAAAATATGCTCACGGAAGATGATGTCAGATCGGGTGGAGCTGAAATTCAAAAAATGACGGATGAATTTGTCAAACTTATTGACGAGCGCATCAAAGCAAAAGAAACAGATATTTTAGCAGTTTAAGCTACTCAGATAAATCTTATAATCTGTTGTTGATTGCATCAGATTTTATTATTTTTACCATCCGAGAATCTCCAGGCTTTGTTTGCAAAATGCAAACAAAGCCAAGTGGAATGCGTAAAAACAAAGCATCTCAATTGCTAGTGAAATGTCTCTTGGAACTACAACTATAATTACGGTGAACCTGAGCAAGATGAGCTGATCATCTTAGGTCGGGTCGTGCAGAATCGATAATGATGACAGCTGAGGCACTGTACCTTGAGCCTTACGCTTTCTATTATAGTGTCATTAGGCATGAAAGGAGATTGGCAGCAAATCGCTCTGCTGGCTGAAGTTTTCCATGCACCCTGCGGCCAATCACAAGTGATATTCAAATGACTTCTTTTTCTTAGCTCACCCACTCGAGTAAGCGTTGAAGGTAAAACTGGTTATAATAGATTGAGAATGCAGAGTATGCAAGGATTATTCTTTAAGGAGTTTATATGGATTGGATTTGGGTATTAATACCCCTCACAGCGCTTTCGATTCCTGTTATTGCTATTATTTCTAGCGTGGTTGAAAAATACATAAAAGCACAAGAGCGCCAAGCAAACCTTTTGACGGAAGAATTCATAGCTGAAATGACAGCTCTCAAAGATGTTTCTGAAGTGCAAAACAGAAAGTATGAGCAGCGTATTGCCAACCTAGAAGCAATTGTAACGGCTATGGCTAAGCAAAATCAGCAAACTCGAGCTTTGCTTACCGCAGATCAACAATACGTTATGCCTAGGCTTCAGGAACAAAAGGATTTGAGTACTGACGAAAAAGTGGCTGTTATGGTAGAGCAACTGAAAGAGTAAAGTTTGCGTCTACTGGCTATGAACTTCGGCGTGAAGACGATTTAGTGCAATTTTTAGGCTATGTGCATGAGTCTTGCATTGCTTCAATTTCAAAAATATGGTGCGATTTACCCTCTCGAGTAGTTCACAGTAATTCTATTTATTTAGGTTCTAACGGATGTTACTTTGCAAATCTTTGCTTTGCTTAAACGTAAACTAGGCAAGAATGAATGACTTTTATTCAGATGCTTCTAGCTTTAGCTTCTCCCCTATCGCTTTTATTGAATCCTGTTACCCGGAACGATTTGGTATTCCGAGACAAGCTGGTTTAGTACCAACTGCCCATGCTGATATTGTTTTTAAGCTTAATGAAACAAATAAGTTGGCCCTTAGAGGGATTGAAGGCTTTTCTCATATCTGGGTTTTGTTTGTGTTTCATCAGCATCATTACAAGAAGCTAAAACCATTGGTTCAGCCTCCTCGATTAGGTGGCCGTAAAACCATGGGAGTTTATGCAACCAGAAGTCCAAATCGACCAAATCCTGTGGGTATGAGCGTAGTTAAGGTTGAAGCTTTAAGTCAGGAAAAGAAAAGTCTACGTCTTAAGGTTTTAGGGGGCGATTTTTTAGAGGGTACTCCCGTTTTGGATATTAAGCCTTACGTGGCATATGCAGATGCTATTCCTCATGCTGAAAGCAGCTGGGTTACGCCGATGCAATCATCTTTAACTGTGCAATGGACTGAGCAAGCCGTTGCTAGTTTGCCAAAACACTTAACAACAAATGATCTTGAGTCTTTAAAGCAGCTTATTTCCGAAACGCTAGCTCAAGACCCCCGCCCCGCATATGAGCAAGCAAAAGATGGTCGTGATGGGCAAGAATGGAATATGCAGTTTAAGCAGTTTAGCGTCTTTTGGTATGTTAAGAATAATGTTGCTTTTGTAGCTCGTTTAGTGTCGCCTAAAAATTCAAGTTCAACAGAATCAAGCTAATAGACTTCTAAAACGTTTCCCTTCCAATACTTAATGCTAATTCACGCTACTTCGAGTAGGTTCAGCCAAAAAACTATAGCTGCAAACTAAGGCAACATTAGATACGCGTTAAGGTAAGTTTAAAAGCTCGAGCTTTTGTTATACTTTTCTTACGTGTCTAGTCTTGTTAAGCGTCTTATTTTTGGCTTTACTGCTTTTTTTAGTATTTTGCTAATTATTTGGGTGGGTTTACCGCTGCTTATACCGCTTTATATTTTTGTGACAATTGTTGCTATTGAGGAATACACACAAATTATGAAGCTTAAGGGTATTCCCATTAGAAAGCGAAGTATTTGGGTGGCGGCTTTGCTTACCTTGCCAGCCTCTTTACCAGTTTCTTTTCCTGGTATGCAGCCCTTTATTTTGGGGGTTAGTTGGCGGGAAGCGCTTATTGGTATTGTTGTTTTTTATTTGGTTACGCTTGAGATTATTAGGCCAAATGATAATAGTATGTTTGCAGCTATTTTTAGTTTTTTTGGCTACTTGTATATTCCGTGGATGCTGGGTTACGTAATTACCTTGCGCTATACGCCAGATGGCAGCTTAGGTTTTTGGTATTTGTTACTACCTATGTTAGCTATTATTGCCACTGATGTGGGCGCTTATACCTTTGGGCGTTTGTTTGGCAAAACTAGACTTGCACCCAATATAAGCCCAAACAAAACAGTCGAAGGGGCTTTGGGTGGTTTGGGTCTAGCTATTATTGTTGTGACTAGCTTACTGCTCTTTATGAAACTTAATTACGGCATTAATATTGATCTTTTTGACGCCATATTATTTAGTATTTTGGCTTCTTGTAGCGCTCAACTTGGTGACTTGTTTGAATCTCTTATTAAACGCTGGGCAGGCGTAAAAGATACGGGTTCTTTCATGCCAGGACATGGCGGGATGCTTGACCGTATAGATAGCATCATTTTTGCAGTTCCTTTAACGTTTTATTTTGTATCTATGTTTATTTTGAGATAGCCAAAAGCATATACTTAGGCTTATGGCCTTAGACAGAGATCAACTTCAAAAAGACATCATCGCGCTTTACACCAAAGAACACCAAGACTTAGGCGAGACAGGCACGCAAGAGCAACTCGAGCGCGGCAAACTTTTAGCGTCTAAGCATGGTTTAGCAATTACCCTTCAGCAGGGGGGTGTTTTGGTTTTTCCTCATGCAGCTGTGGCTGAGTGTGGTTATCAGATTGCTGCTTGTGTTCATGCTGCACTTGATAGTGGTTTAAAACGAGTAGTGTTTATTAGTGTCTTGCATGCTTTTAGTCAAGCTATGGAGGATGCTAGGCAGGCTGTAGCTTCAGGGCTGGACCCTAGTGAGTTTGAATTTTGGGGCATTCAGGGTGAAGGTTTTGGAGAGCGTAAAGAATGGACGGGGGATCATGCGCCCATGAGTTGGCGTCACTTCTGGAATGCTGAAGTTAAAGGTAGAGGTTTAAGCCATCCCCCTGAAATGATTGAGGTTTTTCCTTACCTTGCAGGAGGTAAGCCTGAGCTTTTACCACGCATACATGAATTGCAAACCTTATGTCAAGACGCTGCTATTGTGTCTACCGCAGATGCGTTTCATCATGGCATTGGTTACGGTGACACGCCTGAAAATAGTTTTGAGCCTAATGCCCAAGGTTTAGCTCGAGCTAAAGAAGTTCTTGATGAAGGTATAAGTATTTTAGAGTCTGGTGATTATTGGGCCTATAACCAACATTGTATAACTGCAAAAAGTGACGCTCGAGATTCTGGTCAGGTCTTGAGGTACTTACGAGGTAAGATGAGGGGTGAAGTCATTGATTTAACCTATTCAGATGCATCAGAGCTTTACAATACCCCTAAACCCACATGGGTCGCAGCTGCACTTTATAAATGGCAAAAACTATAGGCGTCTACTATTGCAGTGTTTAAGCTAAGAAAGATTTACTCGAGTGCTTGTAGTGCTTCGGTAAATGCTTTTTGCGTGCCAGCTAAAACAGCAGGTACACCTTTTATGGCATTTGCTTGTTCAAAGGCTATAGCTAGACTTTCACTGGCTTGAACAGCCAAATCTTTTAAGGCTGTCTGGCTTTCTAAAGGCAAAAATTGCATAACACTAGCATAACTTACAAGTTGCTTTGTGGCGTCACTTAAGCTTTGTTGAGCAGCTCGAGCTTCTTCAACCGTTTGAATAGCTGACACTGCATTCACACTTGTGTTTAGTGTATTTGTAAAGGATGTGCCTAAGTCAAAATTCACTTCGGTTGACGTTGTTGCTGTGGGTTCAGTTGTTACAGCTTCAGCAGTTTCTGCTTCTTCACGCTTAGGCGTTACCGCATTTGTAAGCGATTCGATGACTGTTTCGGCAGTATCAACAGCAGCTTCACCAAGATCTTGAGCGGCTTCAGCTGCAGTTTCAGCAGTGCTTTGAACTGCTTCGCCAAGTTCAGCTGTGTTTTCCTGAACACTTTCAATCGCGTGATTCGTGGCATCTTGCATGCTTTCAACAGCAGCATGTAAGCTCGAGTTTGCTGACATGCGTCCATCTATTATCAGCATAAGTAAAATGCCTAAAATACTAGCAACGATTACGGGTAGAAGCCATATAAAATGAGGGGATTTCTTTAACATATCTTTATTCTAGCGTGTTTGTTCTCTCCTATGCCTTACATGCTTTACTTTGGCGCTATGAATTAGCTTTAGCCTAAATCTAATTAAGGCAGAATAAGCAGCTTCGTTAAACAGCTTGCAACTTTTAAGCTAAAGCTATGCTACTTGTAGAGGATGAGCTATATTCCTCCGTTTGATTTCTTTCAACAATCCCCTTTTAGACAAGCTTCTACTCTTAGAGAAGAATTGATAGCTATCGAAAAAGCAGCTGTTATTTCTTTACAGAATTTACATACTTTAAGAGTAACAGGCGCAGATAGACTTGACTTTTTACATGGTCAATTAAGTAATACGGTCAAAGGCTTAGCTGAAAACGGCTTTAATGACTCTCTTATGCTCAATCATAAAGGACATGCTTTAGCACAAATGAAAGTACTTAGAAGAAAAGATGACTGCCTTTTATTGATTGAAGATAATGACCTTGAAAAAGTACAAGAGCAACTGCAAAGGCATATTATTTTTGATCAAGTTAGTTTAGAGCGTAGCTCTTTACGGGCGTTTTCTTTGCAAGGTGCTGAGTCTGAAACTTTAGTTCAGGCTTTGTTTGCAACTACAGCAGAGGGAAATGCTGCGCAGACAACTTCGTTTAATGGCAGTGACGTCATCATTTTTAACTCTAAGCGTAGCGGTGCAGGCGGTTTTGACCTTTTTATAATGCAAGAACAAGCTGAGCAAGTGCTTAGTAAAATGATTGAAGCAGGAGCACAAACAGTTAGCCAAGATGCCGCAGAAATAGCTCGAGTATTGGCTGTTATTCCTAAGGCAGCAAGCGAAGCAGCTGATGGTGTTTTACCGCAAGAGGCAGGGCTCGAGTTTGCGGTGTCTTATAAAAAGGGCTGTTATTTGGGTCAGGAGATTATGGCGAGAATTGAAGCGCGAGGTAACTTGCGTCGTGACTTGGGTAGGCTTAGTCTAAGTGGTTTTACGACTGAAAAATCTATTTTGCTAAATGATAAACGTGTTGGGGTTTTAGGTACGATAGTTATGCACCCTGACTTAGGTGTATTAGCGTTGGCTGTTTTAAGAAATGATATTGAAAAGGATGCAACCCTAAGTATTGGTAATCAAACAGCAACTTTAGCTAAGTCAATCTAGCTTTTTACTTTGCTTTATAAAGCAAGCATTAAGAAATCATGTGATAGTTAAGCCTGAGAAGGACGGCTTAACTGCCATAATAGTTAATGGCTACCTTAGAGCTAAAACCACGCCTTATTCGTCTTCTTGATAAGTACTTGTATGAACCCATCAATTGCATCACCCATCTTTTTGGCGTCTTCTTAAGTTTAATTGGCACATTTACTTTGCTTGCCTTTTCTTGGGGTAATACACTTCATGTTTATAGTTTTATTGTTTACGGTTTAAGCTCTATTATTCTTTACGCCGCCAGCAGCGCCTTGCATGGTTTTAAAGTCACTAAGCAACAAAGACGCTTACTTTTAAAACTTGATCATGTTGGTATTTTTTGTTTAATTGCAGGTAGTTACACACCTATTGCGTTGCTTCGTTTAAGAAACTATAACAGCTTTTTAGGTTGGGGATTATTTCTACTCGTGTGGCTTCTAGCCGCAGCAGGCATGACCATTAAATTAAAATGGTTAGACCTTAATCACTGGTACTCAACTAGCTTCTATGTTGCTTTAGGTTGGTTAGCTTTGTTAGTCCTCGGGCCTTTAACCCAAACCCTTAGTTCAGGAGCATTAACTCTCTTACTTGTTGGTGGAATGTTCTACACAGCAGGCGCAGTTATATTTGGTTTACAAAGACCAAACTTTTATCCTGGCGTCTTTGGGCACCATGAACTATGGCATTTATTTGTTTTAGCTGGTGGTGCAAGCCATTACTTCATGATGCTTATTTATTTAACGCCCTAAAAACAAATCTGCAACGTCTGATTTCCCTATTATCGCTTGTTGCGCTATAGCCCGACCACATACGGCCCCTAAAACATTACCTGTACCGCTGTAAGCCCCCACTGCCCACACACAAGGACGCACTTGACCAAAGTAAGGTAGCACGCCTTTTGCGTAACTAACTGAGGCTGCCCAACGGTGCGTAACCTTTACAGTAAGGTTTAAATCTTGCCTAAGAAACCCAGTTAATCTGGCCTGAATGTTGTCACTTGGTTCACTTTCAAACGTCCATTCTTCAAGCTCAGCTTTATCTCGAAACCCCCCCAAAGCCACAGAACCATTCGCTAATTGCTGATAATACTCATAGCCCCAACGAAGATAAACAGGCTTAGGAAAAACAATTTCTGCTAAAGGTTCCGTAGCTAGCATTTGCAACCTAGATGTCCGAACCTTATCAGACAATTCAGGCAAGAGAAGCTCGAGTTTGCCATCTACCGCTACAATAATGTGTTTACAATGAACTCGAGCTTTTTCTGTGCTTACTTTATTTGTATCTATACTTGTTACTTTTGAATATTCAAAAAGCTGTGCGCCTTCTTGCATGGCTTTTTTTGCTAAGATTCTGCAGCGTGCTAACGGGTTAAAGACCGCGTCACTAGCCAAGTAAAGTCCTTGGCCTTCTTTGCCCTCATAGTGTTCTACAGCAAAGCCATCTTCTTTTAAAGCGCTAAATTGAGCTTCACAATCAGCTAGTTCTTCTTCGGAGCTAGCAATGCGTAACGAGCCTGTTTGTTTGCAGGCTTGTGGCGCTTCTGAAATAATTTGTTGTATTTGCGCAACCGTAAGCCCATAAATAGCTTTTGCCTTTTCATGACCTAAAGACCCAATTGCATCATGATAAAAAGCTGCCAAACCAGCTAGCAAAAAACCACCATTGCGCCCTGCTGCAGCCCCAGCAATCATGCCTGCGTCAAGACCAACAACCCGCTGATTAAGCTCGACTAGCTCTAAAATGCAACTAAGCCCTGAGCCTCCCAAACCAATGACACAAACATCTGCCTCAATATCAGATTCTAAACTTGGCAGTGACTGCCCGTTAGCGTCATCCCAAATAGCTTGATTGACCATAGTGCAAGCTTATCAAATGACTCGAGTCTAAGATAGTTTTCATTTCTGTTCTTTACGCTTCTTTAAATAAAAGGCGTTATGAAACATCATGCTGAAGCTAAACAGATGTTGTATAGCTTTAAAAATAGCTATAGTATGCACATGAAAGAAGCAAAAGCACTAGCAACTGTAGGCTGGCGTGAATGGGTTAGTTTACCCGACTTAAACATTCCTAAAATAAAGGCAAAAATAGATACGGGCGCTGCAACCTCTTCGCTATATGCAAAAAACCTCAAACAAATCCAAAAAGATGGCAAAGCCTATGTTCGTTTTGTCGTTCACCCCATGCAAAAATCCAGCAATCCTAAGATTATTTTAGAACTACCTATTCATGATATACGCAAAATCAAAAGCTCCAATGGTGCTACCGAACTTAGACCCATAATTCAAACCCAGTTACAGCTTTTGGGTAAAACATGGCTCATAGAACTCAGTTTAAGTAAGCGAGAAAATATGACCTTTCGAATGCTTATTGGTCGTGAAGCCCTAAAAAAACGTATACTCGTCGATGTTAGTCAATCCTACTTAAACAAAATAGAGCTAAGCAATGACGCGATAGCCAAAAGCAGCAAGCTGTCTTAAGCCCACAAGGAGCCCACATGAAGCTCGGCATTTTATCTCGCAATCCAAAGCTGTACTCCACCCTAAGGCTCGTTGAAGCTGCAAACGAAAAAGGTCATGATGTTCGTGTTATTGACTACTTACGATGCTACATGGACATAAGCTCCAAAAAACCCAAAGTTATATTTGTAGGTGAAGAACTCGAGTTTGACGCTATAATTCCTCGTGTGGGTGCTAGTCACACCTTTTACGGCACTGCTGTTGTTCGTCAATTTGAAATGATGCGTGTTTTTTCAGCTAATGAATCTCAGGCTATTACACGTTCTCGTGACAAGCTTAGGTCTTTACAACTGTTATCACGAGCGGGTGTGGGTTTGCCAACCACTGGCTTTGCGCATTCAACTAAAGACGTTAAAGGCTTAATAGATATTGTTGGTGGCGCACCCCTCATTATTAAGTTACTTGAAGGTACGCAAGGCATTGGCGTTGTACTAGCTGAAAGTGATAAGGCGGCTGAATCTGTTATTGGTGCTTTTCGTCAGCTTGACGCTAATATTTTGGTTCAGCGTTTTGTCAAAGAGGCAAACGGTGAAGACATACGTGCTTTTGTGGTAGGTGGCAAAGTCATTGCTAGCATGAAGCGCAAAGCCGCTGAAGGTGAATTTCGTTCTAACCTGCACCAAGGTGGAAGCGCTGAACTTATTAAGTTAACGGCCACAGAACGTGCAACCGCAGTAAAAGCAGCTGAGGTCTTAGGTCTTGGTGTAGCAGGCGTTGACATGCTTCGCTCTAACAGTGGCCCTGTCGTTATGGAAGTCAACTCATCACCTGGTCTTGAAGGCATTGAAAAATCGTCTGGTGTG
>CAZWJZ010000010.1:32851-34350 GCA_964634665.1 uncultured bacterium | reverse complement strand
GTTGCTAATGTAGCTAATAACATTAGCTTTTCAGGTCGTGCTATTGAAGCTCAAACGCAGTTCGATGGTGACTTTAGCTTCTCGAATATTACTTTGAGCACTACACAAGCTAGTAGACAAGGCTTATACATTCTAAAAAATGATGGCATTAATGACAAAGTAACGCCAAACGTTCCTTACCCTGGCACCTATAGTCTTACTGTATCTATGAACAACAATAATGTAAGCATGATTGACGGAACCGCCTATTATATTCAAATTAATGAAGGCGATGACGGCACGCTAGGTGTTATAGGGGCAGCTAATAACAAAACAGGCGCAGCTGAAGCTTTTACTTGTATAAATGACGGAACTGCGACGTACTCAGGCACTGTTATTGTAGCTGGTGTAACACGTAGTAGTTGTAACTAATCTTTTAGCGCTTCGTAAGTTTAAAGAGTCAGCTTTGTCTGGCTCTTTTTTCTTTGTTTTTATCTTTAAGCTAATCCATATTACGTTTGCAATTTAACTGAGTTTATTTGTCCTTACTCGTTCCACACGGGTTTGTTTCCATTTTGCAAACAAACCATGGAAGTACTTAGCTTAATGAATGTCTTAACGCTGTATGAGTAAAATTGAGAATTTCCTTATGCAATAACTCATTTTTCTGTGGTATACCATTTATGCTTTGCATAACGATACGATCAAATGATTGCTTATGGTGGGTAATCAAATTGACCTTGATCGTGGGAGGGATGTAAATGAGACATAGATATACGATTCTTTTTGTTGCACTCTTGTTATTGGTGGCTGCGTGTTCAAGCCCAGCAACACCAAATAATAAACCAGTAGCAACGGATGTTACTGATACAGTAGCAGAAGGTGGCCAAGTAACAATTACTTTAACTGCTACTGATGCAGATACCGATGACACACTTTTCTACTCTATTGTTACTAACCCAACTAAAGGTGTTTTATCAAGCACTTTAAATGGTGATAACCTAGTCATCTATACACCTAACACAGGTGAAACAGGTAGTGACAGCTTTACCTTTAAAGTAAATGACGGTAAAGAAGATTCAAACACTGCAATGGTTACTGTAACGATTACAGAAGCTGCTCCGACAAATAACGCTCCTGTAGCGACAGCTGTGAATGAATCAACACCTGCAGGTACCCCAGTTGAAATTACCCTTACAGCTACAGATGCAGATTCTGACACACTTACTTACAGTATTGTTGATCAACCTGCTGCAGGTACTTTAAGTGATGTTACTGGCGATAAAGTAACCTTTACCCCTGCCGCTGGGCAAACAGGTACAGCGACATTCACTTTTAAAGCAAATGATGGCACGGTTGATTCAAATACAGCAACGGTAACCGTAACAATCGCAAGTCCTGGTAACAATGCTCCGGTAGCGACAGCTGTGACTGATTCAACTACAACAGGTAGTGCTAAAGAAGTTACGCTAACTGCGACAGATGCTGATGATGACGCTTTAACTTATTCTATTGTTGAA
>CAZWJZ010000010.1:18896-32841 GCA_964634665.1 uncultured bacterium | reverse complement strand
AGCTCCAACAAACGGTACGTTAAGTGCTGTTGCTGCTGATAAAGTAACTTACACGCCTAACGCTGGTTTTACGGGCACAGACACCTTTACCTTTAAAGCAAATGACGGTACAGATGATTCAAATACTGCAACGGTAACTGTAACTGTTACAGGCAATGTAGTTATTGACAGCGCAACTGCTGACTTTGACGCAGCTATTGCAGGTAGTGCTGCTGGAGATACTATTTCTATTGCTGCAGGTACATACTCACCTGTTAGCACTATCACTTTAAAAGATGGTCAGTCACTTGTTGGTGCAGGCTCTGGTACTGTGATTCTGAATAGGCCTTCTGCAGGTGGCGCAAGTATTGCTCTAGCAAATGGCGTAACTATTCAAGGTGTAACCCTAAACCATGCTAATGCTGCAGGTACTGCTACTGGCGATACGGGTAACGGTAGTGGTGATAGTGGCATTATTGGTGAAGATACTGTAACAGGTACAATTGCTATTGATGATGTAACCATCATTCGTCCTGGTGGCTATGGTATTTACTTTAGAGAAGCCAGCCCTTCAGGCGAACCTTCTGCTGGCATGTTATATGACATAGTTATTAATAACGTCACCATTACCAGCCCAGGCAACACAGGTATTCTCATTAATGATGCTGGCATTGTAACCATTAACGGTAGTACCATTACGGGTGTACCTGCCAAGGCTGCCGCTGCTGCACCTTTAGAAGCAGTCAACGGTCGTGGTATACAAATCGAATCTGAATATGCTACAACTGCAACTCTAAGCGGTAATACAGTTAGCACAACAAACTCAGATACTCGAGCTTACTACTTCCTTAAAAACAACGCTTTTGGTCGTAACCCCAACACAGGTATTAACATGACCATCACACTCGAGGGCAACACCGCTAGCTTTGCAGCCGCAAGTACTTTAACTGTTGGCTACACTGTTACTATTCAAAATAGTGCTCCTTTTATTGACGCTTCAGGCACCATTACGGCGACAGGCTCGAGTGCTGCTACTAACGCTGAGTCTAACTTGGTCAATACTGACACGGGTGGCGCTGCAAATGCCAATATCGTAACAACTGGCTTAAGCATTACTCCTTAAGGTTTTACTTAGGTAGTTTAAAAGCTCGAGTTTATGACTCGAGCTTTTTTTGCTTGCCTTGTTTGAGGGCTTTTTTGGGTTGTTTGGCTGGTTTTTCTTGATTGTTTAGCCATCTGTCTAGTTCTTGGCTGGCGGCTTGGTAGCCTGCTTTTATGGCGGTTTCGTATTCTGCGAAGTCTTCTATGCCTAGTTGTGGGTCTAGGTCTGGGCGTATCAGGACTTCAGGGGGTTGTAAACTTAAGCGCATTTCGGTGATGACTTTTTGGGGTATGTCAAAGGCTTTCATGAAGAGTTCTATGGTAAGTCCTCTACTAAATAAGTCATCTATAGGGTTTTTCTTGCCTGTGACTATGTCTGCGAAGCTTTGCAGTAGGTTAGGTTTGTCGGGTTCAAATTCTAGTGATCTGTTGGGGGGTGCTGCTACATCTACAGCGATGACAGGTTCTAGCGTCATGCTTCTTATTATGTCTACAGGTAGGTTATTGAGTAAGCCTCCGTCTACAAGGTAGCGTCCTTGGTGTTTAACGGGGCTGAGTATGCCAGGTAGTGCGCTGCTGGCTCTTAGGGCTATAACAAGCTTGCCTGAGCGGATGACCATGAGGTGTCCTGCTTGTACATCTACGGTGGTTACGCTTAGGGGTAAGTTTAGGTCTTTAAAGCTTTCTGGTAAGTGTTTACTTAAGACTTTTTCTAAACCTAAACCGCCTACTAGGCCACCTAGTTCTCCAAAGTGAAGGAATTGTCTGTACTTTAGATTTTCAACTACGTCTAGCATTTGCTCTGAACTGTAACCATGGGCGTAAAATGCACCAATAATTGCACCCATTGAGCAGCCGCTTATGGCTACAGGTTTTATATTTCTTTCTTCGAGTGCCTTTATAACACCAATATGCGCTATACCTCTGGCACCACCACCACCTAAAACAAGTCCTACGTTCATACCTTGAGTTTACCTTTGTTTAGACGTGAATCGCGTCTTTAGGTGCTTTTCTACGCTTAGGCTTCGTCTTCTAGGTCAACAACTTCGCCTAAGCTTTCTACTATGTCTTTATAAAATTTTAAGCTTAGTTGCTTTACTTCGTTTAGTGCAGCTTCACCTGTTAGGCTTGCATCCACTCGAGTGTTTGCGGTGTTTATGCTGGCTGCAAGTACTTCAGGGAAGATGGGCCATGGGCCTTCGAAAGCTTCATCACTTATTTCTTTTGCTTCTTCAGCAGGTTCTTCGTTTTGGCTGCGCTCGAGCCACTCGAGTGCAGCTTCTGAGGCTATGCGTTCGGCTCGTTTTTTGGTGTTGCTTTTGCCGCTCCCCAAGAGTTGTTCTCCTAGGTAGACTTCGCAGGTGAAGTCGGGTTCGTGTTTAGCGCCTTTGGCGCTTACTCTGAATTCGGGGTTACCTAGGCCTTCTCTTAGGCACCATGCTATGACTTCGCCTTTTGGGTTGCTCACACGTTTTGGGGTTGTTGTTGCCACGTTGTTTAGTTTAACCTGCTAATGCTTTAGAGATGGTTATGGTTGCTTTAGGTTTGCGTTTTTCTGGCTGGGCTGAGCTGCTGAAACAGCAAAATGCTTTTTGAAACGTTAAGTTCGCTTATAACCTTTTTGCTCTCTCGGGGTACACTAGTCTTATATGGCTATTAGAATTTTGCTTTGTGATGATCATGCTATGTTTCGTCAAGGCTTAAAAAGTATCTTAGAAACCGAGGATGGCTTTCGAGTTATTGGTGAAGCAGCTACAGGTCGTGAAGCGGTTCGTTACGCTTTACAGACAAAACCAGATGTTATTCTTATGGATATCCAAATGCCTGAACTTGATGGCGTTGCTGCCTCAAAGGCTATTTTAGCAGAAGAGCCTAATGCGAAGGTCATTATTTTGACTATGTATCGTCAAGACACCTATGTGTTTGAGGCCATTAAAGTTGGCGCTCAGGGTTATATGCTTAAAGATAGTAATGCCAATGATTTAATTGAAGCAATTCAGAAGGTTGCTTCAGGTGAGACTTTACTTAATCCTGATATGGCTAAAAATATTCTGGATGAATTTAAGAAAGTTAAGCAGTTACCGCAGCATCCTGAACATAGGCTTTCTGACCTTACTGAACGTGAGGCTGATATTTTACGTTTGTTAGCACAGGGTGCCTCTAATCAAGAAATTGCTGAGGCGCTGCAAGTGAGTGAAAAGACTGTACGGAATCGCTTATCTGAGATTTTCTCGAAATTACGTCTTAATAATAGAACCCAAGCTGCCCTTTATGCTTTGCGTGAAGGTATTGCTTCTTTACCCGAAAAATCTTAATGACTGAGCCGCTAGACAGCATTGAGGCATTACTGGTTCGCATTTGCGAAACAGCTGCACCTAGTTTTCATGAGCAAGAGCGAGCTAAGCTTATTGCTTCTCTTTGGCGTGAGGCAGGTTTAGAACCAAGCATAGATGATGTGGGTAATGTTGTAGCTCGAGTGTCTGGGGGGAGTGGTCCGCGGGTTTTGCTGGTAGCGCATCTTGATACGGTGTTTCCGCATGGTACAGAGTTAACCGTTAAACAAGAGGCGAATCGTTTGGCTGCGCCGGGTGTGGGTGATAATAGTGCGAGTTTAGCAGTATTGACTTACTTTTTGCAACAGCGTGCCTCAAAGCAGTTTCCTAATTTGATGGTGGCAGCCTCGGTAGGTGAAGAGGGTGTGGGTGACTTGTATGGGGTTCGGCAACTTATGCGTGAATACAAGCATGATATTGACATGATGATTGCTGTTGATGGGCATTTGGGTACTATTGTTAATCAGGCTGTGGGTTCAAAGCGCTTTGATGTAAGTATTAAAGCTAAAGGGGGGCATTCTTGGGGTGATTACCCTAGTAGTAGTGCTATTCATGCACTGGCGGAAATGGTGCATCAGATTAGTCGTATTAATGTGCCTAAAGAACCGCGTAGTAGCCTCAATATTGGTGAGATTAGTGGCGGTACCAGCATTAACAGCATTGCGCAAGACGCTAAGTTTAATCTTGATTTACGTAGCTTAGATGCTAAAACCCTGTCATGGCTCGAGCATGAAGCACTTAACTGTATTCAGCGGGTTGGTCGGCAGCAGGCTGTAGAAGTTGATCTTAAACCAATTGGTGATCGTCCTGCGGCAACAAGCCCTAATAAGGCTTTGGTTCAAGCAGCCAAGCAGGCTTTGCAGTCTCTTAATGTAAAAACTCGAACAGCTGCTAGTTCTACCGATGCCAATATTGCGATGTCTTTAGGCATGCCTGCTATTTCTTTTGGTGTTTACAATGGTGCTGATGCACACCGCTTAAGTGAATGGCTCGAGCGTTCTTCGTTGCTTCTTGGCTATAAGGCTTTAAGCGAGCTTCTTGCTATTTTATCTGAGTTTTAAGAACTGTTTTTTGGCACTAGCTTTGTTTACAAAAATCTTGAAAAAGATTATTAAGCATGGTGCGTGCGTAGCTTACCCCTATCGGGTTTGTGTTTAGGTAATAAGGTATAAAAAGAACAGCTTGAGATAGCGCGTGACCTTGACCTCTTAGCCATGTTGCAGCATCAAGATTTAAAGATTTGCGAAATAGCTTTCGACTTTCGCCTTCGAGTAAACTCCAAACGATCATAAGGTCACAAGCAGGGTCACCAACAGCTAATCCGCCAAAATCAATCACAGCTGTTAACTGTCCTTGTTTAAAAAGTAAATTTCCTTTTAGTAAATCCCCATGAAACCATAGTTCAGGAGCCTGCCAATTTTCTGCTTTTAATGCTTCTTCCCAAATACTTAGTGCCAAGTCAGCATCTAAGATAGTTTTTAACTCAGCAATGGCTTTACGGGTTGCTTCATCTCTATGCCTTAAGGGTAAGCCCCGCTGGTTATGCTGAGCAGCAAGGGGTGCATTTATAGTATTAATAGCTTGTAAGGCAAGCAAAAAAGCTGCTAATTCCTCAGCGGCTTGATTGGCTGACTTCAGATCTTGAAAGTTCAGATTTTCACCTTCAAGCCATTCATAAATTGACCACTTATAAGGGTAGTGTTCGTTAGGCATGCCTATTTCAAGGGGTGTCGGAATGCTTAAGGGTAGCTGTGGCGCAAGTTTAGGTAACCACGTATGCTCTTTTTCGACTTGAGCAATTGCCCAGTCAATACGAGGTAAACGAATAGCCCTATTTGACCCAAGGCGATAAATAGCGTTATCTGTTCCTGTTGATTGCACTCGCTTTAAGGGTAATTGTGCCCATTTAGGAAACTGCTGTTTAAGTAAGCCCTGAACAATTAAGCGCTCAGTGTTCACTTCATTCGCATGCATCTTTTTAAAATTCACTACTACCTATAGTACGCAATTTAGATAACCCTTTTGCAACTTTGCAGTCTTTTGCTAGTTTCTCTACAATTAGCAGGCGTACACAAAAATCTGCAGAGGTTCAAGCTGCTGCATCAAAATGTTTGAGCAAAAAGCCATCTAAAAAAGTACAATGCTGACGATTAAAACTCTTAGAGAAAGCAGCTCTAAAAGAAAAACAGGCAGTACAAAAACTACCTGCTTAGACTTTAAACTTCCTTGCTTAAGCTACGCTTAAAAGCTGTTGATTAACAGCTTCCATAATTTTCTCAGGTCTAAAAGGCTTAACCATATAATCAACAGCACCTTGGCGTTTACCCCAAGCAATATCTGTTATTTCACCCTTGGTACTCATAATGATAATCGGAATATCTTTCGTCGCAGCGTCTCGCCTAAATGCCCTAATAAGCTCATAGCCATTTTTTTCAGGCATAACAATATCCATCAAAATAAGGTCTGGTAATTCTTTCTTAAGGCGAGCTTCTGCATCACTCGAGTTTACAACGCCTATAACTTCATGTCCTGCCGTTTTGAGAATAGTGTTTAACATGTTTACAGTAGCTTCTGAATCATCTACGACAGCAATTTTCGCCATACCACAGCCTTTCTTTTTACAGACTTAGTTTAAGGAACTTAGTCTTACAAAAATCTTTCATTTATGGACTTTGTAGCTGGCTTTACACTGTGTATAGGTGCTGCTTTAACCACCGTATTCATCTATATAATCTTCAATTGATGCCTTAATGACTTTCTCAGCATGTTCTCTATCATAAATCGCGTCAATAGAGACCTTTACTTCTTTATTAGGTATTAACTTATATGTTTCAAAGTAATGCTGTAAACGCTCAACTAGTGCCTTTGGCAATTCATCAATACTTTCAACATGACCCCAGACATTATCATTAGCTAAAACTGCAATAATCTTGTCATCAGCTTCACCATCATCAACCATCTGCAAGCCACCTACCACTCGAGCATCTAAAATGACCTCTGATTTATCTACGGGCCTTTCACTAATGACGCATATATCTAGGGGGTCACCATCACCTTTACCTGCGTTGGGTGATAACTCGCCAACTCTATGTCCGCAGTAGGTTCTAGGTATAAAGCCGTAAAGCGCTGGAGGTTGTGATGAGGTTCTTTGGGGTCTATCAACCCTTAAGTAACCTGTTTGCTTATCAATTTCGTATTTAACCAGATCAAAAGGCGTGATTTCTATGTAGGCATGAACAATTTGGGGGGGTTTTGGGCCTACATCAAGACCATGCCAAGGATGAGGACGCCAGCGGTAAAAGGGTGGTGGGAACGACATAATAAACTCCAATTTTCTTACTGTTAAGGCTAAGCTAGCTTTGCTTGAATGACTTAGCTAGTTAGCATTTCAAGGCAATAAATACCTTTGCGTGCGCCATTGTTACATGCAGAGGTACTGAGTAATGTGAAAGACCTTATCTAGCTATTTTCTGAGATAATGCTTTCTAAACGCTTATCCATTTTGGGTCTTGCACCAAGTTGCTCAATCACCCAAGCCGATACTTTGGTAGCAAATTTGGCTGCTTCAACCGCATCTTTGCTTAATAAATATCTTGATAGGAATGAGCCAGCAAACGAGTCTCCTGCCCCTGTAGCATCTATCAGGTTATTAGATTCAGCTGGAATGTAGGTTGCTTTTGCATTTTCATAAACCAGTGAGCCTTTAGCATCAAGCTTAAGCATAATCACAGCACTCGGGTAAAGCTCTGCTAAGGCAGCCGCAATTTCTTCAGGTTCTTTTAAGCCTGTTAAGACCGCACCTTCTTCGTAGTTGGGTAAAAAAATATCGATAGATAAATCTTGCGTGAAAGATAAAAACTTTTCTACTCCTATGTTACTAATCATTTGAAAAGACCCAGGGTCAAAAGATAAATTAACACCCGACTCTTGTGCTAACCTAGCTGCTTTACGAGCTGCCGTTCTAGGCGGGTCAGAAAAAAAAGACCAAGCTGTTAAATGCAAATGCTTAGAGTTACGCAGTAACACATTTGGTAATTCAGAAGGCAGTAAGTAATGATCAGCACCTTTACCAGAAATCATGCTGCGCTCCCCAGTATGATCAACAAAAACAGCAACTGAGCCTGTCAAGTGTGCCGTTGAGTGAATAAAGTAAGCGTTCACCTGTTCATTAAGCAAATCTTCTTTAGCAAGTTCACCCAAGCGATCTCTACCAATTTTGCCTACAAAAGAAGTGCTAAGCCCACAACGTTGCGCCCACACTGCTACATTAGCAGCGCTTCCACCTGGCGTGAGCATAACCTCACCATAAGCGTCACCACCACGCAGCAGTTCAGCATTTGTCCTAACCAAAACATCCCAAGCAAAATCACCAAGCACAACAAGTGGAGGAACCATAAAAAAAGCTTAACACAAGCAAACACTCGAGCTTTAGTCAAAAGCTCAAAGGCTAGGTACTATTTGCTTTTTGTCTTAAAAAAGGCAGGTAAGTAAGAACGCTTAGAAACCTTAATACTGAGGTTATTAAAAAAATAACTCTAAACGCCTGCGCAGCGTAGTCTCCTGTTGCGCTTATGGGAAAACGCCCAACCACAAGACCTAAAAACCACTGCATAACGGCAATACCGGCAAAGCCAAAGAAGTTTGTAAAAGCAAAAGCGCGCCCTGTTAAATGCTGAGGGAAAATCATGCTTAAATGCGAAAAATACTAATATTAAAAGCACCACAAAAGCCAAACACAGCAATAAGCAAAACTACTACAACACTCGAGCTTTGTTGGTTTAAGAAGGCGAGTATGAGCTGACTTAAGAAAAAGATAGCAGCACTAAGACTAAGTGTTTTTATAACACCAAGGTTTTTTACGATTTGTCCTGAAAGCAAATAACCAACAATTGAGCTACTACTTAGTAAAAAGAGTAGTTGGCTTGCCGTTGTGTCTTTTAGGCCGAGCGCATCTGTTAAGTAAGGCCCCATCCAGAGACCTTGATACGCAAAGTAGCTTCCTGCTAAGGCAAAGTTAAGTAAGGCAATTTGCCAGAAGGCTGGTTTGGCAAAGAGTTCTCTTAAGTGGCCTTGGTTTTGCTGCGTACTTTCTTGGGTTTCTCCTTTGAGTTGGTTGCGGGCGAAGCTTAAAATAAGCAATGAGCTAATGAGCGTAGCTATGCCACCAGCAATAAATACGTTTCGCCAGCCCACGGCGTTGCTTACAAATTCTAAGGGTGTTGTTGCCAGTACTGCGCCAAGGGCACCAAAAGCCACAAAGATGCCAGAGATGCTTGCAAATTGTTTGGCAGTAAACCAGCGGCTGAATATCTTTAGTGAGCCCATGAGGGCACCTGCTACACCTAGTCCAATAAGGACACGACCCAAAACTAGTGTCGTGTAGCTTTGGGATGATGCAAAGACAAAGCTACCTAAGACTGCTACTAAAAGTAAGCCGCCTGTCGTTAATCTTGCGCCTAGCCTATCTAAGGCAAAGCCTATGGGAAATTGCATGAGGGCAAAAACCGCAAAAAATAGGCCTGTCATAGCGCCTAGCTGTTCAGCAGAAAGCGCTAAATCTCGTACCAAATCATCTGCAATGACAGCGTTTGTTGAACGAAAGAAATAAGATAAGAAGTAAGCGCTTAAAAATAAAGAGAAAATGCCGAGTTTATTAAAAGTCATCTCAAAATTTTTTCCATTGTAAAAAAGTATAGCTGCAGCGATTTATGTCTTTTAGCGGCATACTTTTATAGCTTTTGAGCTTAAGCAAGTATGGTTGAGGATTGGCTCTTAACATGGGGTAGTGTATAGGAGTTGCGAGCTTAAATCTATCTACTATCTGGCAAACCGACTAAGACTAGACAGATTGCCAGCAACCCTTAAAGCTTTATTAGCTAGCTGTATTTATGGATAACTCTTTAAACAATTAGGCTCTTTCAAAAAATAGTGATCTTACTTATGAATTGGCTGGTTTTGAGATTTTTGTAAGATACTTCATGCTTTACTAGAGCTGTGTCTTCGTCGTCAGCATTACTATGTGTTTCACAACTTCTTATCATTCTGCTTCTTACACGCAGGGCGCACGCAACTGTATGGTTTCACCGTAAACAGCAAAAGTTAGCCCAATTAGAAGCGCAAGATCTACTTATTCAATAGTATTTAAAGCTCTAATCCAAAAACTTATCTAAAAAATAATTCTCCCAGCATCGTAAGTTGTAATGCTTGGTCTTTCCTGCAACCTCTAGCCTTAAGTTCTACATCAGGGGTAGTTGCTCAGCTTTTATGGATAACCGTTTCGTGTGAGTTTTTTTACATTTACTACCTAGAGGTGACAACTGCAAGTTACGCTCAAAAAAGCTGTGCTTAAATACTTACATGATACTTTCACTCTCAATACTCACCGCCCTAATCACCTCAATGCTTTTCTTCAAGGCTACTGAAACCAAACACGAAATCTTAGAATCATGGTACCCAAACGAACAAAAAGAAATTGAAAAACTCATAGTACGCTAAAGCAAACCTAACCCCATTAAAAAGCTCGAGTTATGCACTCGAGCTTTTTGTTTTTATGTTTTTATGCTAAGGCTGTTAATAAAGAAAAGATAAAGAAGCTTCTAGCAAGCGTATATAAGTCACTTCCCTATTTCTCAGCTTTCTAGTAAACTATTCAGAATTACATAGAGGAGAAGATTTTACTGTGAATAATATATATAAACTTAAGCGAGTTTATTTCACCGCAGAATTTATACACTGGTTCGCAGCAGGCATTCCTCTTCCGCTTTACATTCTCTTTTTTCAAAATCGGGGTTTAGATTTATTCCAAATAGGCATTTTGGGTGCTATTTTTGCGGCAACTGTTGTTATTTTGGAATTACCCACAGGTGGCTTAGCTGATCAACTAGGCCGTAAACCCATCACTATAGGCTCTTACCTTTTTAAGGCAAGCTCGAGCTTAGTCATGCTGTTTGCTTTTACTTTGCCTATGTTTGTGCTTTCTCAAGTTTTATTTGGTGTGGGTAAAGCCTTAGCTTCGGGTGCACTTAATGCTTGGTTTATAGATGGTCTTTTAGAGCTTGATAAAGATATGGACTTGCAGCCTCATTTAGCTCAGACAGGCACAATTGTTATTTTGGGTTTGAGTTTAGGGACTTTAGCAGGTGGAGCTATACCAGCTCTATTTACTCATTTGCTTAGCTCTGAAGCTACTATATTTTCACCTTTAGCCATGATTTATGTGTTTCACATAGCTCTTTTACTACTCGATACGGTCTTTGTGAGTCTTTTTGTTAAAGAAACCCCTAGAAAAGCTCTTTCTACCAGTAAAGAAAAACCTAAGCTGGGCGTGTTAATAAAAGAATCACTCGAGTTGTCGCGTCGTAACCCTGTTATTTTTCTGCTTTTGTCAGCGAGTTTTGTTTCGTCTTTGGCTTTGAATGCGGTTGAAACCTTCTGGCAGCCTCATTTTGCGCAGTGGTTGAGTCTTGAGAACACCTTGTGGTTTGGCGTTTTTATGATGATTGCTTTTGCTTTGGGTGTCTTGGGTAATATGGCGTCTATTCCTTTAGCAAAGCTTTTCAAAAAGCGTTATGGCCTTATGGCAGCCTTTTTTCAGGCTCTTTGTGGTCTGGCTGTTATTTTTTTGGCTGCTCAGTCTAATCTTGGCTTTGCTACTGGTTTTTTATGGCTTTTTTACTTTGCTTCGTCTGTGCTTAGCTCGCCTGCTAAAACGCTTTTCCATAATGAGGTTTCTTCAGAGAAGCGTTCTACTATGCAGTCTGTCTCTTCTTTAGTGAATTATGCAGCTAGTATGTTGGCAGGTATTGGCTTTGGGTTTTTGGCTATGCAGCAGTCTATTATGCTGGTTTGGTTTCTTGTGGGGGGCTTAGTTATTGCGGCGATGGGTTTTTATTTAAGGATTGATCGAAAATCGCAGTTAACACAAAACTAGACATAACTAGGGTCTTTCGAGTACACTATTAAGTTGCTGACGAATAACGCTAGCATTGTTCATGAATAAGCTTCTAGCAACAACGTAACTACGTTTGTTTTAGACCTTAAACGCTCGAGCTTTGTATACCTTACTAGCCTGATTTTCGACATTAAAATCATCCTTAGCGCAGTGGCGCTACCCTGGAGGAACCATGGAACTTACGGCCCAAAAAAGAGGCTCAGGAAAAATGAATAAACTTCGTAGTGAAGGCTTTATTCCTGCAGTTGTTTATAACAAAGAATTAAACCTTTCAATTACGGTTGAGCGTCGTGCTTTTGACAAAGTTTTTCGTAGTCAAGGCGCTGCGCATATTATCAATCTTAAAGTTGAAGGCGAAGCTGATCACGATGTCCTTGTTAAAGCTGTACAAATGGATAAGCGCCGTCGCTTACCACAGCATGTTGATTTTTATGCGGTCACAGCAGGTCAAGTTGTTGAAGTAAGCATACCTATTGAGTTTGTGGGCGCAGCTAAAGGCATTAAAGATAGTGGTGGTTTAATGGACGTTCAAAAACGTGAAGTTACCATTAATATTTTACCTCGCCTTATTCCAGAAGCTATTCACCTTGATATTAGGCACTTAGGTCTTGGCGATTCTTTACATGTGAGTGATGTTCTTGCACTTTTACCTGCTGAAGCAGAACTACTTGATGACCCTGAAGCAACCCTCATAACGATTGTTGCACCTCGTGTTGTTAGTGGTGATGATCAGAGTGGAGCTGTTGATCTTGAGCCTGAAGTTATTGGTAAGGGTACAGACGAAGACGAGGACGAAGCTTAATTCACAATTAGCTAAACGTGTGAATACATCTATCAAACTTATTGTAGGTCTGGGTAATCCTGGGCCCAAATTTCAAGAAACTCGGCATAATGCTGGGTTTCTTGTTCTTGATGAGCTCGCTAAGCGTTGGCAGTTGGAGTTTAAAGCTAAACGCGTGAGCTTACGTAATCAATTAGCAGATGAAGTTAAAGGCTCTGTACTGCTTATTAAGCCTTTAACCTTTATGAATTTATCAGGCCAAGCCGTGCAATCTTATCAAACCAAATTAAAGCTAAAACCTCATGAGATTCTGGTTATTCATGATGATCTTGACATGCCGCTAGGTCGCCTTCGCTTTAAAGCAGGGGGTGGCGGTGCAGGCGGTCAAAATGGCATTAAAGATATAGCAAAACGCATAGGTCCTGACTTTTTAAGATTAAAAATCGGCATAGGTCGGCAACCTGAAGGTTGGAAAGTCGAAAACTGGGTTTTAAGTAAATTCCAAAAAGATGAGCAAGAACTTATCCACAGAGTTATCCACAGCTCAGCAGATGCTGTGGATAAGTTACTCAGCGACGGACTCGAGCCTGCCATGGCTATTTATAACGGGCTTGATTTAACAAAGGCCTAGGCGTAGCTTTTAGCTAAATAGTACTTTAGGTGATGAACGGGTTCGAAGGGTTCTATTTGTTCTCTTAGTAAATACGTTGTGTCTTTTAAGTCTAAGGCTTTGTAGTGTGAACCTCTTAAGCAAGATGCGGCTGACACATGTCCTAGCTTGTAAATAAGTTTTAAAGCTTCATCTGATATGTCTGTCTCAGTGCCATAAGGCCAAGCAAAATGTAAATCTGGCCCTAAATGCTCTTTTAAGCTCTCATAAGATGTCACTATTTGTTCTTCTAAGTCTTCGGTTTTGCAATGAGCAATATTCCTGTGACTCAAAGTATGGTTACCCACCTCATGACCACGTGCACACAGGTCTTCAATTTCTTGCCAGTTTAGAAACTCCATAGGGCCGTGCTGTAACCGAGCGCGGTTATACTCAGCTAAGGTCTCTAAGTTTGTTTCACCAATCACGCTGGGGTTTGCAAAGACAAGCGCTTTGGCACCATAATCATCAAAAATTTTACAAGCATCAAAGAAGCTCTTATAGCCATCATCTGAACTTATGCACAAGTAATTGCCATCAATATCACCCTCTTTAACTCGCCTAACCCCTTCAGAGTAAGAGATAAAGGTAAAATGCTTTGCGAAAAACTCGAGCTGTTTACGTAAGTTCTTTTCGGTATCTGTGTAGTAACTATGAAAGCAGGTGAAGGTGACACGTTTTTGCTTTATTGATTGCTCATTTGCTTTAAGCGCTAAAGCGTTAATAGCATAATGCCTTAAGAATGCTCGGAGGCTGGGTTGTTTAAATTCCGCATAAGTCGTTACAAAAGCCATTAGCTTAGTATGACCTTTAAAACGCTAATCAGGCTAGTCAAATCTCCACTTTAGATAAGAACTTTGTTTGTGACTGGTTTAACATAAAACAGTAAAGCTAAACCTAAAAAGAGCAAAAGCACAACTGGTGTTACACCAATGCGCTGACTAGCAAACAAGCTGGTTACCGCAGCAATGCTAAAAGGCCCAATAAAACTTGTGGCTTTACCCGTAAATGCATACAAGCCAAATGCCTCGGTCATGCGGTCATCATCTGCCTGATCGACCAAAAGCGTTCTTGAAGAAGCCTGCAACGACCCGCCTGCAGCACCCACCACAGCACCCGCAATATAAAAAAGCAGGTCAGGCAAACTCGAG
>CAZWJZ010000010.1:0-18886 GCA_964634665.1 uncultured bacterium | reverse complement strand
CTAAGCTTATAAAAAAAGCTTCACTTGGACCAGTTGAAATAATCGCTAGGGTAGCTAAGCTAAGCACAACAATGGATACACCCACCACGGGCTTAGGGCCAAATCTGGCATCTAACTCTCCTCCTAACCATGCACCCAGAGCACCTGTAAAAGCTGCAATAATCCCAAAGGTACCTACCTGAATAACGCTCCAGCCAAGTACACCTGCTGCGTAAATACCACCAAAGGTATAAATAGCGTTAAGCCCATCACGGTAAAACATACTTGAAATAAGAAAAGCAAAAAAGCTCGAGTTTTGAGGTAGTGTTTTTAGGGTTTGCCAGAGTTCTTTTAGTCCTTTAGTAACAGCACCTTTTACGCGCACTTTTTTAGCAGCGTCAGGCGTGAATAAAAAAAGAGGAATAATAAAAATAATGTACCAAATAGCAGTGAGGGGCCCAGCAGCCCTATCACCTGCATGACTTAAAGGGTCAAGCCCAAATATCGGGCTGGTTCCAATAAGGGTTTTACCTGTTTCAGGGTCAGCGCTCATAAAACCTAAAACCAATATAAGACTGACCAGACCACCTATATAACCTAAAGCCCAACTAGTACCCGATAATTTGCCCAATTCAGCTCGCGGTACTAAGTCTGGCATCATGGCGTTAGTAAAGACCGTAGCAAACTCTGCACCAATAAGCCCCAGCACAAAAGCTAACAAGATAAATGTAATATTAGCGTTCCCGCCCGGTAGCGCGTACCAAAGCCCAAAAGCACCCACAATGTAAAGTAACGAAAAGACAAAGACCCAAGGTTTACGAAGCCCCACCGTATCAGCAATAGCACCCAAAATGGGCGCTAAAATCGCTATAAGAATACCCGCAAACCCAGCAGCCTGACCCCAAAGTACCTGCCCTGAAGCAGCATCAGCAGCAACCGACGAGACAAAATAAGGCGCAAACACAAAGGTTAAAATAAGCGTGTAAAAAGGTTGTGATGCCCAATCAAAAAGCATCCAAGACCAAATACCTTTACGAGATACTCGAGCAACATTGTTCGGACTTACACTTAACATGGCTATCTCTACTTTCTTAAACAACACGAATAGATAAAAAAGTATAACGTTTAAAGCCACCCATTGGGCTTTCTAAGCTATAATTCCAGTAAGCCTAGGCTTTAAAATTAAGACTTCCGTTAGTCAATTCCCTTAATCTTAAGCTCGAGTTACTTAGTGCATTATTTGCCTTTGGCAAAATGCTATTTCATGTGCTATCATTCTCAGTTGCTGCCTTAACTTTGGTAGTAACGATTGAGGTCGTGCTTGAGTTTAGTGGTTTAGACTTAGCTAAGACCAAAACCTTTTAAGTGAAAGGAGGTGACACGAACAATGCATACCTATGATTTGAATGTAATTCTTGATCCTAACTTAAGCGAAGCTCAAACCAAGACTGAGAAGGACGCTGTTCTTGCTCAAATTGAGCGTGCTGGTGGTGAACTGATTAATGAAGATGATTGGGGCAAGAAGCGTCTTGCTTACGAAATTCGTAAGATTCGCGATGGTCACTATATTATCTACACTTTAAAACTTCCTGCAGAAGCGCCAAAAGTGATTGAGACCAATTTACGTCAGCGTGATAATGTCATGCGTGTACTTTCAGTCAGGCATCGCCCTGAATGGCGTACTCAAAAAGCAAAAACGCCAAAAAACCCTGTAGCAGCTTAAGACCAAAACGAAGATATACTTATTATTGAGACAAAAGGAGAAAGACAATGGCAAGAGGATTAAACAGCATTTATTTAGCAGGCACCCTAACCCAAGCAGCAGAACTTCGTTATACCGCAGGCGGTCTCGCCATCTTAGAAATGAACTTAGGTGGTAATGACCGTGTTTTAGGTGATGACGGACAAATGCGGGATCTTGCATGGTATCACCGTGTGACCGTATTTGGTGCTGCAGCGGAAGGCCTTACTAATCAGGTAACTGAAGGAAGCGCCGTTTTGGTAGAGGGCGCCCTTAACTACCGCACGTGGGATGGTAATGACGGACAGCGCAAAAGTGCGCTAGATGTTAAAGCTGTAAGAGTTGAAATCATGAGTTTTGGCCCTAGAAAGGCTGAACAAACCGTGATTGACAGTCGTGGTCAGCATCGCTTAAGCAACGCTCTCAACGAAGTTAAACTCATTGGCAACCTAACCCGTGATGCTGAACTTCGCTATACACCTAGTGGTAGCGCCGTAACCAGATTCTCAGTAGCTGTAAATGAACGCTACCGTGATCGCTCAGGTAGTGAACAAGAGAAAACCCATTATGTAGATGTGAATGTCTGGCGTGAACTTGCCGAAGGCAGTTCAGATTTACGTAAAGGCGACCCCGTTTTTATAACAGGTCGTTTGGTTAATGACTCTTGGACAGATCAAGATGGCAACCGTAGATACACAACTCGCGTCGAAGGGTCGCGTGTTGAGTTCCTGACTCGTGGTCCTGTTCAAGGTGGACCTAGTACCCACTCTGACGCTGCGCCAAGTAGGCCAGCCCCTCAAAGTGCCCAAGCAAGTCAGCCAAGTAAACCCCTCGATATTGATGAGGAATTTCCACCAGAAGAGGATCTACCCTTTTAATGGCTAGAGAACAAAAACCCCGCAGGGCTGCCGGCCCGCGCAGAGGCAGACGACCAAAAGTATGTCAATTTTGCACAGGTGACCTAGAAATAACTGATTACCATAACAGCAAAATGCTAAGACGCTTCATCTCAGATACTGCAAAAATATTGCCGCGTCGTCGTACTGGCGTATGTGCAAAGCATCAGCGTAGACTTGCTACAACTATTAAGCGCGCTCGCATGCTAGCTATTATTCCTATTACCCAACAGTTGGTAAGGAAATAAGTTATGAACGTCATTTTATTAGAACCTGTTGAAAAGCTTGGCGAAGCAGGCCAAATGGTAAATGTAAAAAATGGTTATGCACGCAACTGGCTGATTCCCCAAGGATTTGCCGCAATTGCAAACAAAGCTAATCAAGCAGAACTTCAAGCACGCTTAGCACTACGCGCCAAGCAAATGGCTGAACGCAAAACAGATGCTGAGCGTCTTAAAGAAATGCTTGCAGATAACCATGTTGAAATTCTGGTTAAAGCTGGTGAAGAAAGAATTTACGGTAGTGTTAGCAATCGTGATGTTGCTGCAGCTCTTAAGTCAAGCTATGATGTTGATGTTGATCGCCGTAAAATTGAACTACCCGGCGGAAGCATAAAAACATTAGGTGAATATACTATTGTTTATAAGCCTCATCCAGAAGTACCTATTGACTTAAACGTCGTTATTAAAGCTTCAGAAGAAGCCTAAATTAAACAGCTAAAAGGCCGTGGCTTTTAGAAGCCACGGCCTTTTTTAATGGTCGTTTTATGTATTAAACGATCCCCCCAATAAAGCATAAGCGTATCTAAAAACGAGGTTTTAAATGCATAAATACGGTAAAATTGCTAACGATGGATGAAGATTTTCTTACCCTTAACGACATGATCAAACTTTCAGGCATCGCACAAACGGGGGGGCAAGCCAAAATACTTATTCAGTCAGGTGACGTAAAAGTCAATGGCGAAGTCGAAACCAAACGCAAACGAAAACTCAGACAAGGCGATGTTGTTGAAGTAAACGGCGAAGAGTACCTTTTAGAGCTTGATGAGATGGTTGATAGTGATGACTACGACAACTCAGATCTTGATGATTAAAGCAAGCCACGTCACTCAACTTAAGCCAGCCCCTTATTCAGTTGTTGAAGTAGCTATATCAATATTACCCCTCATACTCGGGTGTAAAACACAAAGGTAAGCATCCAATTCATCAGCTAAGGCTTGACTAAGCGTAAAACTCAGCTTATTACCCTCTATAACGGCATTCACACCAGCATCATTTTGAAACTTACCGACACCCCAATTAATACTATCTGCCAACAAAAGATTACCTGTCGTATCAATAAGAAGAAAAGGATGCTGAATACCGGTCGTATTAATAACGCTGTAACGCTTACCCACAGCTAAAGTCCAAGTTGGGTCTAAGCCAAGGCTTGTCACAGCGTCACCCTCCACTTTTTCCACAAGCCAATTCTCAAAAGAGAAGTCTGAAGCTAATGTTACCGTAGCACTCACAGCAGTTGTCGGCACTTCAGGCTCATCAGAAGGCGTCGCAGGTTCAGAACAAGCAACCAAAAACAATAAACCAACCCAAAACAATGACTTCACAATTCTTAACACTAGTTAAACTCCTTAAGCTTCACAATTCTTTCTAACTGCAACAAATGATTAAGATCATGCCCAGCCCAATACCTAAGCATAAGCTCAAGACTTTCCGTGCCCCGCTCCTCATGCTCAACATCCTTAAGCCAATCTTGCAAATCAAAATTAGCCAGCAACGCCAAATTCCAAGCCCGCAAAGACCGAAAACTCTCAAACGCCAAAGCAGGCTCGAGTCTTTTGTAGTGCTTAGCTAAGCTCTGCTCATTAATACTTTGAATCTTTGCTTTCTCTTCACTCATAGCTTGCCTAAAGCGTAGCCCAAAAATAATCTCTGTGTCTGCCAAATGTGCCATTATTTCCTGTGCGCTCCATTTGCCTTCAGCGTAACTAAGATGCATTTTATTTTCTAACGCAAACATAAAAAACTCGAGCTTATTCGGGCTTGCTTCTAGGCTTGCTATGGCGTCTTGTTCAGCTACTAAATTAATAATGCGTTCCATGTAGGTTTCTTGACTCATAGGCTAACTTTAACCATGTATTCATGAGTTTTGTATAGCTATCTCACATTGTTCCGCTAGACTCAAGCTTGGGTTTTACGTTGTTTTTTAAGGAGTTTATATGTTTTTTAAACCAAAAATAGCTATTTTATTTGCCTTAGTTGCACTTCTATTAAGTGCTTGCAGCTTTACTATTGAGGGAACCGTTGATTTTGATCTTCCGCCAAACTTTACGATTTCTAATGCGCAGTACACCACCAATCATGGGAACAGTAATGGTGTTTTTGAAATTTGTGAAAATAAAAGTACTAGACTTACCTATGAATTTAATTTCTCTGGTGGCAACCCAAGTTGGATTGAATATATAAACTTTTATGATAATAACGGGGTTTTTAGCAGTAGATTTACCCCTAATAATATTTCGGTCATTACACAAACCGGCAACTTTATTGAAGTAGCATTTGATATTCCAGCAAGAACCAATTTAGCCAATCAAGCGATTGACTTAAAAGTTGGTGAAGCACAATTTTTCTTAGAGTTTAATGGCGCAAACAAACCCTACAGACTTTTTGCTCAACCTATTAATGTCATAGCTAGCTGCTAAATCAGAAAATACTCTAATAAAAGCTCGAGCTGCTTAGCTCGAGCTTTTAATTTAGATATTCCTGCACTCGTACAACAGCTCGAAGTAAGTCTTCTTCATTTCTTACGAGTGCAAACCTAACGTAACCTTCACCATTTTGACCAAAACCTATGCCGGGTGCTAAGCAAACCCCTGTAGCTTCGGCTAGCTTGACACAAAACCTAAGTGAGTCATCTAAATGCATTGGTAATTTAGCCCAAACGTACATGCTGGCTTGCGGCGTATCTGCTTGCCAGCCTGCATTTCTTAAAGCCTTAAGCAAACTGTCACGCCGGCCTTGAAACAGCTTTGCATCTTGCTTTAAGTTCTCATCTGAAAGCTGCAACTGCCGCCCGTTGTATGCCCACATACTGATTAAATCAATGGCACCTTTGAGCTTCGCTAAGGCTGCTATGGCATCTTCATTACCTATAGCCCAACCCATACGAAAGCCCCCCATATGGTAACTCTTACTACACGAATACAGTTCAATACCAACCTCTAAACCACCCACCTGATTCAAAATAGAAGGTGCTTCATAGTCATCAAAGACCATATCAACATAAGGAAAATCATGAATAAGCAAGATACTGTTATCTAAACAAAACCTAACAACTTCTTGCATAAAATCAGGCGTTGCCACGGCAGCCGTTGGGTTATTCAGATAACTAATCACCATAACTTTAGCCACTCGAGCTTCCTCAGCCGAAATAGCCCTTAAGTCAGGTAAAAACTTTTTCTCAGCCCTTCAAGGCATAACTATGGTCTTAAGACCCGCCGCAGCTACCGCCCCAAAATAACTAGCCTAGGCAGGATCGGGTAACAACACACTATCATCAGGGTCAGTAACAGCAAAAAGTAAGTTAGCCAAACCCTCCTGCGAACCAATAAGCGGCAAAACCTGCTTATTAGCACCAATCATTGTTTTATACCTACGCTCATACCAGCGCGCAACCTCATCACGTAAAGGCTTTGTACCACTCTGCAAACAATAGCCATAGGTCGAAGCATCATCAATAGATTCACGCAACACAGCCAGCGCAGCTTCTGGTGGCAGCAAGTCAGAAGAGCCAATCGATAAATCAATAATCTCTAAGTTTTTAGCTTTAGCAATAGTTTTAGCATCATCCATAACTGCAAAAATGCTTTGCGGCATGGCCTTAACACGATTAGATGCAAAACGGTTATTCATAAACTCAAGTCTAACGCACAGCTTCTAAGATGCTGTTAACTGAGTCTCAAACTCGAGCTTGCCTTCAAGTACTTCTTCTCTTGGTAAATTACCTGTTTCTAATTCTTTATCTTTTAAGTTTAAAAGGCGTTCGTAAAAAGCACTGCCTTTTTGCTTAGCCGTTTCGCTTGCTCCGTAGTCAGCAACTAAATCAAAAAGTTTATCTTCTGCATCGGCAAAGCGACCCGTATACTGCGCGTAATCAAAGAAACGCCAGTGCGTTTTTTCAGGCAGCACAAAGTCACTCAAATCTTTATTTAAAGCAGCTATACGCTCATGAATATCTGTAGCATCCACATCATCTATAGCTGATTCTAAAAACAAATCCAGAGCCTTAAGTTGCTTAGCTGTATTAACTTCCTTTGTCTTTACCTTCTCAAGTTCAATCTCAGCATAAAAAATAGAGGCAAGCAAATAAGCTTTCTCTTTATCAACACTACCAGCACTACTCAGCACAGCCAAAAGCTGCTCGGTAGGTAACTGCCTAAGCACATCACCCGTACTCGCTAAATGCTTCACATAAGCTTCTTGAATAGCTTGTTCAGCTTCATCAAGATTCGTATTTTGACTAACATTTAGTAACGCTTTGGTAATTTCAGAAAGCTTATCTAAAGTTCGTTGAAATAAATCATCTTTAAGGGGCACGCTTTAGTTTAGCCTATAAAGGCTAAAAACAATGCCGCTCAATCATAGCTTTCTATACCTCAACAGAACACTCGAGTTTTTTTAAGTGGGGTTTATTAAAACCTCTCTAAAGACCCGCATGAAGTTTTCACCTAGTATTTTTCTTATGCTTGTCTCTGAGAATCCTCTGGCTTGCATAGCTTTGGTTAAGTTAGGTAAATCTTCGGTACTTACCAAGCCTTCTATACCTTCTTTTAAGTCAATACCGAGTATTTTCATATCAACGTTTGGGTAAACCGTTTTTGCCCATTCAGCAATGAAGTCTGGTCCTAAACCAATATGGTTTTCACCTATTACATTAAGCATATGTTCAATATGATCAACAACACGTTCTAAGCTTGGTTTGCAAGCATCAATAAAGGCAGGTAAGAAATTTACACCAATAACGCCACCCGTTGCGGCAATGGCTTTGAGTTGCTCATCACTTAGATTACGGTGATGGTCGCAGACTGCTCTTGCAGATGAATGGGAGGCAATAATGGGTTTGGTCGTAAGTTCTAAGACATGCTCTACGCCGTTTATAGACAAATGTGACACATCTACAATTATGCCGAGCTTTTGCATTTCTTTTACGGCTTCTGCTCCTTTTGCACTCAGGCGACTTCCGCTTGCATCTTCGGCGCTACCATCTGCCATGAGCGTGCGCCCCAAATGTGTAAAGGATGCCATGCGCACACCTTGACGGTAGAAACCACGAAATAGCTCGACATCTTCTGCTAGTTGAGAGCAGCCTTCTAAGGCAATGATAATGGCGATTTTTTTGGCTTTAACTGCTTCATCAATTTCTTTAGCGTTTAAGCATAAAGCGGTATCATTAGGGTTTTTTTCAATTTCTTCGCGCAGTGTTTCTATGAGAAGTAAGCTACGGCGTAGCGAGGCTTCTGCTACATGGGGTTCAAGGTATATAGGAATAACTTGAACATTAACACCACCTTGTTGCCAACGAGGAATCCAAGATGCAAAGTAATCATGCTGACCTAAAGCTTTATACCAATCAGCAAGCATAATTGGTAGATCATTATGGCAGTCAAGCACTAGCGCATCAAAATGCAAATCAGACATAGCTAAGCCTTAGTAGCAATGGCGCTCAATCATTTTTTCATACACCTCAACGGAACGTTTCAGTTCTTTTATATCTACATATTCGTCTATGGTGTGTGCGTGTGCTATGTTGCCTGGGCCTAGAATTACGAGAGGTAAGTGTTTTTGGTAGACAAGGGCTTCGGTGCCGTAGGGTACAGCTAGGGCTTTTTCTTCGCCTGTTAGTTCTAGGCTTAGTTTTATTATGTCTGAGCCTTGGGCTACGTAGAAGGCGTCTACCCCGCTATGTTCTACATCAAAGCCGTGGGCTTTGGCTTTATCTATTACGAGCTTTACGGCGTCTTGGGTGTTTGCTTTTGGCATGGAGCGTAAGTTTAGTTTGGCTATGGTTTTGGCGGCGGTTACGTTGCCTGCGCAGTTACCGTCATCTAGGGTTAAGTTAAAACCGTTGGTGGCTGGCTCAAACTCATCATCTGCAAAGTGTGGGTCTGTCATGAATCTTTGTTTTAGCTCTGCCATTTCTGCTAAGAAGGGTGCTATGAGAAAGTTAGCGGAGGTTCCTTTTTCGGTGCTGGTGTGGGCTGCTACTCCGTGCGCGGTTACATTTATGTGGTAGCCGCCTTTGTGTGCGTAGACGGGTATCATTTCGGTGGGTTCTGGTACTACGCCCATGTCTGGCCAACCGTGTGTTTGGAAGATTTGCGATTGGTTTGATATTTGCTTGCAGCCTCCAAAGCCGTATTCTTCATCTGCAGCAATAACTATGTAAACAGGTTTTTTGAGTTTCTTGGGGTCTGCTTTTATAGCTGCAACTATGCTTGCTGCTAAGGGGCCTTTCATGTCGCAGCTGCCACGACCGTAGAGTTTTCCGTCTTTTTCATAGGGTTCAAATTGATTGTCGTTTGCGGGTACTACATCACTGTGTGAGAAGAAGCCAAAACCACCTTTACCCTTACCTTTTTTAGCAACAAGACTGACTTTGGTTTGACCATCTACTTCATGTACATAAGAGAGTCTTTCAACTTCAAAGCCGTTTTCTTCTAAGAAGCTTTGTAGATAATCGCTCACTTCAACATTTCCATCTCGACTAACCGATGGGATGCTTATGAGTTTGCTAGTAAGTTCAGTAACGCTGAGTAATGACATGTGGTTTCCCTTCACTTTCTTATCTTGAGTCGAACTTAGAAATTACTAGGCTCGTGGTGGTCGTTTTTAAAGTTAACGTTTTTTCCTTCAAAAACTTAGGTTTAAAGCTAGGCTTTAGTCTGTTCCGCCAACTATACCTTTAGACGACCTTATCAATCTTATGCGACCTATCAAAAAAAGACCAATAGCAACCGCAATAAGGCTGTAACTTAGTATTTGAAAGCTCTGCCGATAATCAAAACGCTGAATAAGCAAGCCTGCCAAAACAGGACCAAGTATTTTGCCTGCATTGGCAAAAGAACCCACCAAGCCCATGCTTAAACCCAAACTTTCTTGCTGCACTTGATTGGCGACTAGAGCGAGGCTAGCAGGAAAAATAAGGGCTTGGGCTGCACCCGAAAGAACAGCCGCTATAAAAAAGATCAGAATAGCAGAGCTTTGCATTAGCCATAAAACACTTACGCCCAAAAGACACATACCTAAACAAATAATAGGCAAATAAGTAAACCTATCAGCAAGACGACCTGTAAAAGGTTTAAGGATGATATGAGCACCCTCTTGAACTGCAAAAAATGCGCCTATAAGCGCAACATTTATGCCTGCTGACAGCGCATAAATAGGCAAAAAAGCCTTTAAGGCATAAAGCACCATGTAATTCACACACTCGAGTGCGCCTGCTAACCATAGAGCTGCGCTTTGCTGCAATGTTTTGAGTCCTTTTGTGAGTTGTTCTTTTAAGGGTTTTTGCTTTAATGGGGGGGGTTCGGGTAAAGACAGTATGGGTATGAACGCTAAAGCACTTAAGATCCCTACGAGCGTAAACACCATTGGGGGTGACCAGATGAGCAAAAGTAAGCCTGCTAAGGCAGGGCCTACTATGTAGCCACCTTCTCTGGCTAAGCCAAACCAGCCTAGCTTTTCAGCTAAGCGTTTTTTTGATTTGCCTGCTATGTAAGCGAGCGTTACTGGGCCGTAAATAGCAGTTGCCATGCCATGAATGAGTCTTATTACAAAGAGTTGTTCGGGGGTTTCAATAAGCCAGTATAAAAAAGGCATGAAGGTAAAAAAGAGAGTTCCTATAATGAGCCAAATACGCCTGCTGGACCTGTCAGACAAAAAGCCAATGGCGGGCTTTAAAAGCATGCCTGTTAGCGTTGATACCGATACAATGACACCCAGAAAAGCGTCACTTGCACCTAATGCCGCAGCGAACAAAGGTAATAAAGGCGTTTTGCCCATCTGATAAGCAGAACGTACAATAAAATCAGCTAGTGTTAGTTTGAAGAAACCTTCTAAGGTATTTGATTCTTTATTCAAGTGCATGCTAACAATCCACCTTTATATAATAAGTTAGTATTGTACCCAAGCAATACCTTAAGGAGAGCATTATGGCATTTGATGGACTACTCGAGTGGCGCTGTATAGGACCTTTTCGTGGTGGCCGTGTGGTCGCTGTCGCTGGTGATATTAGAGATAAGAACACGTTTTACTTTGGTGCTTGCGCGGGTGGTGTTTGGAAAACCACTGATGCGGGTACTTTCTGGGAGAATGTGTCGGATGGTTTTTTCAAAACCTCATCTGTGGGTGCTTTAGCGGTTAGTGAGAGCGACCCTAATGTTATTTATGCGGGTATGGGTGAAAGTACCATTCGTATAGATGTTTCTCATGGTGATGGTGTTTATAAATCTACGGATGCTGGTAAAACGTGGCAGCATATGGGCTTAGAAGATACCCGTCATATTTCCAAAATTAAGATTCACCCGACCAACCCTGATATTGCTTGGGTTGCTGCTTTTGGTCATGCTTTTGGTCAACATAAAGAGCGTGGTGTTTACAAAACCATTGATGGTGGCAAAACTTGGAAAAAAGTTCTCTTTAAGAGTGACAAAGCAGGCGCGATTGACTTAACTATTGACGCTAAAAACCCGCGTATTTTGTACGCTAGCATCTGGGAGGCTTACCGTAACTTCTGGCAAATAAGTAGTGGTGGGCCTGACAGCAGCATTTTTAAAAGTACAGATGGTGGCGAAACCTGGACAGATATAAGCAAAAATACTGGCCTGCCAACAGGTTTGCTTGGCAAAATAGGCATGGTTACGTCACCTGCTCAGGCAGGTCGTGTTTGGGCCCTAATTGAAAATAACAAAGCGGGCGGACTTTACCGTAGTGATGATTTTGGTGAAACCTGGGCGCTTCTTAATGAAGATCAACGTCTTATTTCTAGGGCTTGGTACTACATGCATCTTACCGCTGACCCGACTGACGCCGACACGGTTTACATAAATAACCTTAGCTTCTGGAAGTCAACCGATGCTGGTAAAAGCTTTACTGAAATAGGCACACCTCATGGCGATAATCATGACCTCTGGATTGACCCTGAAAACCCGCAGCGCATGGTGCAAGGTAATGACGGTGGCGCTAATGTATCTCTTAATGGTGGCGCAACATGGTCAAGTGTTTACAACCAACCCACCTCGCAGTTCTACCATTTAGAAACCGATAACCAAGCCCCTTACCGTGTTTACGGAACCCAGCAAGATAACAGTAGCGTATCTGTACCCAGCCGTAGTCACAATGGCAGCATTTCATGGAGTGACTGCTACACCGCAGGCACGGGCGAAAGTGGCTACATAGCGCCTCACCCAGAAAACTCAGATATTGTTTATGTAGGCGCCATTGGCAGCAGCCCCGGTGGTGGTAACAGCTTGCAACGCTACGACCACAAAAGCAAACAAATTAGGTTAGTCACCACATGGCCTGAAGCCATGACAGGGCGCGGCGCAATCGAAGACAAATACCGCTTCTTCTGGACTTACCCGCTTTTCTTTTCACCTCATGACAGCAACACCATTTACATTGGTGGTAATCATGTTTTCAAAACCACCAATGAAGGTCAAAGCTGGGAGCTTATAAGCCCTGACCTGACCAGAGCCGACCCAGACAAACTACAACCCTCAGGTGGCCCTATAAACCGTGATTCAGTTGGCGCAGAAACCTACGCCACCATCTTCGCACTTGCTGAAAGCCCCCTAGAAAAAGGTGTCTTATGGGCAGGTAGTGATGACGGGCTTGTACATATAAGCCGTGATGGTAGTGAGACGTGGACAAACATAACCCCTAAAGGCCTACCTGAATGGACTCAAATAAGCATGCTCGAGCCTTCCCCACATGATGCTGGCACATGCTACATGGCAGCCACCAAGTACAAGCTTGATGATTACGAGCCTTACCTATACAAAACCACCAATTACGGCAAAACATGGACACGTATAGATAAAGGCATACAAAGAGATCACTTTACCAGAGCCATTCGTGAAGACCCTAAACGCCAAGGCCTACTCTACGCAGGAACCGAATGTGGTCTTTATATTTCTTTTGATGCAGGCAAAACATGGGAAAGCTTTCAATTAAACTTACCCATCACCCCCATCTATGACCTCAAAATCAAAAATGATGACTTAGTGGTAGGCACGCACGGCAGAAGCTTCTGGATACTTGATGACATAACCCCACTGCACCAATACCAAGATGAGCTAAGCAAAAAAGATGCGCATTTATTTGCACCTAGAGACAGCACTCGAGTTCTTCCTGTTATTTTTGAAGGTGCCTTTGGTGGCGCGCCCGGTAAAAACTACATGGGTAGCTTAGGCATTGTTGCACCTTACCTGCATAACAAAACCCCTGAAGGTGCCGACGACATTACTTTTTTAGATACAGGTACTAACCCACCCAAAGGTGTTATTGTTACGTACTACCTAAATAAAGAACCTAAAGACAGTATTTCTTTAAGCTTTGCAGATGCTAAAGGAAATGTCATAAGAACCATAAGCAGCTTAACAGATGAAGAAAAAGCCAAACGCAAAGATGACCCACACGCAGATCTAGGTATGACTGCAAACAAAGGCTACAACCGCTTTGTTTGGGATATGAGACATGCTAAACTACCCGCCATAAAAGGTAGCGATGTTGTTGCCAAAACCCCGCATGCAGGCGCCATGATAGCCCCTGGTGACTACCAAGTCACCCTGACTATAGGCAAGAAAACCCAAACACAAAGCTTTGCTGTTGTTACTGACCCCTTTGCAGGAAAAGTCAAACAAGCCGACTTAAACGCCCAGTACAAACTCTGGAAGCAAATTACTGACAAGCAAACAGACAGCATAAACGCAATTAACCAAATGCGTGACCTAAGAGCACAGCTAGATGGCTGGGCAGATCGCCTAGAAGGCAAACTCGCGACAGAAGCTCAAGAGCTAAAAACAAGCGTACTCGCCATAGAAGAAGAGCTAGCCAAAGCAGACATGCGCCCCGGCTGGCCAGACAACTTCAACGCAGGCATACGCCTACTCGAAAAACTAAGCAGCTTAATACCTGTAGTCAGCATAGGTGATTACAAACCCACCGACCAAGCACAAGAAGCATTTAAAGACTTTGCAAGCAGAATAGATGAGCAAATCAAAGCTTTTGACAAGCTTGTTAAAACAGACATTAAGAAGTTTAATGACAAGCTAAAGAAAGCAGAAACCCCTAATATAGTTCTTAACTGATTCCATCTACGAATCAAAGAAAAGCTCGAGTTTAAACTCGAGCTTTTTCTATTCTTGCCTATTTTGACCAAAACGTTTAGACTAAGATTATGAAAACGGTTCAGTTACATGAAGCCAAAGCTCAGCTTTCAGAGCTTATTGATGCTGTGCAAAAAGGTGAAGAAATAACCATCTCTAAATACGGCAAACCCGTAGCTAGACTTTCGGGTATTGAGGTTCTTTCAGAAAAGCGAGCACTTGGTTTTTACCCTATTGAGTTTAAAAGTGATTTGTTAGAACCCACCTCTCAGGACGTCCTTGATAGTTTTTACAAGTAATGCAGTACCTGTTAGATAGTCATGTTTTGGCTTGGGCTGTTGGTAAACCTGAGTTACTAAGCGAAAACGCATTTCATTTACTTAGCGATAGAAAAAATCATTTGCTCATTAGCCCTGTAAGCATTTGGGAGATGAGCATAAAGCATCATTTAGGTAAGTGGCCTGAGGTTGCGCCTTTTATCAATGAAGAGCAATTTGAGATGATTTTGCAGCAATTAAATGCAACACAGCTTCTTATAAATCATAAACACACAAGGTTAGCTGGGCAATTTAGCATGCCTCACAAAGACCCTTTTGATAGGCTTCTTGCCGCACAAGCGATATTAGAAGGTGTCACAGTCATCAGCAAAGATAGTGCCTTTGATGCTTTTCCTCTTACTCGAGTTTGGGATTAGCTCGAGCTTTTTTGTTGACCCATAGTTATAGTAGATAGCCTTTTCACGATTTATCTTGCATTTCAATCATTACACCACTCACTTTTCTCCCTCTTTCTTAATCCCCTTAGAGCTTCTCCCTTGGGTCGGAAGAGAGTCAAAGTCAAAAGCTGTTCTGGTGCAAGCTTTTCTGGAAATATAAATCCTAGAGGGTAAATTATGCGATCTTGGATCGTTGAAATATATCCACTAAGGTGATTCTTGGTTTTGTCGTAGAACTGTTATGAGTTTTAAGTATCTCCAGGGTGAATTTGCAAAATGCAAATTCACCCGAGCGGAGCGAGTACGGATAGACCCATTCAGTATTTTGCAAACTTTCTATGGAGTAACTTAGTTATAAGCATCTAAGGCATCTATAAAAAAGGCATAGTAAAAAGCGGTTTCGCGTAGGAGTTCGTAGCGGTCAGATGCACCACTATGCCCTGCACCCATGTTTGTTTGCAGTAAAAGTTTATTGTTATCGGTTTTGTAGTCACGTAGTTTTGCAGTCCACTTTGCAGGCTCCCAATAGGCAACCCTTGGGTCATTTAAGCCTGCTGTCACAAGAATATGTGGGTAGTTCTTAGCTTCTATATTGTCGTAAGGTGAGTAGCTCAGCATGTAGTCATAAAAAGTCTTATCAAACGGGTTACCCCATTCTTCAAATTCTTCAACCGTTAAAGGAATACTGCTGTCTTGCATGGTTGTTATGACATCCATAAAAGGTACACCTGCTAAGGCAGCCTGAAAGAGTTCAGGAGCTTCGTTTAATACCGAACCCATGAGCAAACCACCTGCACTACGACCTTCTATGGCAAGCTTTTCTGACTTTGTGTAAGCCTGCGCAATCAGTGTTTTGGCGCAAGCTATAAAGTCATTAAAAGTATTTTTCTTATTTAGAAACTTACCGTCCTCATACCAACGACGACCCAAAGTACTGCTACCCCGAATATGCGCCATAGCAAACACAAAACCACGCTCGAGTAGGCTAATGCGGTTAGCTGAGAAGCTGGGTTCTACATTTGCGCCATAAGAACCGTAGCCGTAAAGCAAGCAAGGGTTATCACCATCTTTTTTCAAGTCTTTTTTATAAATGAGAGATATGGGTACATGTACGCCATCTTCTGCGGTTGCGTAAATACGTTCCATACGGTAATCATTCGGGTTGTAGTTTGGAACAAAGGTTTGCTTTTTAAGCTCGAGTGTTCTGCTTGGCATATGATAGTCGTAAATACAGTTGGGGCTTTTTAGGCTGCTGTAGTTTAAGCGTAAGGTATCACTATTAAAAACAGGATTGGCGTCTAGCGTAAAGCTGTATAAAGCATCTGGAAATACTAACTGGTGTTGCTCATGGCTTCTTAGGTCAATAATGCTGAGTTGCTTTATACCGTCAGCACGTTCCACTAGTACTAAGTAATGCTCAAACAGCATAAAACTTTCACGCATTATGTCTTCATGATGCGTTATGAAGTCTTGCCATGTTTCTTTGTTACTAGCATTGACTGGGCTTTGCATTATTTTATTATGAATAGCGTTATCTTTGTTTGTGAGTAAAAAAAGCTTACCGTTGTTATGCTCGAGCTTGTAGCGTAAGCCTTTTTCTCTTGGCTGTACGCAGCTAAAGTTGCTGTTTGGTTTGGCGGCATCTAGCAACTGTTGTTCGCTGGTTTCTATGCTGCTGACATCCATAATGATGTACTTTTGGTCTTTGCTTTTGCTGAGTACAACATTATAAAGGGCATCTTCTTCAGTAAAGCATTCATTGTCATCTTGCTGGCTAGTTCCTAGTTTGTGTCTTAGAATTTTGTAGGGCCTACTAGCGTTATCTTGCACGTTATAAAACAAGGTTTCACTATCATTTGCCCACTCGAGTGAGTAGCGGTTAGCTGCTAGCTGTTCTGGGTAAAGGCTTTGGGTTTCTAGATTTTTAATGTAAACAGTGTAATTTTCAAAACCTTTATCATCAAGGGAGTAAGCTAGTTTTTTATGATCAGGGCTGACTTTGAAAATACCTAACTGCAAGTAATCTTGCTTTTGCGCATAACTGTTTAGGTCAAGTAGTATTTCTTCTGGGGCGTCTAAACTTAGGTGTTTACGCGCGTAAATAAAATAAGGCTTATTTTTTTCACTACGCTGATAGTAATAGTAATCAGCAAGCTTAACGGCTACGCTCGAGTCTTCTTCTTGCATGCGTTGGTGCATTTCTTGGTAAAGGCTTTCTTGTAGCTCTTGTGTGTGCGCCATCATTGCGTCACAGTAAGTGTTTTCTGCTTCAAGGTAGACAATTACGTCTGGATGATTTTTTTCACGTAGCCAGTAGTAGTGATCTATGCGTTTATGATCATGAATTTCTAATTCTTTGGCTTGTTTTTTAGCGCGAGGCGGCATTATTGATGACATAAGGTTTATCTTATCGACTGGCTTGCTAACTTTGCATGAGTGGCGCTAGCATGATTGGTTTTTTCATTTCACAATTGCCTTTTAAAGCAACCCTATAGCTATCTAGTGAAAGGCTACAGCGACTAAGCATTCGAGCTTTTGGCAGTATTGGCATATGAGCAAAGATGTTAAGCCGATCTAGTATGTTAGCTTATGACTACAACTGCATCTTGTCTTATTTCATTGGGGATTTATTCTAAAGGCAGGAGTTTAGCTTTTATTGAGCTTAGCTTCATCATTTTCATAGAAGCTATAGCATTTTTTTTAAATATACGTCATTATTACGTTTAACTTATAGCTCAGCTATTTATAGACTGAGGTGTAAGGAAAGTACAGCTTGTGAGCCTTTACGCTGAACCTCCGCTGCTCGTTCCTATCAAGCCAAACTCTTAGATTACACAAGCTGCTTTTAGATACTTCCAGGAGGTTCGTGTGAAACGTTTGGCTTTTATTCTTTTGACTTTGTTTTTAGGGTTCAGCTTTGCTCAAGGCACCTTACGTATTGGCTGGGCAGGTAGCCCAGATACGCTTAATCCGGGTACAGCTCTGCTGGCTGAAGCGTTTACCCTCTTTGATTTAAGCTACGACTCTTTGGTGAGTTTAGCTATGGACGGCAGCATTCAAGCAGAATTAGCTCAAAGCTGGGAAACATCTGAAGATGGTCTTGTCTGGACTTTTAGCATTCATGATGGCGTAAGCTTTCATGATGGTGTGCCTTTAACCGCTGCAGATGTGGCCTTTAGTTTGCTTTACTACCAAGCTAATGAGGATTTCCCTTTTGCTAACGGCTATACCAGCTATTTTGATACGGTTGAAGCGCCAGATGACAGCAGCGTCGTTATAACATTAAGCGAAGCCATTCCTAATATGCTAAGTCAATTGTTGTTTTTGTACATTTTGCCTGAGCACATCTGGTCAAATTATATGGATCCAACAGCAGCAGTAGAGTACGAAAATCTTGAGATGATAGGCAGTGGACCTTTTAGTTTAAGCGAGTACCAACAAGGTGAATTTGTTCGCATGACCGCAAATAAATCGCATTACCTTTATCCTCCAAAAATTGATGATCTTGTTTTTCAGACCTTTGGTTCACAAGATGTACTGGTTCAAGCTTTAAGAACAGGTCAAGTGGACATGATTACAGAAATGCCTAATACCGCTATTCTTAGTCTGCGTAATGACGAAAATGTTGAACTGGTGATTGGCTCTCCCCTTGGGCCTTCTTTAAGGGATGTTTTCTTTAATTTAACAACTGAGGAGACTTGCCCACCTGAAGATGGAGTTTGCAGTGGTCATCCTGCGCTTTTAGATTTAAATGTAAGAAAAGCCTTAGCGCACGCCACTGACAAACAGCAAATCATTGATGTCGCATTATTAGGTTTAGGAACACCTGGTTTAGGTTTGGTTATTGACAGCATGGGTGACTGGTATAACAGTTCTCTTGAAGATTATGCTTATGATATTGACCTTGCCAATAGCCTTTTGGATGATGCTGACTATCAAGATACTAACAATGATGGTATCCGCGAAATGCCTGATGGCAGCCGTGACCTGAGCTTTCGTTTTTACTGGCCTAACGATGTACTAGAAGCACCCCGCGTGGCAGAACTACTATCACAAATGTGGGCTGAAATTGGCGTAAAAATCGAGCTGCAGGCTTTAGACCCTGACGCTTTAACCTCTGTTTGTTGTCCTAGTTTTGATTTTGACATTATGATGTGGGGTTGGAGTAGTGA
>CAZWJZ010000009.1:34717-35339 GCA_964634665.1 uncultured bacterium | reverse complement strand
TTTAGATGATAACCTCATATTGGAAGCTGACGATTACAATCATGAATCTGGCTTTTTAGCAGTTGAGCGACTCTTGAGTCTAAGTGATTTTACAGCCATTTTTGCCTCTAACGATTTACTGGCTGGCGGCGCACTCAAAGCGCTACAAACACGAAACATTGCCGTTCCAGAAGCAGTATCTATTATTGGGTTTGATAATCTTTCACTGAGCCGCTTGACCACGCCCAGTTTAAGTACCATGCATTATCCTACCCAAGAAATGGGGGAACGTTCGGCTGAGCATCTTATAAAACTTATTAAAAATGAAAATCCTGAACAGATGCCCGTCTTTAAAAGTAACTTAGTTACAAGAGAATCCAGCGCACTAAAAAGCTCGAGCGTTAAAACAGAGCTTCTAACTTCGGCAATCTAAGACAAATCTGAATGAGCTAGACTACTAGGAGGCTAAACCATGTCTAAATCCAAACCCAATATTCTTTTTATTATGTCTGATGATCATGCGTCACATGCTATGAGTTGTTATGGCAGCAAAATTAACAAAACACCTAACTTGGACCGTATTGCTAATGAGGGCATGAGGTTTGATAATTGCTTTTGCACCAATTCCATTTGCACGCCTAGT
>CAZWJZ010000009.1:32659-34707 GCA_964634665.1 uncultured bacterium | reverse complement strand
TAGTCGCGCGGCTATTTTAACGGGTACTTATAATCACATTAACAATGTTACTACGCTAGATACACATATGGATAATCGTTTGCAGACCTTTCCTAAACTTTTGCAAGAGCAAGGTTATCAGACTGCTATTTTTGGTAAATGGCATTTAGGTCAGGGGGCTGAGCATTGCCCCACTGGCTTTGATGATTGGGCGGTTCTTCCTGGGCAGGGTTTATATCATAATCCTGACTTTATCTTTAAGGATGATGCTAGTGCGGGGGGTAGACGTGAAACCGTTCGGGGATATGTGACTGACCTTATTACTGACTTTAGTCTTGATTGGCTTAAACAGCGTGATGAAGACAAGCCTTTTTGTCTTATGTATCACCATAAAGCACCGCACCGTGAATGGGAACCTGACGAAAAGCATGCGCATATGTACCTGAATGAAGATATTCCTGAACCTGAAACGCTTTATGATGACTATTCAAATCGGGCAAAAGCTGCTGAAGCTGCCGAGATGCGGGTTGGGGTTCATATGAAAACCACTGACATCAAGGCTGAAATTAACCGTGGATTGCCAGAAATGGAACTTCGCAAGTGGGCTTATCAGCGCTATATCAAGGATTACTTAAGAGTTGTTGCCAGCATAGATGACAATGTCGGACGGGTACTTGATTACTTAGATGAGCAAGGCTTAACAGAAAATACGCTTGTGATATACACCTCTGATCAGGGTTTCTTTTTAGGTGACCATGGTTGGTACGACAAACGCTTTATGTACGAAGAGTCTTTACGTATGCCCTTTATTATTCGTTACCCCAAAGAAATTAAGGCTGCCACTGTCAATACAGATATGATTCTTAATGTTGATTTTGCGCCCCTCTTTTTAGACTTAGCTGGCCTAGAAATTCCAGAGGATATGCAAGGACACAGCATAAGACCCCTGATAAATCAGACAACACCTGAAGATTGGCGTGACAGCATGTACTACCGCTACTGGATGCATAAGACGCACCATAATGTTTACGCGCATTACGGCCTAAGAACAGAGCGCTACAAACTAATTTACTACTACGCAGATGCCTTAGGGCAAGAAGGCAGCATAGATGAAACTTACGAGCCTGAATGGGAGTTATTTGACTTAGACAAAGACCCCTATGAAATGACCAATGTCTATCATGACGAAAACTACTCAGATTTGGTCAAAACCCTCACAGAGCAGCTACATGAACAACAAGCTAAAGTAGGAGATACGAGGTATTACAAAGATCTAAGTTAGAGCAAAACAGCTAACAAACTACAAGAACAAACTGTTGTCTTTTATTGCACATGTCTGCGCCTAAAGCAAATTTCATAGCCACCATAAACAGCTCGGATGGCTTATAGATACATGCAACCCAGTCACTTTAAAGTGTGTACGAAATACTCGAGCTTCACGTTCTACTTGTCTTAAACAAGATACACTTAACTCTCTTTATGCTTAGAACGCGACCTTTTATTCCAAATCTTCCTGTTATTAAGGATGTGTGGCGCTTAGCGCTACCCGTTTTGCTTACCAATTTACTGCAAACCTCTGTCAATGTTGTTGATGTCTTTATGGTTGGGCGTTTAGGACCTTTTGAGATTGCGGCTATTGGCATGAGTCAAGTGGTTCGTATGCTCATTCTGGTTAGCATTTTGTCAGTAACAGCGGGTTCAATGGCGCTTGGAGCGCAAGCTAAGGGAAGTCGTGACCCTGAGCGTCTAGCTTTTGTGGCTAAGCAATCTTTATTACTTGCTGTTTTGTTTGGCTTAAGTTTAGGTACTTTGGGCTGGTTTACTGCTGACCCTATCCTTGCGTTTTTAGGTAGTGGAAGCAGTCAAGAGGCCATTGCTCTAGGCTCGAGTTATCTAAAGATTTTTTACTTTGCTACTATCTTTTTGGCACTTAATTTTACGGTTAATCGTCTTATGCAGGGGGCGGGTGATACCACAACTCCTTTTATTTTGGTTGCTTGTATTAATGCGCTGAATATTTTGTTTAATTACCTTTTTATGTTTGGGCCAGGACCGTTTCCTGCTATGGG
>CAZWJZ010000009.1:31278-32649 GCA_964634665.1 uncultured bacterium | reverse complement strand
GTGCTGCGCTGGGTACGGTTATTGCTCGGGGTTTTGGCGCGGTTGCGGGGGTTGCTATTTTGTACTCTGGGCGTAATGTTGTCACTATTCGTTCTTGGCGTTACTGGCCTGACTGGCAACTTTTTAAAGACATTCTTAGTATTGGTGTTCCTTCTGGCTTGCAGGGTATTGCTCGCAACTCAACACAAATTCTGGTTATTCGTATTATCACGTCAACCTCAGCAGGTGCCTTTGGTGCTGCAGCCTTAGCTATTGGTTATCAAATTGAATCGCTTATTTTTATGCCTGTACTTGGCATAAATGTTGCTGCAACTGCGCTTGTAGGGCAATCTTTAGGTGCTTGGCAAACAGCAGAAGCACGCTTACGCGGGAATATAGCCATTGGAATTGGTGTTGCCTTAACGCTTGTGCTGTGCATTCCTATGGTCTTTTTTGCGCCTTTTTTGGTTAAGCTTTTTGACCCAAGTGCGCATCCTATTATTTTATCAGCAGGTACGTCTTACTTAAGAATTCATGGGCTTTTTTTGCCTATCGTGGCTGTATCTATGGTGGTAAATGGTTCTTTGCGAGGTGCAGGTGACACCATGCCTGGTTTATGGGGAACTATCTTAGGCCGCATCATCGTGGCAGTTTCACTCGCTTATCTTTTTGCTATTATTTTAGATTTTGGCATTGTTGGGGTTTGGTGGGCTTCTGTTATAGGAACCGCAGTTCAGACGATTGTTGTTACCATAAGGTGGTTAGGTAAAAATTGGCTGAATGTTGCTTTGCATAAAACTGAGCTCTACCGCCAGCATTTGAACAAACTGCCTAAAGATCTTCAAGAGCGCTACTTAACAGAAGTACGCAGTCCGCTTATGAAACAAGAGGGCATGACCGAAGTCATTAGCGAACAAGCAGTCATTTACAATAATCTTAACAGCAGTACAGAATTACGCTTTGGTCAAAACAACTATGATTTAAAGCAAAGTTAAAGGAGTCAGCATGATTGTTATTGCAAGTACAAACGGCAAAATCGGCATACAAGCTTCAATAGATATTTTAAATGCAGGCGGCAGCGCCCTAGATGCTGTTGAGGCAGCTGTTCGCCTAGTTGAAGCTAATACAGATGATCACACCGTTGGCTACAGTGGCTACCCCAACATATTAGGTGAAGTAGAACTCGACGCCAGCATAATGGACGGCTCGAGTTTGCTGAGTGGTGCCATTGGTGGTGTTAAAGGCTATAAGCATGTGATTTCTATAGCACGTAAAGTTATGGAGTCTTTACCTCATGCTTTTCTTGTTGCTGAGGGTGCTCAAAAATTTGCTCATGAAATGGGCTTTAGGCAAGAAGAACTCTTAACGACAGAAGCAAAAAGAGTATGGCTC
>CAZWJZ010000009.1:0-31268 GCA_964634665.1 uncultured bacterium | reverse complement strand
TTGTAACTCTATTAGTGCGTTCTCAGTAGCTTCTTCGTCACGGCGAGGCAATCGAGCGTCTTAAGCATGACTTATCTGACGCTGAGATTGAGGCTTTGGCAAGCCGTGAATCTTTGTCTGATTTGGTTGCTTTGGCTACGGATCCTGAAAAAACAAAAGGAACTGTTAATTTTATTGCGCAAGATGCTCAAGGTAATATTGCGACAGCAGTCAGTACAAGTGGGTGGGCTTGGAAGTATCCGGGTCGTTTGGGTGACTCACCTGTTATTGGCGCGGGTAATTACGCTGATAATCGCTATGGCGCAGCTGCTTGCACAGGCATGGGCGAAATGGCTATTCGAGGCTGCACTGCGTTTAGTGTCATTTCACACTTAAAATATGGTAAATCTGTTCAGGAGGCAGCTAGTTTAGCTATGACAGAATTACAAGATCTGGGCGGTGATTTTATAGGAGATATGAACTTAATTGCGCTTGATAAGTTTGGTAATCATGCGGGCTTTAGTAGCATTAAAGATAAAACCTATATTTATCAGGAAGCTGATATGAGCGAAGCTATAGAAACAGAAAGAAGTTTAGTAACTATAGACAAACGCTGGCGCAGTTCTGCTCTTTAAGCTTCTTACGAAACAGCCTCTAAACCGCCGTCAGTCTCGTAAATAACTTGGGTTTCAAGAGCCTCTTTAGGCACTGTTGTTTTCTGTTTATTTTGAAGACTCGTTAAAGCTAAGATGACAAGATATACGACAGCCGGCAGGCTTAAGATAAGTCCAAAAAAAGCTAAGTTGATGTTATTCATGATGCTCCTTGGCTAGGCATGTTTGTAACTAGAGAGAATGCCCTACAGTCTATCTTCAGCGCAATCACTAGAATTATCTGTAAACTTTTCGACATCCAAGAGCTTTTCTAGGTGTTGCTACCCCATCAAACACCCCATGCGACCTAAAGGGGGTGTAACTAGATATCCTAAAGGTGAAGAGCTTCTCATGGAAACACCCTAACAACTCATCAAGATATAGCCTTTAACTAAGCATCAAAAATGTAGATCGCAAAAATCCTAGAAAACTTGGGCCTAAAGCACTAGAATCATCTCTATTATAAGTTTATATTTAGACTATGCAAAAGCAACTGCAGTTACCTCAAGCTTATCTACGCCTAGAAGCTAGCACTAAATCGCAGTTTCAAGAAGCTCACAAAACAGCAAGCATAAGCATGCTCATTTGCACACTAGCACTATTAATAATCATACTTATTTCAAGCAATGGCATTGAACGACGCGCTGCTGTTCTTAGCAATTTAGCAACCGCTCAAATTGGTTTTTACCATCAGGCAAATGCAACCAAGCAACTCTTTACAGGTGACTATATAGATGAAACCACAAGCATACAAGGCCTAACCGTTCTTGACAAACTAGGTCACAGCTTTTTATACGGGCAACTCCGCATAAAACAACGCGACGCCTGCATCATTCAAGACTACGCCGAACGCTGCAACTTACCTTTACTACAAGTACCTTTAGGCATAGCACTCTCCCTGATTGTACTTATCTTAAGCCTAACCCTAGGGCAACTCCTGAAGCAAAAAAACCAAACCAAAAATCTAATCACCCTGCTAGGCTCGAGTCTCACTTTCTGCTTATTTTTAACAGGTATCGCTTTTGGTACCTCTATTGATGATTCTCCTGTTAGGAACTTACAAAGAGCTCGAGTGGGTTTATATATTCGGCAAGATCTTTTTAAGGAAACATCAGGGCGTTTGAGTTTTGTTAGACCTGATTCTGCTGAAGTGCGGCGCGGCTGGCGTCAAAGTAACCCTCCAAAACTAAAATCCTTTGTTTTTTATAATGGCTCTATTCTTGTTGAAATGCCCTTCTTAGCAGCTTTAGCAACAGGTCTCATTATAATAATAGGCTTGTTTTCTTTGTACGCTCGAGTTTAGGTATTAGGGTTTGCCTTGAATTGCTTTGTTTTTAGCGGTTTCAGTTTAGTCTTTACCAAACCTTTGGTATTTTGATTGTTTCAAAAACTCTAATAAACAAAGATGAAAGTTTTAATTAGTTTAGTTCTATATAGTAAATCTCATAAGACAATTATGATCTGTACTTTTAAGTGAGCTTTTTTAGCTTGGGTGCTTACTTTTATACCTGTAGCAAAGCTTTTGTTTTGATTTTTCTTTGATTAGTGCCGGCAGGTATTAATTTTTTATTAACTTAGAGGGGTTAACGCCAGACAGATTACCATAGAGGCTTATATTCGGTTTAGACTATGATGATTACTTTTAAGAACACTTTCGCTTGCTTGTATAGCATGGCAAACTTGGCTGTTCTAGCTTAAGGAGGCTAGCCTGACCCAACGAATTTAGGTATGATTCAGCAGTTTAATTATTATATTTCTTGGAGGAAAAATGAAAGCAAAACTTATTGTCATCTCTCTTGTATTAGCTGTTCTAAGCACAGTTTTTGCTCAAGACCCTATTCGCTTTATGTGGTACGCAGATAGCGAAGTTCAAACCGAAACCATGCAAGCTCTTGTTAATGACTTCATGGCAGCCAATCCTGATATTAGTGTTGAACTTGATGTTGTGCCTTACAGCACCATTACTGATAACCTCCCTCTTTTACTTGAGACAGGTGAAGGTCCTGACTTGGCAAGAGTAACAAATCTTGGTGGCTTAGCTTCAAACTATCTTGATATGTCAGCTTATGTTGATGCTGACTACTGGCAAACTAATTTTGGCCCTTACTTAACTTGGCTTGACCCAGAAGGTACAGGTGCTATTAGTGGTATGCAGTTAGAACTTACCGTAACTGCTCCTTTTGTCAATAAAACTTACTTTGATCAAGCGGGTGTAGCTATGCCTGAAAAAGGCGCTAGCTGGGCTGATTGGGCAACTGCAGCCACTGAAGTTGCTACTGTCATGAATGAGGCTGGTCTAGAAGTCTTTCCTCTTGCCATGGACGCGCGTACACATCGTTTAGCAGGCCCTGCTATTAGTAATGGTGCCATGTTATTTGATGCAGACGGTAACCCTGCTATTGATGATGAAGGCTTTAGAGGCATGGTTCAGCAAATGGTTGACTGGCATGCAGATGGCACCATGTTCCCTGACCCTTGGCTAACACTAGATGGCGCGCTTGCTGGTGACGCCTTTGCTAACGGTACTGTTGTTATGCTTATGAGTGGTAGTTGGAAGCTAGGTGGCTACCCAGACCAAATTGGTGACGCGTTTGACTGGACAGTAGTAGCAAACCCTTGCGGTGCAGGTGGCTGCTCAGGTATGCCTGGTGGCTCTGCCGTAGTTGCTTTTTCTGAAACAGAGCAACCAGAAGCCGTTGCTAAACTCATTGACTTTTTAGCACAAGCTGACAACTACGCTACATACGCTGCTCAAACCTTCTCAGTACCTGCAAATATTTCAGTAGCAAGCAACGGTGTTGACTACCCAACTGACAATGCGAGCCTTAAATCATCCCTTAACGGCTTTGTAGCCAACGTGCCTGATTTAAGCCCTGTAGCTTTCCAATTTCAAGGCTACCCAAAGAACTTTGCTCTTTACGGTTCAATTCAAGATCGTCTTAGTCAAATCTTAAACGGTGAATTAGATGTTAATACTGGCATCGAACGCATGGTTGCAGATATAAACGACCAAATAAACGAATAATCAGCTTTCGGGTGCTTACTCTCTTAAGATACTTAGAAGGGTAAGCACTCGAGCTTTTTCTTATGACCAGAACAAATCCTATTTTACATTTGTTTACGAGTGTCGGGTCTTTTATTTTAGGCTCACTTGATCTTATTTTTGCGCCTTTACAAAGGCTTATTGGTACTAAAGGCATGGCTTACTTTTTTGTCTTGCCTAACTTAATTATTTTTGGCATTTTTATTTTATTTCCTGTTATTCTTAATTTTTATTATTCTTTTACGGGTGGCACTGAATTTTTACTTGAAAATCGTCCTTTTGTGGGTGGGCGAAATTTTGAAACCTTATTTAATTGTAGTAATTTTTTAAATCCTAATTCTTGCCAAGAAGATTTTTTCTGGCGTTCTGTTTTTAATACGGCTAAATTTGTCGTCTTGCAGGTTGGTTTTATGGTGGCCTTTTCTATGATTACGGCGCTTATTTTAAATAGAAAAATTGTAGCACGGGGCTTTTTTCGCTCAGTATTCTTTTATCCGGTTCTTTTATCCCCTGTTGTTGTTGCGCTTATTTGGCGTTGGATTTTGCAGCGTGATGGTGTTCTGAACGCTTTTATTGTTGCTTTGGGTGGCGACAAAATTCCTTTTTTAACCAATGTAGATTGGGCTTTCTTTTGGGTTGTTTTTATTAGTGTTTGGTCTAATATGGGTTTTTATACTCTCATTCTATTAGCAGGATTGCAGGCCATTCCACCTAATTTATATGAAGCTAGTGATATTGATGGGGCAAATAGCTGGCAGGCTTTTTGGAATATTACTTTGCCTATGCTCATGCCAACCATGCTGGTCGTTTTGGTCTTATCACTCATTAGAGCAGTCCAGACTTTTGATGAGGTCTTTATTTTTACGCAAGGTGGTCCCGGTACCGCTACAACGTTTATTGTTCAGTACATCTACACAACGGGCTTTGCTGATCAGGTAAGACGTTTTGGTATTGCTTCTTCAGCTTCTGTGTTACTCGGCATAACGCTTTTAATTTTTACGCTTTTTCAGCTTTACTTAGGCAGACGACAAAATGCCACTTAAGCCTTCTGGGAGTCAATCATGAGCAGCCAAGCAAACAGCCAACCCACCCCTTTTCTGGCAAGAAGGCGCGGGCATAAAGGACGTTGGCACTGGTCAGATATTGCTAGTTACACCTATCTAATTCTAGGTATTCTGATTATGTTTGGTCCTGTACTCTGGACAGTTGCATCTTCTTTTAAAACCCAAGCTGCCCTTACTGAGTTTCCACCAACTTTTTTACCACTTGCACAAGTTGAAATTGAGGTTGATGGCTTTAGTGAGCCCTTACCTTTATACGAAGTAGCCTTTGAAGATGGCACCATTCGCCAGCTTTTACAGGTAAGAAGGGTTGGCCTTGAAGCCCAAATGATTGACCCTAGTCAACCAGATGAAATTATTAAAGTACGCATTAATCAGCGTAAACCAGTACGAGAACTCAAATTAGCTTGGGATAATTACAGCAAACCTTTACGCAGCTTTAATTTTATTACTTACTTTAGAAATAGCGTCATTGTCACGGTAAGTGCCACCTTTTTAACGCTGCTTATTAACAGCATGGCAGCCTTTGCATTAAGCAAATACGAGTTTCGAGGGCGGAACGCCATTTTCTTAGTTATTATCAGTACGCTCATGGTTCCACTATCGGTCATTTTGGTACCTGTCTTTTTGGTTTTATTTCAATTTGGCTGGCTTAATACCTTATGGGGCGTCATTATTCCGGGTGCAGCAACCCCCACGGGTGTCTTTTTACTTAGGCAATACATGCTCACCATTCCTGATGATCTTTTGGCCTCAGCCCGTATTGATGGTGCCAGTGAATGGCGTATTTACTGGCAAATCATTTTGCCTTTAGCTGCGCCTGCCCTTGCAGTACTATCTATCTTTAGTGTCATGTGGCGCTGGAATGACTTTTTGTGGCCCTTTTTGGTACTCACCAAAAATGAGCTTTTCACCTTACAGGTAGGCCTTAACGCCTTTCAAGGTGAACTTGACGTGCAGTGGCATTTCATTTTAGCCATGACCGTCTTAACCCTTTTGCCCATTACCATTATCTTTGCTTTTTTACAACGCTTTATAACCACAGGCATAGCCAGTACCGGCATTAAATAATAAGCTCGAGCTATTCAAACTCGAGCTTATTTGCTATCGTTTAGCTTTTTACTTGTCGGCTAAGGCTTGAGCTTTTAGGCAGAGTTCAGCTGCTTTAAACGCGTGGGCTTGTGTCATGGCGTTCTCTGTTCGGTTTAGGCAATCTAAGATGAGCTCTCCAAAGTAAGGAAAACCCACTTTGCCTTCAACATGCATGTGTTCTTCTTTGTCTTGAGTAACTAGGTATAGGTGATCGCCTTTTGGGTTTCTGCCTACATCAATGTATTTACGGAGTTCTATGTAGCCTTTTGTACCTAAGATGAAGGTGCGTCCGTCTCCCCAAGTACCGAGGCCGTCAGGCGTGAACCAGTCAACCCTAAAGTGATTGGTAGCACCGTTATCTGCAATAAGGTTGGCTTCGCCAAAGTCTTCTAGTTCAGGGACATCTGCATTGGCAAAATTAGCGGTGTGCGCATGGCTAACTCGAGCGTCTTTTGCTCCCGCAAAGAATAGAAATTGTTCTATTTGGTGACTACCAATATCACAAAGAATACCGCCGTAATTTTCTTTTTTGAAGAACCAGTCAGGTCTATTGGCTTTGTTTAGACGGTGTGTCCTAAGCCAATCACGTTAATCACTTGACCAATCACATCATCTTTTATGAGTTGACCTGCAAAGACTGCGCTTTCAACATGCAAACGCTCACTGTAGTAAACCATGTATTTTTTGCCTGTGGCTGTTACTTTAGCTCGAGCTTCTTCGAGTTGGCTTAGAGTGGTGAAGGGTGCTTTGTCAGTGAAGTAGTCTTTGCCTGCGTCCATGACTTGTAAGCCTAGGGGGCCACGTAGGTTTGGAATGGCAGCGGCAGCTACAAGTTGTACTTCTTTATCTTCTAAGATTTGTTCTAGACTGGTGGCAACTTGTGCTTGTGGGAATTGCTTTAGGAAGGCTTGTACTTTGGCACTATCAGCATCATAAACCCATTTTAGGGTTGCGCCTGCTTCTGTTAAGCCGTTAGTCATGCCGTAAATATGACCATGATCTAAGTTGGTTGCGGCAAACATGAATTCGCCTGTGTTTACAACTTTGTTGGGTTTACCTTTGGGTGCGTATGTCATTCCGTCAGCTGCCATGCTGACCTCCTTTAGTCATTAATCCTGCAGATGAATAGATTTCTAAAATAGTTTTAAGGCTCCGTCTGCCTTCGTGCCCGTCAATAGCAGGAGCGCGGTTTTCTTGAATGGCAGCTACAAAGTCAGCCATTATGTTTATGTGCCCTGTCGCCTGAATACCTCGAGGGTCACCGCCAGAACCAGCATTTAAAGTTTCAGCTGATGCAAAAGGCGTAACGCTAGCACTCGAGCTATCTGTGAGTGACCATTGAATGACTTGTTCCCCTGCAATTTGAATGCCTCCCTGAGTACCGTAGATTTCAACTCTGTGAGCAAAGCCTGGTGCTGCTGTTGTGGTAGCTGTAATGGTCGCTAAGGAACCATTAGCAAACTCGAGTGTTGAAACTAGAGTATCTTCTACCTCTACATTGCGGTGAAGAGTTTTTGCTGTGGCTTGCACGCTTACAGGGTCACCCATGAACCAGACCAGCAAATCAACCAGATGAATACCTTGATTCATCAGTACACCGCCACCATCTAAAACCCATGTACCGCGCCACGCGGCTTGATCATAATATGCGTCGGTTCGCAAATAAGGAATGCTTACTAAGGCTAAGCTTAAGTCCCCTAAATCTTTAGCAGCAATGGCAGCTTTTACTTGTTTAAATAAAGGCTCAACACGACGCTGCAAAGCTACCCCAAGCTGCACCTTTGCTTCTTGGCACGCCTGAATCATGGCGTCAGCATCTTCTAAAGATAGTGCCATGGGTTTCTCAACCAGAACATGCTTGCCTGCTTTTGCTGCTGCAATGGTCTGCTCAGCATGTTGCCCACTTGGTGTACAAATACAAAGAATGTTTATATCAGAACGCTCGAGTATCTCTGAGTAACTTAAGCAGGGCACGCCAAAGCTTTTGCTTATCTCAGCAAATTTGCTTTCATCATAGTGACTTACAGCTATAAGCTTTAAATCACTATGAGCCTCTACAGCTTGTTTATGGTAGCTAGCCACCATGCCAGTTCCTAAAATAGCTACACCTAAGGCCATCTTTTTTCTTTCATAGGTTACGTCCTTACGTTTTCTTATCTAGCTAGTTTAGCAAGCTTACGCCAAACAAAGGTCATTAGGATTGAGGTTTGAGTTGCGCTAAAAACCCTTCAGCTGTTTCTGCGGTATTCACGACATCTTCTTTAGTTAAACCTGCTTTTCTTGCCATAAACACACCATATTTGGTGACGCTAAGTTGATCCATGTGATGCGCGTCAGGGTTAATAGAAAACTTACAACCTTTTTCTTTTGCTTTTTTAACCCAGCGCCAATCTAAATCTAAGCGATAAGGACTCGCGTTTATTTCAATAATGGTTTGCGTTTCAGCGCAAGCATCAATAATTTTATCTAAATTAACCGCGTATTCAGGTCGACGAAGCAAAATGCGCCCTGTTGGATGCGCCAGTATTTTGGCGTAAGGATTAGAAATGGCTTTTATAATTCGATTTGTTTGGTCTTCTTCTGACAGAGTAAAATTCTGATGAACACTCACCACTGCGTAATCTAAGGTAGCCAAAAGATCATCTTCATAATCAAGACGACCATCCGTCATGATGTCTACCTCTATGCCGTGCAGCAATTTAAACTCACTGCCTTTAGCTATTAATTCTTGACGTATAAGTCTCATTTCTTCAGCTTGTGCAAGAACACGTTCTTCACTTAAGCCGTTAGCGTAATAAGACGTTTTAGAATGATCCGCCATAGCAAAATAGCTATAGCCATCTTTAATGCACACCTCAACCATGTCACGAATCGAATGAACTGCATCTGACCAGGTACTATGATTATGAATTTGCCCCTTAATATCAGCCAGCTCGAGTAACGAAATCACAGGCTTAGGATGCTTCTCTTCACGTAATTCTGGCACTACAAAAGGCACATCCAGCGCTTCAAAAAAACTATCTTCAGTAGCTGTTGACAGTACTTTGCCTGACTCAACTAAACCTGATTCAAGTAGCTCGAGTCCTTTAACTTGAGCCCTTTTTGTAAGCCCAGCAACAAACTCAGTACTCCCTGACCTAAACGCTAAAACCGCTCCTAGTGCATCTTCAGTTGTTACATAAAAATGAACCAAACGCCCCTCAAGCTCGAGTGTTAGTTTATTTTCCTCTTCGCTTATAACCCCAACATCGCTTAATGCTAACGCTAAGTCACTAGTCGTAACGTTGCTAGCTACAAACTCGAGTGCGCCTATAGTTTCGCATTTACGACGGTACTCTCCTGCGCTATGCAACTGAATTTTAGGGAGTTTATTTTGAATTAGGGTCTTAACAGCATTATGTAGACTTTCAGCAATATCAAGTCGCATACGGCGTTTGGCTTCTATCACAAACTGCGCTGCTAGCGCAAACTTGTCTGCACTTTTAGCACCAAAGCCTTTTATAGTAGCTAAGTCACCTTTATTAACAGCTTCAATTAGACTATGCAGCCCATTAATATTATGCTGCCATAAAACAGCTATTTTTTTAGCACCTAAACCACTTACTCGAAATAAATCTCTTACCCCTTCAGGTACTCGTTCATATAAATCTGCTAAAACAGGAATGCTTTCTTGTGTTTTTAAGAATGCCAGTTCTGCAGCAACACCCTGCCCTACACCTCTAATACTTGTAAGTTTATCGTTTTTGAGTAACTCAGCAATATCACCTTCAAACGCTTCAATTTGCCTTGAAGCGTTCATAAAAGCTTTTGCTTTAAAAGGGTCACTACCCAGAACATCAAGTAAATTCGCGGCCTCTTTAAGCTGAGACGCGATTTCTTTTTTATTAAGCTCATCCATAGGTCGTAGTTTATGATTTGCTGACTAAACTATGGGTTTATGGTGTGACTTACGAGCACTCAGTAAAAAACAATTGGCCGCGTTTTCTCAAAACACCGTAACTTTGAACATTGCTTGGGGATTATTTTGAATTTCTATCGCGCTTAGATCTGAAATTAGCGCATGCTAGCTTCTCTCATGGAAATGCTATAAACCTTAAGTTTACGAACTGTTCTTATCGACACACTGTGACGCCTGCAACCTATATTTAAAAACTATAAGTTATAATACAGGCTTGCGTAGAAGGTGCTACATACTTTATTTTATACTTAATACGCTAGGCAAAAAGTACCTTCTCTTCAAAAGGTAAGTACAGAAAGGAAATCTTGTGAAGAGATTTTTTAAAAACAGTAGTATCTTTCTACTTTTATTCTTATTATTAATTAGCTGTCAATCCATTGTTCCTCAAACAGCTCAAGAGTCACCCGAACTACAAAAGCAAATTATAGAAGATGATGTTCTTATTCTTTACACTGACTCTGCTCCTACTTTTTTAATGAGTCAATCAGCAAGCCCTCGCCCTTTCTTAAAGCCAGGTACTGTTGATGTTTCATCACCTATTAGCAATGACTCAGGCTTCTCAAGTCAAAGTTTAACAACCCAAGCCTTTAACTATACTGAAGCAGCAGAGATCTACGCGATTATGCTGGCCAATCTGCTTGGGCGCTATGAAGGGCTAAATATTGTTATTCAGCCTGTATCTGCTTACGAGCAAGGCACAGCTCAATTGAGCACCCGCACCTTTTACGTGGGTAGTACCTACGCTGATCCCGTTCCAGCAGCCCTTGTTAATGACGCTCTAAGTGGCGCTCCCATAACTTGGATTAATTATCAAATATGGAATCTTGTTCCTTTTACAGGCAATAGTGCAGTAGAAACACATCCGCTTGGCTTTAGTTACAACACGCTACATGCTAATTATGACGAAGCCTCTTACACAACAACTTACAATAAAATTGATTACCGCGGTTTTACCTTTGATAAGTTCCTTGCGCCTATGGAAATGATAGAAGTTAAGGCTGAACGTGATGATGTTGTGGTTCATGCTTGGGCGCAAAATAGTGCTGGTAAGCGTATACCTTACGCCTTACAAAGTGGTCAGTTTTGGTACATAGCAGATAATCCATTTGTATACATTCATGAGACTGATCGTTACTTAATATTTGCAGATTTACTCGGACCCATGCTAGGACGCAACGAAACCTGTGCACCTAGAGCTATTGCTCGCATGGAAGATTTAAGTCCAAACGATGATTTCATTGATTTAAGACGCATGCTAAATGTTATTCGCAAAGTCAATATTCCTTTTGCAGCAGCCACTATTCCGCTATACAAAAATAATGATACAGGCGTGACTCAAACTTGGAATGAAAATCCTGAAGCTTTAAAGCAACTTAAGCGCGTAACTCGCATTAAAGGCAGAATCTTTCAGCATGGTTACACCCATCAGTTTGAGGCGTTTAATAACCCATCAGGTGAAACAGGAACTGACTTTGAGTTCTGGCAAGCCACTGATAACGGAACAGGCGGCTTTAACTACATAGGCCCCATTCCAGGACAAACAGCCACAGATGCACTCACTCGAGTGCGTACAGGGCGAAATCTATTGCGGGGTCTTGGCCTTAATCCTACAGGTTGGGTAACGCCTCATTACGCAGCTAATCCTGACTTTTATGATAGCTTTAACAGCATTTACCCTCGAGTGATGGAGCGTAGGCTTTACCAAGTAGGTAACACCGTTGCGGGTCAGTTTTTTCCTTATCCTGTTAAAGATATTTCAGGTACGCTTATTTTGCCTGAGACTTTAGGCAGCTTGCAGCCTGGTTATTTAGTTGATCGTATTATGGCAGCCGCTAATGCTAATAAAGCGATGCATTGCCCGTGGGCAGGTCATTTCTTTCATGCTTACACCCTAAACCCTAGTTATGATGGACCTAACGCTATAACAAGTGCACGATTTGAGAAGATGCTAAGAGACATTCAGGCACTTGGTTACACTTACGTTGACCCTGTTTCAGTCAAGCAACAGTAGTGTTCAGTTCAATTGATACAAAAAAGCTAAGTAAATATTAAGAAGCAAGTCAACGCAGTTTGCCTAGTAAAATTAAAAGGCAAGCTGCGTTTTGTTTGGCCAAAAGACACATTACAAAGGACGACAAAAAGACTGTATCTTTGCATTTACAAAAAACTTGCAGCCAAACAAAGTACATTTATTTTGACTCCCCTAAGTATCTCCAGGGTGAATTTGCAAAATGCAAATTCACCCGAGCAGAGCGAGAACGGCTAAACCAATTCAGTATTTTGCAAACTTTCTATGGACTAACTAAGCATTCAAATAGATCGTGCTTGCTAGTCGCACTAATCTTTAGGTCAGCAATGATTAAGAGAAAAAAGGCCATCCGAAGCACTTTACTAAAGGCATCTGTGAAGTACACTGAAAACGACTTATGCTTCGTGTTGACAACATCACTAAAACCTACGGCAAGGTAGAAGCCGTTAAAGGCGTTTCGCTTGACCTTAATGAAGACGAAACCTTAGCCCTGCTAGGCCCTAGTGGCTGCGGAAAAAGCACTTTACTTAGACTCATTGCAGGACTCGAGCTTTCGGATTCGGGTAAGCTGTGGTTGGGCTCTAAGGATATTACGCAAGCCTCACCGCAAACACGTGGCTTTGGCATGGTTTTTCAAGATTACGCGTTGTTTCCTCATTTGAATGTAGAGAAGAATATTGCCTTTGGCTTGGCTGGTGAATCGCGTAAAGTTAAGCAAGAGCGGGTCTCTGAATTACTTAAACTTGTTGAGTTGAGTGGTTATGAATCACGAAAAATCCATGAACTTTCAGGTGGTGAGCAGCAGCGTGTTGCGCTGGCTAGGGCGCTGGCACCTAGACCTCCTATTTTGCTTTTAGATGAGCCTCTTTCTAATCTTGATATGACCTTACGTGAAACTTTAAAGCAAGAGTTACGCTTTATTTTATCTAAACTAAGCATTAGGGCTATTTATGTCACGCATGACCAAGGTGAAGCGTTTGCGCTTGCGAATCGCATTGCCATTATGCGAGACGGAAAAATAGTACAAATTGCTAAGCAAAACGAGCTTTACAATAAACCCGCGAACTCTTGGGTTGCTAACTTCTTAGGGCATCCTAATTTGTATGGCGAGAAACAGCTTTTAAACGTGCCTAACATTAAAGGGCCAGCTGTGTTGCGTAATGACCTTATTAAGCTTGAGGGTGGCAGTTTAGCAGCTAAAGTACAAGCTCATCAGCTTCTTGGTGGCATGCATCAACTTTGGCTAGTAGTGCCTAGTTGGAACTTGAGTTTACGCTGGCAAGGCTTTAGCAGAGAGCTACCCGAAAACTTAAAGGTTGGCGATGAACTTAAACTCTACATACCTGAGCAGGCCTGGCTCGAGCTTCCTGAGCAAACGAAAATACCTGAAGCTGCATGAACGCGGTTATTTTGGCGGGGGGTGATTTGTTTGTCACAAATCAAGTTAAAGCTATTGCTCAAAAGAGTGATTACTGCGTAGCTGCTGATTCAGGCATTAAACATGCCAAAGTGCTTAGCTTAACGCCTGACTTGATTGTGGGTGACTTTGATTCTGCACTTAAAGAAGATTTAGAGCAATTCGCAACGATAAAAAAAGAACGCCATTCACCTGATAAAGATTTTCTTGATCTAGAATTAGCTTTAGTTAAAACCTTAGAGCAAAACCCTAGCCAAATAAGTATTTTGGGGGCAACGGGTGACCGTTTAGATCAGTCTTTAGCGGCCATTCTGATAGCTGCAAGACACGCAAAACACCATGTCACCCTTCACTCAGGTAAGCAAAGTATTTACTTTTTAAGGGATAACTCGAGCCTTGACTTAGATTTAGCTGAGAAGACTGTTATTAGTTTGCTTAGTTTAGGTCAAAAAGCAACGCTTAGCATTAAGAATGTTCGTTATGAACTTAGCCATTTTGAATTAAGCTTTGGTTTAGGGTTAGGCGTGTCTAATAGTGTGACGGCCTCCCCTGTTACGGTTAAACTTTTTGCTGGCCTACTTGCTATTATGGTTGAGTATCATGTCTGAAAATGAGAAGACAACCCGAGAGAAGATTTGGGGCGAAAAAGCCCAAGCTACCGAATCAGCTTTAAAAGCACTTGATGAAGACTTAGCTGAACTCATCCTTAACATGTCTTATGACACTGTATTCTCAAGACCCGGTCTTGACTTGCGCACCCGAGAACTTATATCTATAGCTCATTTACTAAGCGTGGGAAGCGCGCAGAACTAAAAACCCATATTTACGGCGCACTGAACAACGGCTCGAGTTTTATTGAAATCAAAGAGCTTCTATTACATAGTGCCATGTTTATTGGCTTTCCACGTGTTTTAGAAGCTATGAAAACCCTTAAAGAAGTCGAAAAGAAACGTGCAGTTTAAGCTTTTGAGGGGTTAGCTTAATTTAGCTTTCTGAGTTAAACTTTGTCATTCGCTTACTCATGTTTACAAGCTAATGAAGGAGTTACTATGGAATCACTTTCAGGAAAAGTTGTCATTATTACAGGAGCCAGTTCAGGCATTGGTGAAGCCACCGCAAGAGCGCTAGCCAAGCTGGGCTGCAAACTTAGTCTGGCAGCGCGCTCAGAAGAAAAGTTAAACAAATTAGCAACCGAACTAAGCACAGAAAGCTTGGTCATTCCGACTGATCTCACAAAGCCAGCTGAGATTAGTCAGATGGTCAACAAAACCCTTGAAACATTTGGACGCATTGATGTTCTTTTTGCCAACGCAGGTATTTATATTGCTGGCGATGTTGCTGACGGTAATCCTGATGACTGGGCAAACCTTATGGATGTCAATATAAATGCGGTACTTCGCAGCGTGCACGCCGTTTTGCCCCAGATGATAAAGCAAAACGCTGGTGATATTTTAGTAACAAGTTCTATTTCAGGCTATATTGACATTCATTGGGAACCCATTTACAGTGCCTCAAAACATGCTATTCAAGGCTTCACTCATACCTTGCGGCGTCAAGTTGCAAAACACAACATAAGAGTGGGTTCCATATCTCCGGGTATGGTTGCCAATGAGCTTTGGGGCTTTACAGAAGAAACAGCCATAAACGAAAAAGTAGCTGAACATGCCAGCCTGCGTTCAGAAGATGTAGCTGACGCAGTTGCCTTTATGCTGAGCCGCCCTGCTCATGTCACCATTCGTGACTTAGTTATGCTGCCACAACAACAAGACCTATAAATCAACTAACACTCGAGCCTTAAGGCTCGAGTGTTACTTTTACAGATGAGGTTGCCGAGGCCACTAAATCTAGTCCCTGCTGAAAGTCTTTTAAGGGCATGCGGTGCGTCACAATGTCATCCATAGGTAAAAGACCTTCTTGCAGCATGCTGATAGCTACAGGGTAACAGTAAGGCCCTAAATGAGCTCCATGTATGTTTAATTCTTTGCTATCCCCAATAATGGTCCAATCAACTGTAACAGCTTCGCGCATGACACTAAACTCAACAAACGTGCCTAACTTGCATATCATGTTCAAGCCTTGCTCTACCGCTACAGGATGACCTGTTGCTTCAATATAAACATCACAGCCATAGCCATCTGTCAAGCGTCGCACTTCTTCTATAACATCTAATTTACTAGGATTCAAAACAATATCTGCACCTGATTTTTTAGCAAGCTCGAGTCTTTGTTGATTTAAATCTAAAGCAATAATGCTTTTGGGGCCTTTTTTCTTGGCTGCGGCAACCATGCCTAAGCCTAGTGGGCCGCAACCTGCTATGACTACGGTATCTTGAAACTGAATGTTGCCTCTCTCAACCGCGTGAATTGAGCAGGCTAAAGGTTCAATAAAGACTGCATGGTGTAACGGAATTGTTTTAGGTACTTTGTGGGTTAGGGCGTTAGCAGGAAAAAGCATGTACTCAGCCCATGAACCCATAGTTGCTAGTTTGAAACCATAAATCGTATGAACATTGCACATCCAGTACTGACCTCTTTGGCAGTAACGACATTGCCAGCAAGGTACAATTTGTTCTGATATTGCGTAATCCCCTAAGGCTAAACCTGTTTTCTCAGCTGCACCTTCACCTAAAGCAACAACTTCGCCTATAAATTCATGCCCAGGTATGACAGGGGTTTCACAATAGCCTTTTTGGCTTTCGTTTCCCCAAAACATTTCTGCACCCAAATAACATTTAATATCACTGGCACAAATACCTGTTGATTTAACACGAATGAGCACTTCACCTGCTTTTACTACAGGTACCTTACATTCTTCTAGTCGGTAATCTTCGGGTCCGTAACAAACAACAGCGGCCATCGTTTTAGGTATAGCTTCTATAAGGGTTGACATAGTAACTGTCATCTTATCAAGCTTGGCACTAAGAAAAACAGTTAGCCTTAAGACTAAATGGCTTTGTCTTTTTCCTCAATCCGTCTTTAGCTTTCCTATTTCAGCTGTTTGATAGGTTCAACAATTGCTTGCTTAAAGCATTTGTTTCACAATCTATTGCTTACTAAAAGCCTTCTAAATACAGACCAATAGCCCTTAATCCTTAATAACTTGCTTAAAAAGACACAAATACGTCAATAAGTCAATGCGTAATATACATTTATGCGCTATACTCTTTCTTTGGCGCAGCAAGCGCAGATTGTTTTGTACTTAATTAAAGGATATCTCTCCACAGTTACATAACCTTTACAGTTTGGACGTAGAAAAAATGGATTTTAGAAATATTGCAATTGTGGCGCACGTTGACCACGGTAAAACAACCCTTGTTGACGGCATGCTTCGCCAGTCAAACATCTTCAGAGAAAATCAAGTTGTAGATGAACGCGTTATGGACAGTAATGACATAGAGAAAGAACGCGGCATAACTATTTTGGCCAAAAACACCGCTGTTGAGTGGGGCGGCGTGAAAATAAATATTGTAGATACCCCCGGTCACGCTGACTTTGGTGGCGAAGTTGAACGCGCTTTAAACATGGTAGACGGTGTACTACTCCTTGTAGACGCCGCCGAAGGACCCATGCCCCAAACCCGCTTTGTACTCAAAAAAGCACTCGCCAAAGGCTTAAGACCCATTGTGGTTATTAACAAAATTGACAAAAAAGATGCCCGACCAGACGAAGTAGTAAGCATGACCTTTGACCTTATGGTCGAACTCGGCGCTACAGAAGAACAACTCGAGTTTCCTATTATTCACGCAATTGCGCGTGAAGGTAAAGCTTGGCTTGAGGGTGAAACACCGGGTGAGGATTTATCTGTTTTATTTCAAACGATTTTGACACATTTTCCAGCTACTATTGCTGATGCTTCTGCACCCTTTTTGTTTCAAGTAACCAATCTTGATTACAGTGATTACTTGGGTCGTATGGCGATTGGTCGTGTGCTTCGCGGTACTATTCAAAAAAATGAAATGGTAGGGCGTATCGCACGGGATGGCAGTGAGTCAAAGGCACGCATTACGAAGGTTTATACGCATATGGGTTTGAGTCGTCTTGAAGTAGACGCTGTTGTTGCTGGTGATATTGTGGCAATTACGGGCCTAGATGAAGTTCAAATTGGTGATACCTTAGCGCATCTTGAGCATATGGAAGCGCAGCCTGTCATTTCTATTGATGAACCTACCGTGAGTGTAACTTTTAGTCCTAATACAAGTCCTTTTGCAGGTAAAGAAGGTAAGTATGTTACGTCTCGTCATCTTAAAGATAGGCTTGATCGTGAATTGCTTGTCAATGTTGCTCTTAGGGTTGAGGAGCTTGGTGGCGAGTCCTTTAGGGTTTCTGGTCGTGGTGAGCTGCATTTATCCGTACTTATTGAGAATATGCGTCGTGAGGGCTATGAGTTTAGTGTTTCTCGTCCTGAAGTGATTATGAAAGAAATTGATGGCAAAAAACATGAGCCTTATGAAGCCTTAACCGCAGATGTGCCTACCTCAATGATGGGCGCAGTTATGGAAGCTTTGTCTGCTCGTAAAGGTAATTTGGTTAATATGGAGCAAGGTGAAACAAGGGCGCGTTTAGATTTTCGTATTCCTTCTAGAGCTTTGTTTGGTTTCCGTACACCTTTTTTATCTATGACGCAAGGTGAAGGTCTTTTGAGTAGTGTTTTTGATGGCTACGAGCCTTTTGCTGGTGATTTAAAAACACGTCAAAATGGCTCTTTGGTGTCTATGGAGGCGGGTGAAGCTTACGCTTACAGTATTCATAAGTTGCAAGATAGAGGTATCTTCTTTATTGATCCTGGTATTGAGGTTTATGTTGGCATGATTTTGGGTGCTAATGCGCGGGATAAAGACCTTAATGTTAATGTCACTAAGAACAAAAAGCAGAGTGCCGTTAGGGTAAAAATTAAGGATGATAATGTTCTTCTTACTCCTCCTAAAAAGCTTACGCTTGAAGAGGCTTTAGAGTACATTGATAATGATGAGCTGGTAGAAGTTACCCCTGAGAGCATTCGCTTGCGTAAAGTCATTCTTGACCCTACGCAGCGTGAACGTGCTGAAAAGAAAGCCTCGGCACCCGCGTAATTCTGTATGACTGCCTCCTTGCTCAGACCCTACCGCCTACAGCTTAATCCCTTTCTCTTTTCACCTTTTCACTTTTCACTTTTTGAATCTTTTAGACATGTCTGAATTACTTCTAGAAGGCTGGGTTTCGGTTCGCGCCGCCCTTGTCTCTGGCTCTCGTGATGTTCATGAGATTTTGCTTGAAAAAGACCGTGAGAGTAACCGTTTTGATACACTTTTAAAACGTGCTGCTGAAGAAAATGTGGTTGTCAAAAGAGTAGCTGCTTCTGAACTCGAGCGTATGGTTGAAGGTAAGTCGCATGGGGGCGTTGTAGCGCGTGTGGGTGAGCGTAAGTTTTTAGCTTTAGATGAGCTTAGTGATGGGCCTCAAGCGGCTTTTTTGGTTATGCTTGACGGTGTTGAAGACCCTTATAATTTTGGTCAGGCGGTTAGGGCTGCTTATGCCTGTGGTGCGCACGGCTTAATTGTGCGCCCTCGTAACTGGACGACTGCTGCGGCTACAGTAGCTCGAGCTTCTGCCGGTACCAGTGAGTTTATGCGTATGGCGGTTGCTGAGTCAGATGAAGCACTTTTAGGCATGCTGACGAAAAACCGTATTAAGTTAGTGTGTACTGACCTTAGTAATGAAGCTATTACGCCCGCTCAGGCTAACTTGACGGTGCCTTTACTTTTGGTTGTGGGGGGTGAAATGCGTGGTATTAGCAAGCTTTTATTAAGAGCTGCTGACAGCATTTTACAAATTCCTTATGGGCGTGCCTTTAAGCAGTCGCTTGGCGTAACATCTTCTATGGCTATGCTTGCTTATGAAGTTATGGAGCAACGCCAGCCTTCTAATAAAACAGCTAAGGCAACTAAAAGCTCCGCAAAACCAGAGGCAGCTAAACCAACTAGGCAAGAAAAAACGGTGACTCCTAAAAGCCACCGCAAATTTACAGTTAAGAAAAAAGCTTAAAGAACAAGCTCATCACCAGACTTAATCTCTGGAATATCTTTAGTTTTTAAATCTTCAAAACTACTGGCAGTTAAAGCGCTCAATTCAATAACAGCGTCAAGACTGCCATCTTCTTTTCTAGGCACCTTAAAGCCTGCATACTCGAGCCATCTGGCTGCGCGTTCACTTTGTAATTGTTTACTACTTTCAGGCGAGTCACTACCTTCAGCATTTTTTATGGGTGCAAATTCTTCAGTACGGTCTGTTTCTAAAAGAAAAGCATGTTGTGCTAAGGGTAGTGCGTCAAAAACGAAACGCTCGAGTTTTATGGCGTTGGGTTCGTCTGGGTTTATAAAGGTTTTGGTTTTGTTGTTGTAGTGGGGTACTTTTTTTATGGCTCTGTGGTAGGGCAGGCTGTCTGGGTTATCTGTTATGCTTTCAGCAAAGGCTACTGAAATCATGTGTATAGCTATGGAGCCTGCGTTATAAAGCAGTTCTCCTTGTTCGTTAGTCGCTTCGGCCAGTTCATCTGCAATATCTGAGTATTCAATAACATCTAGCTTGCCGTTAATTAGGCAGAAATTGCCTACTTTTTCTTTGGCATGGGCTTTGGGTAGCATTTTTGCAGTCATGTCTGCCCCGTCTAGTGCTTGAAGTCCTAAGAATAGTGGATCTATTATCTTGACGTTGGGGTTATCTACCTGAAAGTAACTTATGTATTCACAGCCGCGCTGTCTCATGTCTTTAAGGGCACCGCTTACTTTTAGAGCTTTAAAACTGCCCCCATGACCATCTGGGTTTAGTGCTAAGTTTGCTTTATCTGCCAGTAAGATTTTACCTTCTTTACTTATGCTTGGCAGCGTTCCTTGTTGAAAAAACATAATGTCTTCTTTGTTTAAACCAAAGTAATGATGTTCAGCAAAAAAGCTTTGCGTGTCAGCGTCATTCATAGGGCTGGTCATGATGTACCAAGCTATGCTTGTGCTAAAGCTTTGATTGGCTTTTTTGAGTTGCTCTGCAAACAGTTGAAAGAGTGACTTTTTCTTTATAGGGCTAGCCGGAAAAGTACCTTTGGGTGCGTCCCAACCTAAGCGACTACCTTGGCCACCCGCTACTGTAAAGGCTGCCACTTTTCCTTGAGAGATTAAAGTTTTACCTAAGTCAATAGCTTTTTGATATTTTTCTTTTAACTCAGCTGTGGGTGTAATGGGGTAATAAAGTGCTGGGCTTATATCATAGTGATCTACAGCTACGCTTAGATCTTTAACATAATGTTCAATAAGCTTAGAAAGCTGGGGCCAATCTTGCTTACTTATTTGCTCGAGTAGGCTTTCTTGCTCTGTTTCGTTTAAATCATGGTAATGGCTGAGCAAATGCTCTTGCTGGCATTCCTCTAAGCCTGCAAGCAAAAGCTCAAAGCTTTGCTGTTTATTTTGGCTTGTCATAATTTTATATTACCTAAACCTGATGGCTTGTGTCAGGAGGAATTCTTACATAAATAGTACGTTCAGAACATTTCATTTTTTGACTGATTTATTTTAAGAGCAAAATGAAGAAGACTCTTTAGAACTGACGTTGCTAGAGCAAGACACAAGCACATAGCCTAACGATGCTTCCTACTGTTATACTTAGCCCAGAAGTATTTGTCAAATAGTAGTCTTTAAGATAATTGTATCTCTAAGGACTCTATACGCATTTCAGGAGGTGCTTATGTCAAAACTTAAATCTCTAAAAATTGCCATGATTGGTGCTGGTTCTATTGGCTTTACGCGTAGGCTTATGCATGACCTACTCTCAGTAACTGAGTTTACTGATACCGAGTTTGCGCTTATGGATCTTAATGAGCACAATCTGGATATGGTTGCGCAACTTTGCAGGCGAGATATAGCAGGTAACAATCTGCCCGCTACCGTCACAACAACAACTAAGCGAACTGAAGCTATTAAAAATGCTGATTACGTCATTTGCACCATTCGGCAAGGCGGCTTAGAAGCGTTTCAGTTTGATATTGATATTCCTTTAAAGTACGGTATTGATCAGTGTGTGGGTGACACGCTTTGTGCGGGCGGCATTATGTATGGTCAGCGCACTATTCCTGTTTTACTTGATATATGTAAGGATATTCGTGAGCTTGCAAAACCAAATGCACTTTTTTTGAATTACTCAAACCCTATGGCCATGAATACTTGGGCGTGTAACACTTATGGGCGCGTTAACACGATAGGGCTTTGTCATGGTGTTCAGCATGGACATGAGCAAATAGCAGCTTGTATTGATTTATGGGCCAAGCAAGAAGGCATGATTGCTGATACTGAAAGTATCACTAAAGATGATGTTGATATTATTTGTGCAGGCATAAATCATCAGACTTGGTATATATCAGTTAAATGGCGTGGCATGGATATGACAGGCAAGCTTTTAGAGTTATTTGAAGCGCATCCTGTTTACCGTGAGCAAGAGAAGTTGCGTATTGATGTTTTAAGGCGTTTTGGTTACTATTCTACAGAGTCAAATGGGCATTTAAGTGAGTACTTACCATGGTACCGTAAGCACCCAGAAGAAATTAAAAATTGGATTGATCTTTCTCATTGGATTCATGGTGAAACAGGCGGTTATTTAAGAGTCTGTACAGAAGGTCGCAACTGGTTTGAAACTGACTTTCCTAATTGGCTTGCTGAAGACGCTCCAAAAATTAGTGCCGAGAACCGTAGTTTAGAGCATGGTTCTTACATTATTGAAGGTTTAGAAACAGGCAGGCCTTACCGTGGACATTTTAATGTTGTTAATAAAGGGCATATTACCAACTTAGTTGATGGCTGCGTAATTGAAATTCCTGGTTATGTCGATGCCAATGGCATAAATATGCCTGTTGTGGGTGACTTACCTCTTGCCTGCGCAGCAACCTGCTCGGCAAGCATCAATGTGCAAAAAATGGCGGTCGAAGCTGCTATGCATGGTGACGTTACACTTCTAAAACAAGCTATGCTTCATGACCCTTTAAGTTCAGCTGTATGCACGCCCGAAGAAATCTGGCAACTCACTGACGAAATGCTAGTAGCGCAAGCTCAGTGGTTACCAAACTACTCCAAAGAAGCTATAAAAGCTGCCCAAGAAAGACTCGAGCGTCATGACTTAAATGGTACGAGAGTTAAATTGTCTGACTCTAGGGGCGCAGCTAGGTTAGCTACGCGTAGTGTTGAGGAAATAGCTGCAGATAAAAAGGCAACTAAGTTAGCTAGAACATCTGATAAGGGCTAAAGCACTCTTCAGGTCCGTTTTTATATGGCTAAGCTATGACATAAAAATAAGACTTACCTATTTTCTGCCGTTCTTAGATTAGGGGTAGGCTTAAGTCTTATTTTTGTTCCTTTCTGTTTAGGGATAAATCTTCAACTGTTTTGTATTCTTTTCCGTCTTAGTTTTGATTGACAGGGTTACACCTTAGTGCTAATGTTAACGTTAACATATAGCTGCAAAATTCAATTCATCTCTTAGGAAAAGCTTTGAGTGTAACTAGCAAAAAAACAACCTTGCATGATGTCGCCAAAGCCAGCGGTGTATCCCATCAAACGGTATCTAGGGTTATTAACAAACACTCGAGTGTTTCTAGTAAAACGAGAACACGGGTTTTGGCTGCTATTGAGCGTTTGGAGTATCAGCCTAATGTAACAGCGCGGCAATTGGTTACGGGTAAGTCTAATACAATTGGGGTTATTAGTTACGGCGTGCGGCAATATGGCCCTGCACAAATGCTTCATAGCATTGAGCAGGCGTTAAAGGGGCATGGCTTTGGCCTGATTCTGGCAAGTTTAACTGAACTTAGTCTTAGTGATTTAGAAACCGCTATAAGCTATGTAAAACGGCAAGGTATTGAAGGTATTGTGATTATTATTCCTTTAGAGATTGATGTCTCTAAAGTTGAGGCTATGTGTCAAGGTATTCCCTTTGTTCTGATCGATAATCCTTTAAGCACGAGTCGTTCTGTTGCCATTGATCAGCTTCAAGGCGCTCAGTTAGCCAGTGAGCACTTGCTAAGTTTAGGGCACACAAACATCACCACTATAACAGGACCACTGCATTGGCATGACGCTAAGTTAAGACAGCAAGGTTTCTTAGCCAGCTTAAGAAAAGCGCAGCTCGAGCCTGTCTATTCGCTAGAGAGTGACTGGTCAGCCAAGGGTGGGTTTACGGCTATGCAGAAAATATTAACAGAGAAACTCGAGTTTAGTGCGGTTTTTGCGGCTAATGATCAAATGGCTTTGGGTGCTATGCATGCGCTTTATGAGGCGGGGCTTAGCATTCCTCATGATGTTTCTATGATTGGGTTTGATGATATTCCTGAAGCTTCTTACTTTTACCCGCCCCTTAGCACGGTTAGACAAGACTTTACTAGGTTGGGTATTCATAGTGTTTCGGCTTTGATTCATCTTATTCAAAATACGCCCCTGCCTGCGCAGACTTTGTTGTCACCAAGTCTGATTGTTAGGCAAAGTACAGCGTCAAGATAGGTGTAATTCTAGTGTTTTTTAAACAAATTCAAGGAACAGTTTTTAAGAAAGGGTAGGACTATGTACACGTTAGGCATTGATTTTGGCACGCTTTCGGGTCGCGCGGTTCTGGTTGATACGCGAGATGGTTCGGAGCTTAGTGAGAGTGTATTTGATTATCCAAACGCGGTTATTGATAATCATCTACCAAACACTAAGAAGGACCTGCCACCTGAGTGGGCTTTGCAAGATCCGCTTGATTATCTTGAGGTAATTAGGCAAACCGTTCCAAAGGTTATTAAAGAAAGTGGCATCTCTTCTAGCGATATTAAAGGCTTAGCGATAGATTTTACAGCTTGCACTATGATGCCTGTTAAGGCTGACGGTACAGCTTTGCGCGCTCTTAGTGAGTGGCAAGATAATCCTCATGCTTGGGTAAAACTCTGGAAGCATCACGCAGCGCAAGCTCATGCTGACCGTATTAATAAAGTAGCTGAAGAGCGTAATGAGCCTTGGTTACAGCGCTACGGCGGCAAAATTTCTAGCGAATGGTTTTTTGCTAAAGCCTTGCAAATTTTAGAAGAAGCACCTGAGGTCTATAAGGCAGCTGATAAATTTATTGAGGCTTGCGACTGGGTCATTTGGCAGCTTACAGGCAATGAAACCAGAAACATGTGTACAGCTGGCTATAAAGCGATTGTGCAAGACGGTGCTTATCCTTCAGAAGCTTACTTTGCAGCTTTAAACCCTGACTTTGCCAGCGTGGTTAAAGACAAAATGAGTACTGAATTTTCTGACCTTGGCACTCGAGCGGGGGGCTTAACGGCTGCTTGGGCTCAAGCTACGGGTTTAACAGAGGGGATTGCGGTTGCGGTTGCTAATGTGGATGCTCATGTGACTGCACCTGCTGTGAAGGCTGTTGAGGCTGGCACTATGGTCATGATTATGGGCACTTCTACTTGTCATATTATGTCGGGTGAAACAATTCATAATGTTGAGGGTATGTGCGGTGTGGTTGAGGGTGGCGTCATTCCGAGGCTTTATGGTTATGAAGCTGGGCAAAGTGCTGTAGGTGATATTTTTGCTTGGTTTGTAGATAACGCTGTACCTCAAGAGTACTATGACTCGGCTAAGCAAGCTGGCCTAAGTATTCATGATTATCTTGAGCAAGAAGCTAGCAAACAAGCAGTGGGTGAGCATGGTCTTTTGGCGCTTGACTGGTGGAATGGTAACCGCTCTACCCTTGTTGATACCGAACTGTCAGGCATGCTTGTCGGCATGACCTTGGCTACTCGAGCGCCTGATATTTATAGAGCACTTATTGAAAGTACGGCTTTTGGTACTCGCGAGATTATTGAGGCGTTTGAATCTCAAGGGGTTCCTGTTAAAGAACTAGTCGCAGCAGGCGGCTTACCTGAAAAGAATGCCTTGTTGCGTCAAATTTATGCAGATGTTACGGGTCGCACGTTAAGGCTTGCTGGTTCAGCGCAGGCACCTGCCTTGGGTTCTGCTATGCACGCAGCGGTAGCTGCTGGTATTTACCCTGATATTAGGGCTGCTGCTGAAAAAATGGGCAAACTTAAAGATGAAGTGGTTAGCCCCATCCCTGAAAATAAAGCTGTTTATGACAAATTATTTGCTGAGTACAAAAAGCTTTATAGCTATTTTGGTAAAGGTGACAATAATGTCATGAAAACTTTAAAGCATATTCGTAATGACGCTAAAGGCATAACCCTGTGAATTCAGTAAGCTTACGTCAGCAAGTTTCAGACTTACATGCTTACTTACCTACTAATAATTTGGTGAGTTGGACAAGTGGCAACATTAGTGGCCGCGAAGCTGGCTCAAAGCGCATGTTTATTAAACCGTCTGGCATTTTGTTTGAAGATTTAACGCCTGAAAGCATTTGTGATGTTGATATTGAAACCCTAGAGAATTTTAGTGACTATAAGTTTTCTTCTGACACAGCTACGCACGCTTATATTTATAAACATATGCCTGAAGTGGGCGGCATTGTGCATACACATAGCCCTTACGCAACAGCGTGGGCTGCGGTGGGTAAAGAAATTCCTTGTTTTTTAACAGCCATGGCAGACGAATTTGGAGGCCCTATTCCGTTAGGCGGCTTTGCGCTCATTGGCGGTGAAGAGATTGGTCAGGAAGTAGTCAGGGTTTTAAAAGGTCATAATTCACCTGCCATCATTATGCAAAACCACGGCGTGTTTACAATTGGCAAAACCCCCAAAGACGCAGTTAAGGCAGCTATTATGTGTGAAGATGTTGCCAAAACCAGTTTCTTAGCCACGCAGTTAGGTACTCCCCTAGCTATTTCAGATGAAGCCATTACCAAATTACATCACCGTTATACAAACGTTTACGGACAGTAAGGAAAAACTATGAAAGAACTTAAACAACCCGAACTTTGGTTTATTTGTGGTTCGCAACACCTCTACGGCCCCGGCCCTTTAAAAGAAGTTGCTGATAATGCTGAAGCGGTAGCCAAAGCACTCGACACTTCTAGCAGCATTTCACTAAAGATTCGCTACAAGGCTTTACTTACTAGCGCTGACGAAGTAACAGCCCTAATGCAAGAAGCCAGTAGTGATGACAATTGTGCAGGCTTAATTCTTTGGATGCATACCTTTTCACCCGCCAAAATGTGGATTCGGGGCTTGAGTAGTCTAAAGAAACCGTTTTGCCACCTTCATACTCAATTTAACCGTGATTTACCGTGGGCAGATATAGACATGGATTTCATGAACTTAAACCAAGCCGCGCACGGTGACCGCGAAGCAGGCTTTTTGCATTCAAGAATGCGCTTAGGTCGCAAAGTGGTTGTTGGTCACTGGTCTGACCCAGAAGTACAAGAACGCATTGGCATATGGGCTCGAGTGGCGCATGCTTGGCATGACATGCAGGGTGCTAAATTTGCGCGCATTGGTGACAACATGCGTTATGTTGCTGTTACTGAGGGTGACAAAGTTGCTAGCGAATTACGCTTTGGCTTTGAAACCAACACCTATGGTGTGGGTGACTTGGTTGAGCATGTCAATGCAGCAACAGATGCTGATGTCGCTGCGCTCATAACTGAATACGAAGATAGTTACGTGATTGCTAAAGATTTACGCACAGGTGGTGACAAGCACGATTCGCTACGCTACGGCGCTAAACTCGAGCTTGGTATGCGTTCTTTTTTAGAGGCAGGTGGCTTTAAGGGCTTTAGCGATACATTTGAGGATTTACATGGTTTAAAGCAGCTTCCGGGCTTAGCTACGCAGCGCCTTATGGCAGATGGTTATGGTTTTGGTGGTGAGGGTGACTGGAAGACTTCTGCCTTGCTACGCGCCATGAAAGTTATGGCTTATGGCTTAGAGGGTGGGACTTCTTTTATGGAGGATTACACCTATCATCTTGAACCGAACAAGCACCAAGTTTTAGGCTCTCATATGCTGGAGATTTGTCCTTCTATTGCTAATGGACAACCTTCTTTAGAGGTTCATGCGCTTGGTATTGGTGGCAAAGAAGACCCTGTTCGTTTGGTTTTTGATGCACCCGCTGGAGACGCAATTAATGTTTCTTTGGTACATATGGGCAATCGCTTTAGGCTTATTGTTAATGAAGTTACAGCTGTGGATGTTCCTGCTTTACCTAAACTGCCTGTAGCTAGGGCCGTGTGGGAATGTAAACCTGACTTTAAAACGGCTATTTCTGCTTGGATTTATGCAGGAGGTGCGCATCATACAGTTTATAGTTACCCTGTTACGACTGAATTTATAGAAGATTTTGCTGATATTGCAGGGGTAGAGCTTGTGGTTATTGATAGTGACACTAAGCTGCGTGAACTTAAAAATGAGTTAAGGCAAAATGACTTGTATTACGCATTAGCTCAAGGCTTGAGCGTTTAAAAAAGTTATTTCAAGTAGTACTCGGGTTGTAACTCGAGTACTACTAAGCAAAAGGCATGATAGGTTTTTGAATCTATAGCTTAGCTGTCTTTTTACTCGCTTACTAAAGGTACTCAAAGAATATAGCGTTAAGCTACAATTCTTTGAGTACCTCTTTTTTGGCTAATGTTAATGAATTGACAAGCTCTTTGAAATCGATTACAATTCTTTCACAACTGCAATCTAAATAGACGGTTTTGAAAGCATTTTCTTTAAAAATTAAGCTTACTAACCGTTAAGCGTTTAACAATAAAAGGAAGGTCACATGTCTGCACGAATAAAAGATGTAGCAGAACTAGCGGGCGTATCAAGCGCAACCGTTTCACGTGTTCTTTCAAGCAAACCACACGTACGCGAAAACATACGCCAAAAGGTTCTAACTGCAGTTGAAGAGCTTTCTTACGAGCCTAACCGTATTGCTAGAAGCTTGCGAGTTCAACGCTCCTCTATTATTGGACTCATTATTTCAGATATTCAAAACTCTTTTTTTAATACTATTGTCAAAGCTATTGAAGATACTGCTTATGAAAACAACTATGCTGTTTTTCTTTGCAATACTGACGAAAACCCTGAAAAAGAGCGTTTTTACCTTAACTTACTTAAAGCAGAACGTGTTGCTGGCGTTATATTGACCCCAACCCTAGAAAGCAATGCGCCTTGCGCCTCTCTCATAAAAGCAGGCATACCTGTTGTCAGTCTTGACCGAAAAATGAGCGACCTAGACGTCGACTCGGTACTTACAGATAATAAAGAAGCAAGCAAAAAACTGGTAAATTATTTAATTCAAAAAGGTCATACAAGCATCGCTGGTGTCTTCCCGCTACAAAGCATAACGACAGGTCGAGAACGCTTTGAAGGCTATGAACAAGCCTTAAAAGATGCCAATATCAACATAGACCCAACTATCATTCGAACAGGAAAACCAATAACAGAAGAGGGTTATACGCTCACCCAAAGTCTGTTAGAGCTAGCCCAGCCTCCTAAAGCCTTATATATAGGTACTAAAATGATGACCCTTGGGGCCTTAAGAGCCATTCTGGAAAAAGGCTTACGCATTCCAGAAGATATAGAACTCGCTACTTTTGACAAGCTTGACTGGATGCCCTTTATTCCTAATATTGCCTGTTCTGAACAACCCACCTATGCCCTTGGCAAAGCAGCTGCACAGTTAATTCTGGAGCGTATAGAAAACCCCAGTAAGGCTACAAACCATTTGATCTTAAGTTCAAAAATCAATTTACCTAAAGCAAAGGAGGTCGCTAAGGCATGAATCAGCGTCGCGGGCAACCGCCATAAAGGAGGTAGATAAATCTACAGAACTAACACCAAGCACAAACCAAACCGTATTCATATATACAAATTTCAATGGAGGAAAGAATGAAAAAACTACTTAGTCTGATAATAGTTGCTCTTTTTGCAACGACCGCATTTGCTCAATATGAAGGTATCGAAATTGATATCGTGACTTTCACAGGGCCTCAAATTGCTGAACCCCTTCAGCGCCGCGCACCTGAATTCGAAGCCTTAACCGGTGCCAAAGTCAACGTTATTACTGTTCCTTTTAGCGACCTTTACCAACAAGTCTTAACTGACATGGCCACAGGTACAAACAGTTTTGACGGTGCGGTATTTGCACCTCAATGGATGGTTGACTACATTGTTCCAGGTTACTTACAAGACATCACTGCTTGGGTAGAAGCAGACGAAGCCCTAGAGTGGAATGACGTCGGTGCATTCTTCCGTGACTTCAGCTCTACTTATGAAGGTAGCGTTTATACACTTCCTTTAGATGGTGACTTTCATATGGTCTACTACCGCACAGATGTACTTGAAGAACTTGGTATGGAAGCACCTAAAACCTGGGATGAGTATCTAGCCATTGCAGAAGCTGCTAATGGCATGGATATGAACGATGACGGCGATGCTGACTATGGTAGCTGCATTGGTAAAGCCCGAAACAACCAAGGCTACTGGTTCATTCACTCAATTGCCGCAAGCATGATTCAAGCAGAAGGCACCTCACAAGGCGCATTCTTTGACACAGAGACCTTTGAGCCTCTAGTCAACAACGCAGCTTTTGCTAAAGCTTTGCAAATCTACAAAGATTCGACTGCTTTTGGTCCTGCTGATGAACTAAACATAGGTGTTGGTGACACACGTGGTCTTTGGACTGCAGGTCGCTGCGCCCTAACCCTAGACTGGGGCGACATTGGTACCCAAGCTATCGAAGAAGGCTCAAAAGTAGCTGACACTACCGGCACAGTAATATTACCAGGCTCGAGTATGGTTCTTAACCGTGCAACAGGTGAGCTTGAAACCTGTACAGATGCAAACTGTCCTTTCCATGTGGATGGTATTAACTACGCGCCATTTGCTGCTTTCGGTGGTTGGTCAGGTGCCATTAACGCTGCTGCTGATGATCAAATTAAAGAAGCACTTTATGCTTTTTATAGTTATATGAACCAGCCTGCTCAATCTAACCAAGATGTAACTAAAGGCATTACTGGCTTTAACCCTTACCGCGTTTCACAATTTGAAAATATTGGTCCTTGGGTTGAGGCTGGCATGAGTGAAGCTTTTGCTAGTAACTATCTTGGTGCTATTCAGTCAAGTCTTAATAGCCCGAATATGGTTTTAGATCTTCGTATTCCTTTCAATCAGCGTTATCAGCAAAATGTTCTTGATACCGCAATTGCTCAGTACCTTGCAGATGAACTTGATCTTGAGGAAACTATGGAGCAAATTTATGATGGTTGGGAAGAAATCACAGAAGAACTTGGTCGCGACGCACAACTTGCTGCCTACCTAGGCACCTTAGGTGTAGAGCGCTAAATAGCTCATTAGGTTTTAGCAGTTCAGTAGCTTGTAAAACATAGAGTTACTGAACTGCTAACTCACTGAAATGCTTATTTTATGGATCATCCAGCTAAATCCAAACAGCCGTTAGCAAGTAATACTGCTGACCAAATTAAGTCAAACGCTTTTGTAAATTGGCTTAACAACAACGCTGGCAACATCTTTATTTTGCCTTCTGTCATTATTGTATTAGTCTTATCTATTTTTCCTCTTATTATCTCTGGTTACTTATCTTTATCTCGCCTTAGGTTTGTATCGGGCGGTTTTGACATTAGTTTTGTAGGGCTTAGCAATTTTAGAAAGCTTATTGTTGGTAGCGAAAGGCGCCATTTTCGTGGTGACCTTGAAGCCATCAGCTTATGGCAATGGGGCGTTGTTGTTCTGGTAACGCTACTTCTTTGTTACGCCTTGTGGCGTTACATTCGTGGCTCAGACTTCAACATTGGCGGGCTTATTTACCGCATTATCACCTTTTCAATTTTGAGTTGGGGTATTTATTTTGTTATGCAAAATCTAAGCCCAGAAGGTCGCCCTGGCACTATTGTTGTAACGTTAATTTATGTCTTTGCTGGTCTTTTCTTTCAGTATTTTATTGGTTTAGGTTTAGCTTTACTAACCACACAAAATCTACCCGGAAAACGTATTTTTCGAGTTATTTTCTTAATACCCATGATGATTACACCCGTAGGTATTGGCTATACCTTCCGCATGATGACAGATACCAGTAAAGGCCCCTTTGAGCCTCTTTGG
>CAZWJZ010000008.1:30524-38068 GCA_964634665.1 uncultured bacterium | reverse complement strand
CCCTTTAGATTTAGACATTTTTTGACCATGCTCATCTAAAACAAGCCCATGCAGCATAATGTGACTAAACGGCTTTTTATTTAACAAACTATAGCCAGCAAGCTGCATTTTGGTAACCCAGAAAAACAAAATATCATAGCCTGTAACCAGAACACTAGTTGGGTAGAATTTTTTGAAAAATGGATCTTCTTCGTCAGGCCAACCCATAGTGCTAAAAGGCCACAAGTTAGAACTAAACCAAGTATCAAAAACATCTGGATCTTGCGTCAAATTCAGGTCATTATAACGCGGGTCTTCACTACAATCTTGATACGGGTCACTACTATCTGGTACATAAATATTACCATCTTCGTCATACCAAGCAGGAATCTGATGCCCCCACCAAAGCTGCCTAGAGATATTCCAATCACGCAAATTAGCTAGCCAATCACGATTCACTTTCGTGTACCTATCAGGAAAAAGCTGCATGTCACCATCATTAAGCCCTTGAAGAACCTGCGGCGCAACCTCACCCATTTTGAACCACCACTGCGTAGAAATAATAGGCTCAACAGGCTCTTTGGTTCGCTGTGAAAGCCCTAAAAAAACAGTATGATCTTTAGCTTCAATCAGACTACCTGAAGACTCCAACACCTTAACAACTTCTTTACGGGCAGCAAATCTATCAAGACCCAAAAACTCAGCTGGCACAAGCTCACTCGTCATTTTGGCCTCAAGATCAATTACGCTTGGCCTAGCCAAACCATGACGCTCACCAATCTCAAAATCAGTCGGATCATGTGCAGGCGTGATTTTTAAAGCACCCGTCCCAAACTCGAGCTCTACAGCTTCATCTGTAATGATGGGTATAAAGGTGTTTGTTAAGGGAATACGTGCTTTTTTACCAACTAAATGTTTGTAGCGTTCATCTGTCGGGTGAACTGCTATGGCTTGATCTGCAAAAATTGTTTCGGGTCTGACCGTTGCAATCTTTATTGAACCACTACCATCTTCTAGTTCATAAGCTAGGGTATAAAGTTTACCTTGGCGGTCTTCTCTATCAACTTCAAGGTCAGATAGGGTGGTTTGTGATACAGGATCCCAGTTAACAATACGTTCACCACGGTAAATAAGCCCACGATTATATAAGTCAACAAACTGCTTTCGTACGGCTTTAGATAAACCTTCATCCATGGTAAAGCGTGTTCGTGACCAATCCGCTGAAATACCCAGACGTTGTAACTGGCCTAAGATTATGCCGCCGTACTTTTCTTTCCATTCCCATGTGCGCTCTAAAAATTTTTCACGCCCTAAGTCATGTTTGCTTAGCCCCTCATCAGCGAGCATGCGTTCAACTTGAACTTGCGTGGTTATACCTGCATGATCCATACCTGGTTGGTATAGCGCTTCAAAGCCTTGCATGCGCTTAAAGCGCGTTAAGGTATCAATAATGGCATTGTCAAAGGCATGCCCTAAGTGCAAATTACCATTGACATTAGGGGGCGGAATAACAATACAAAAGGGTGGCTTGTCACTACTTGCATCTGCCTCAAATGGCTGAGATGCCCACAGCTCTACCCACTTGGCTTCAACTTCAAACGGATTATACTGTTTGCTTAATTCATTCATGATTCATCCTCATACTTAGTCAAAACTTCAAAATAAAATTGCTGCTCTAAAGCCTCAGAGGCAATATTCACCTCTTCATAGGCAACACTTTCAAAAACCTCATCATTACTCTCGAAAGACTGTTCCCAATCTGAAATGCGAACCGTATTATCCACAAGCTCTAAAACTCCTTGCGCTAAAAATGTGGGTCTTTCTTTATCATCAGCATCAAAAGCCAAACGCTCTACTTTGCAGTCTAAGCCCACAAGGCTTTTAATAGGATTATCTTCTTCTTGAAACGTACCGTCCCAAAAACGTCGAAAATTCGTGTATTCGACACTAAGCACCATAGCGTAATCCTTAAAAGGCTCAATATGCTCAAAAAAGTGATTCTCTTCATCATCAAAAGAAAAAGCATACAGACCCTTAAAAAATTTATCTAAAAGCTTAACTCGTTGCGATTTACTGATAGGAACAGGACTAGCCGCCTCATGAAGCAAAATCTCCAACCCCCCAGCCTCAAACTCATCTTGTTTCAAAAAGGTTTTCACATCCTGCTTTAACTTAAGGAAGCTATCAAATATCTGCAGAGCATCCATAGTAAAAAAATGATACCAGCCATCCTGACGCTTAAAACGATTATTAATACTAATCTCGAGTTGCAAAAGTTCAGGTACAGCTTTACCCTGAGACAAAAAATCTAAAGATAGCCGCTCGGCAAATTGACGACGAAGATTTTTCTTAGAAAGCCAAGCAGCCCGAAAGGTATAACTAGGTTTCTTTTGCCAACTTGTATAAGGTTCTGCTGACATGATTTGCCTCCTTGCCGATGAGCTTGATTATTTACAAAGCATAAAAAAAGCCCGCCCAGCCAATTCGCGGACGAGAACTCAAGAAACGTGGATTTAGAGTCCCGCGGTACCACCGCACTTCCCCACATAAAGGCCATGGGGCACTTCATTTACCTTATTAACGCAAAGGTAAAACGGAGGCTCTACTCAGGCAAGCTTTTCAGGGCTTCAGCATTTCAGCAATTCAGATGCTTCTGACTCGCTGATTCGCTAATTAGCTGATGAGCTAACAGCTTTTCTTCCTCATGCTCACAGGTGACCTTCATTTGCAGTTAGCTTATTTGAACTTGCAGCCAAGGTTCAAACTCTCTAGAAGCGTGTTAGCAAATTACTTTCCTGCTCAACGCAAGAAAAAGTATAGCAAGCTGAATAGCATGAATACAAGAAGCAAAGCTGCGCTAAGAATATAAAGAGAGTTGTGGCGTTTTGTATTCCATAGTCGTTTAAAACACGGTAAGTTTAAGAGCATGAACTTTCCTTTATCCATGACGTTTAAGGTAGCAGCGTTTGCACCACAAATTTATGTTCAAGATGCAAACGGCAATAACATCTGTTATGTAAGACAAAAACTACTCAAGTTACGCGAAAACATTTCTATTTTTAAAGATGAAAGCAAATCAGAAATTATTAGCGAAATTCATGCTGACAGAATTATTGACTTTTCTGCAACGTATAGGTTTCTTGATGCCACAGGTGTGGAGTACGGCAGTGTCAAGCGAAAAGGCATGCGTTCCTTATGGAAAACACACTACGAAGTATTTGAGCAAGGTTTAAGTTACACCATTCGTGAAGGAAACCCTTGGACAAAGGTTATTGATGCATTGCTGGGTGAAGTGCCTATTCTTGGCATGTTCACAGGTTATTTTTTTAACCCTCATTATGATGTTACTGATAACAACGGTATGCTTTGTTACACCCTTAAAAAAGAACCTTCTTTTTTTGGGCGTAAGTTTACCCTAACAAAGCAGCAAGAAACCGGTGATGATTTACTTACCGTCATGTCACTCATTATGATGACGCTACTCGAGCGTAGACGAGGTTAACCTTTACTGCCTGTTAGTGCAAAACCTTCTATGATTTGTTTTTGAAATACGAAGAATACAATGAGTACAGGAATAATAGCGAGGGCTGATGCTGCCATAATGAGGTTCCATGCGGTGCCTGCTTCACCTGAGAAGAGAGCTACCCCTACAGGTATGGTACGCATGCTGTTTGATTTGGCAATAATCAGGGGCCATAAGAAGGCATTCCAGTTTCCTATAAAGGCAAATATGCCGAGTGCAGCTAGGGCAGGTCTTACTAGGGGTATGCCTATGAACCAGAAAAGCCCAAATTCACTCATGCCATCCATTCTGGCTGCATCAAAAACATCTTGAGGTAGGGTTTGAAAGAACTGCCTCATAAGGAAAACCCCGAAGGCTGGCATGAGCCCAGGGAAGGCAATACCCCAGAAGGTATTGACCCAGCCGTAATCACTTGACATGACAAACCAAGGAATGACAAGCATTTCTGTGGGTACCATGAGCGTACTCAAAATGAGTAGGAAAATAAGTTGCCGCCCAGGAAAGCGCATGCGGGTGAGGGTGTAGCCTATGAGTGAGCAGAAAAACAAACCTGATGCGGTAGTAACTATGGCCACAATGGCGCTATTTAAAAACCATCTCGGAAAAGGCGTATCAAAAATAACCTCACGGTAATTAGCAATCGTCCAAGTTTTTGGGAAGAAGTTGTAGCCAAAGATTTCTCTTATGTCTTTAAAGGAGCTTATAAGCATCCAGATAAACGGAAACACCATAAGGATGCTGCCTAATATCAGCACGCTATAGGCTAGGGTTTTTACAAGCGTAGGGCGTTCTCTTTTTGGCTCACTATGCGTAACATGAGGTTTAGTACTAAGAGGTAAAGCCATTAGTAGTCTACCTTTCTACTGGTGAGTTTTAATTGAACAAGCGTAACAATTAAAATAAGGCTAAAAAGCAGTACAGTGACCGCAGCTGCGTAACCTAGTCTAAAGCGTGAGAAGGCTTCTTGGTACATATAGAGCGCAATGGTCAGGGTGCTGTTTAAAGGGCCACCTTGATCGGTAAAGTTTATATTTACGACTTGGTCAAAGAGTTGCAGTGAAGCAATGGTTGAAATAACCAGTGAGAAGACAAAAACAGGGTTTAAAAGAGGCAACGTAATATGCCTAAATAAACGCCAGCCATTTGCACCATCAATACGTGCTGCTTCATAAAACATGCGAGGTATGCCTTGTAAGCCTGCTAAGAAAATAATCACTTGAAAACCAAGATTTTGCCAAATAACCACAACAGCAATGGCAAATAAAGCTTGTCTAGGTGAAGTAAGAAAAGGTTGTGGATCTAAGGTAAGCCAAGTTATACCGCGTTCTTCCCAGAAGATACCCCACTCAATAATAAAGTTGTTTATAACGCCAAAGTTTACTGAGTACATCCAGCCCCAAACCCAAGCAACCGCTGCCGCAGGTGTAACATAAGGTGCAAAATAAATGGCTCTAAATAAAGCACGAAAGCGCGTAATCGTGTTTAGTAGCATAGCTATGCCCAAACCCAAAAAGAGTTGTGCTGGCACAATAATAATGCTGTAAAGCAACGTGTTTAATAGAGCACGGTGTAATTTAGCATCTCGCAGCATGTCAAGGTAATAACCAGCCGCTAAGAACTCTCGTTGGGCAGGGTCAACATGCCAAGTAAATAAAGATAAATAAAAAGATTGAAAAGCTGGCCAGATACGCAAGAATAAAAAGAATGCAAGAGGAATAAATAAAAAACCATAGGCCCAAATAGCCTCACGTGTTGCTAAGGTCATGCGAGAAGCTCGAGCTTTTTGGGGGGGCGTCTGGTCGAGGCTTTGTTGCATTAGGTAAACCCCTAAATAACTAGCTTAAAGTAGTCAGTAGTCAACTCTTTTTGACTACTGACTACTATGTTTATTGACTAAATTCGTTGAGTAATGCTTGGTCTTCTTCGGCAGCTTGAGTCCAGCTTGCTCCAGAGTCAGCACCTTCTAGAATAACGCGGTTGATGGCATTAACAATGACGTCACGCTGCGCAGTTTCATCTACAAAGCTTGTAGCAGTTGCATAGGCTAATGAGCTAATAAAAGGACCAAAGACAGGATCACTGGCAAGCGCTGGGTCAGAAATGAGGCTTTGACGTGCTGGTAATTCACCCACAACATCTAACCAGAGTTGCATGGCTTCGGGGCGTGTAACAAACTCTAAGAATTTTGCACTTGCTTCTAGCGTTGCCTCATCAGCAAAGGCGTTCGGGCTTAGGCCGTTCATCCAGAAAGAACCAAAGTTAGCTTGAACACCGTTTTCTAAAGTTGGTATTTCGGTAACGCCCCAGTTGAACTGAGCTGCGTCACGTGTAGCACCAATAGCAAATGAACCGTCAATAATCATGGCGATGTTCTCTTGGGTTCTAAAGCCATCACGGTAACCACTGCTACCCGGTACAAATTCTGGCACACCAATTTCATGCTCTGTTACCCAGCTTGTGAAAAACTCAAACGCAGCTAAGCCCGCTTCATTGTCATAAAGCACTTCAGTACCATCATCACTGTAAGGCTGTGTACCAAACTGACGGGTTAGAACTTCACGAATAAGGTGATGATCTTGACCTGTGGGTGCAATACCATAACCGATTTGCTCAAAGCGAGGGCCACGCTTAACGGTGAGTGTTTTAGCTATTTCAATAAACTCATCCCATGTTGCTGGGGGTGCGTCGTAACCTGCTTCTGTAAGTTTATCCATGTTGTAAAAAAGACCAAGACTACGAACTGCCGTAGGTAGACCGTAGTAAACACCATTTAGTTTAGATGCTTGTGCCATAGGTACAAACTCTGCATCAAGCATAGCTGCGTCAAAGTACGCTTCAGGAAGGGGCTCTACATAACCACTACGCTGCCATGTGGGTAACCAACCATAGAAAAACTGAACAACATCTGGGCCGGTTCCTGCAGGTAAAGAAGCAGCGACTTGCTCTTGGTAGTTATCGTAAGGAAAGGTTTCTTGAATCACTTTAATGCCAGGGTTTTCTGCTTCAAACTGCTCAATAAGTTGGTTCATGGCATCAACTCTTGCGCCAAAATCATATTGCCAGTAGGTTATTTCTACATCTTGTGCGAAGGCTAAGCCTCCTAGAACAAGGACGGCAATTAGGGTTTTCAACATATTTTTCATACCTTTTCCTTTCTGGGCATTGTCAAGTTTTGGTGTGCCTCGACAAGCTTAGAGTGTAGTTGAGTCAATGTATCAACATTTTCATCGTGTTCTAGTACTGCGCGCACCAAGTGTGCTTCTACCCTAGTGGGGGCTGGTCCACCCAAGCCATGTCTTCGTTCAACAAACTTAACAGGGTCAATAGCATCTTTTAGAACTTGCGCGTCTACTTCGGGGCCTCCTAAATCGAGTAAATCTTGCGGCTTTGCGTCTCGCAATAGCCTCCCTTCTTTACTCAGTTTCTGCACAAGAGCAGCCGCCAAATGGTGACCCTCTTGAAAACTAAGCTGATAGTGACGCGTTAATTCATCAGCCACTTCCGTTGCCGTTGTAGCAGAAGCAAAAGCTTCTTGTTCAAGCTTAGCAAGCTTAAACTGACCTTCTTCAAGGCAAGCCGTAAGCAGCTCTAAGCCACCTTCTAGCTGCACAAACTGACTACGCAGTGCCCCCTGAATATCGGGACCAAAATCGTTAAGGTCAGCAAAAGGAATATTATGACTAGAAAAGATAACCATTTGCGCACTACCCAAGGTACGTGAAAAATGCGTACGTGCATGCTCCAAAGCAACAGGATTACGCTTTTGCGGCATAATACTCGAGCCTTGTACGAGAGCGTCACTTAAGTCAAAAAAGCCAGCTGACGCCCAACTAATAAGGTCATGGGTAAAGCGTGACAAGGTGAGCGCTAAACTCTGCAAGTTAGTTACAAAATCAACTTGCCAATCACTGGCGGCTACTGCTTCGTAAGTGTTACTGACAGGTGCATTAAAGCCAAGCTGCTCAGCTGTAAACTGCCTGTTTAGTGCGTGGCTACTGCCCGCTAAGGCAGCTGCGCCTAAAGGGCAGGTATTTAAATCGCT
>CAZWJZ010000008.1:20944-30514 GCA_964634665.1 uncultured bacterium | reverse complement strand
GCTGTAGGAAGCAAAGAGTTTTTTAATATGCCGCGCAATAACATTATCTATAGCAGCCAAGTAATGCCCCACAGTTGTTGGTTGACCCGGCTGATGATGCGTCTGCGCAATGAGCAAGGTTGTTGTATGTGCCTGCGCTTGCTCTAACATTGCCTGCCGAAGCAAACAAACATACTGCAACACCGCTAGCGTAAGTTCACGCGTGCGCATTTTGTAAACGGTCATATCAAGATCATTACGACTAAGCGCCATACGCAAAAAACTCACTGCCTCTTTACCCACACGAGACTCGAGCTTTTGATTAAACGCAAAGTACATGTCTGGCACTTCACTGTTATAATCAGGTAGGTCTTCATAACGCAGGTCATTAATGGCTTCTAAAAGACCCTCAATCGTTGTTTGATTAGCTTTTACATGTGCATTATCAAGCTGCTTAACGGTACGCACATGCGCAGTCATAGCATCAAGAAAATGCCTAGCTAAATGCTTTTTAGCAAAGTTGAAGTCAGGCATAAGCACATGCTTACGGTAAGACTCATGGAAGCGCATGGGAACCAAGCAATGAGCAATGCGTAATGAGCAACGAGTTTTTTAAGCTTTCCTCATTGCTCGTTGCTTTCAACTCGTTACTTATCACATTACATCCATTTTTAGTAAACGCGCAGCATTATTACCAAAAATATTTCTAATATCTTCATCTTTCATGTTTAGCGAGTAACACGCTCTAAGTTGATCTTGCAAATAACGAACCGAAAAACCCCGCGGAAAGTAACTCGAGTCTGTACCAAACAAAATGCGTTCTGGCCCTAAGTTCTCGTATGCCTTGCGAAACAAGTCTTCTAGCGTGAGCGGGTAAGGCATCCATTTCATCCACTGATTAGAGCCACTAGTATCTATATTTATATTCGGTAAGCTCCAGCAGAGGGCCAGCACATCTGCCCAGTGATTTACACCAAAATGCGGAATGATAAAAGGAATTTCAGGAAAGTCACGCGCAGTTTCAAATAAAGAAAGTGGGTTAATACGCGGATGCTGCACAATGCCACCACCACGCCCTAACCAACCAAAATGAATTAAGACAGGTAACTGCTTCTCAGCACAAAACTCCCAAATGGGTCTTAGCTCAGGATGCTCAAACGGATATTCCGTGTTAGGTCCAATAAGCTTATAACCTTTTAGGCCCAACTCATTCACGGCACGCTTAAGCTCAATATGGCCTCCAGGCTCGAGTTTGTGGTGCGCAAAGCCTGTAAATTTGTTGGGGTATTTTTTAATGAGACTCGCTGATTGGTCGTTACCACCACCAGAAACGAAGTTGACGTTACGTAATTTGTAAGTATCGACTTCTTGTGCCCAGCGTTCTAAGTGACTTTCGACTTCTTCGGGTGTTTTGGCTACGCCTTCAGCAGGGTCGGTACTCCACTCGGCACGCATGCGTTCACTTCTGCTTTTGGTGTAGGCAGTGAGTAACTCATGACGGGGTCGGGGTACTGATGGCGGTTGAATGTTTAAAGTATTTTCAATAGGGAAATGCACATGAATATCAATTACGTTTAAATTCTGATAATCCATTCTTTAAGAAACCACTAATACTGTAAAAAGAAGACTAAGGCTAAGTTCCATAGATAAGCATAACAGGTTTAGCTTGACTTCAAAAAGTCTAGCAAACACATTGTAAAGAAATTAATTCCTAGTGTTGTATTTTACCATTGCCACATTAAAAATCTAAGCAACAAGAGGTCAATTAAAACTCATCAGGGTTTCTATCTTCTTTAAAGCGACTATGCAGCTAAAGGCAAACTACTCAAGCTGCTATGCTGAATGCAATAGGAATACTTAACCTCTACCAATAAAAGGCATGTTTGTTGCCATAACCGTCATGAACTGCACGTTAGCTTCTAAAGGCAGACTTGCCATATAAACTACGGCATTAGCTACATTCGCAACATCCATTACGGGTTCTACTTTTATGCTGCCATCCGCTTGAGCAACACCTTTTTGCATACACTCTGTCATATCAGTTGCAGCGTTACCTATATCTAGTTGTCCGCAAGCTATATTGTATTTTCTGCCATCAAGCGAAGTGCTTTTAGTCAATCCTGTCATAGCGTGTTTAGTAGCTGTGTAGGGTGCAGAGTTGGGTCTTGGTGCTGTTGCTGAGATAGAACCATTGTTAATGATGCGCCCCCCCATAGGGCTTTGTGTTTTCATGAGCTTAAAGGCTTCTTGGATACAAAGGAATGCGCCTGTAAGATTTACATTCACAACGTTTTGCCACTGCTCAAAGCTAAGATCTTCTAGCGCTACAGCGGGTGCGCCTGTACCTGCATTATTAAAGAGTAGATCAAGTCGACCAAACGTTTCTCGCGTTTTAGCAAAAAGAGCTTTTACATCCTCTGGCTTTGCAACATCAGTAGGCACAGCTAAACAGTTATCAAAGGCATTTGAGAGTTCTTCAAGAGGTTCTGAGCGACGACCTGCCAGCACGACACTATAACCCGCTTTCAAAAGTGCTATTGCACTTGCTTTACCTATACCTGAACCAGCACCCGTAACAATTGCAACCAATGGTTTATTCATGACTTTAGCGTACACCAAAAGTCCTTAGTAGAGACTCGAGCCGCTCAACCAACACTTGAACGAAGCTGCCACTAGCAGTTTTACGATAAAGCTAAGAGCTTGGCTTAGTCCTTTAGTTTCAATAAGCTAAGGACTTGCGATAACATTTGCTTCAAGATCTCACGATTTACTGCTTAGCTGATAAATCATGGGAAGGCTCTTAGATTTGTTAGGCTTAGCAGTATGAGAATTGCTCTTTTTTCAGATGTTCATGGTAATCGCTTTGCACTCGAAGCTGTGTTGGAAAATATTAAAGTTTATCAGCCTGATGTCATGGCTAACTTAGGTGATCAAGTTTGGGGAGCAGCTGACCCACAAGGCGCATTTGAATTACAACAAAGCCTAAACACAATTAATGTACGTGTTAACACCGACGAATTTATCTCAACGCGTTTTGATACCTTGGCTGAAAAAGAACATGCTTTTGCTAGTTGGTTACGCTCTCAATTGGCGTATGAAGCAGCTGATTATTTAGGAAGCTTGCTGCTAAGCGCTGAACTTGCAGAGGGTGAAGTGGTTATTGCGCATGGTAGCTTAAGTAACCCTCAAGAAGCTTTACTTTATGACTTTACGTCAGAAGCCATGACCTTAAAAGATGATGCTGCCCTGCTACAACAAGCGCAGCTTTTTCCAAAGGCAAAAGTATTCGTGGTAGGTCACACTCATAGAGAAGTCTTAAGAAGCGTTAAAGGCATTAGTTTTGTAAATGTTGGCCCTGTATCTCGCTATTTAGATGGCTTTGTGGCTGCTCGTTGGTTACTCTTAGAAAAACAAGATCAGCACTGGAACATAAGCTTTAAACGCGTCAATTACGACCCAAGCCAAGCAATAAACTGGGCACAAGAACAGTCCCCTATTGCCCAGCTAGAAAGCTCTATGCTAAACCCTAGTTAATTTAAACTCAACTGATAAGCGAAACCTAACTAAAAACCACTATTCAAAATCAAAATTAGGCATGATTTTACTTCACTTCATCATGCCTAATTCAGCCTAGTATCAGTTCAAACCCAACGAATACTCATCCACCTCAAGATCACTCAAGCCAGTTGCACGCTCAATAAACGGCAAACCAAGATGCTTCAAATGATGCGCCAACCAGCGCTTCAAAACATCAAGCCCTTCACCCGTAACAGCAGACACCCCTAACGCCTCATAACGCGTACGCAACTGCCTTAAAGTAACCTCATCAGCAATATCTGCCTTATTAACAACCACAAAACGCTCGAGTTCCACCCCAAGGTCATCCATAATCCGATTGACAGCATCTACCCTGTCTGGCGCACCTGTATTAGCCCCATCAACAACATGCAAAAGTAAATCTGCATCATGAAGTTCTTCTAGCGTTGCTCTAAAAGCGTTCACTAGCTCATCAGGCAAATCTCTAATAAACCCTACCGTGTCAGTGTAAAGAACTTTTTCTCCCCATTCACCTAAATCAGGCAGCCAGCCTTCACGAGTAGTAGGTCTTAGCGTGGCAAAAAGCTTATTTTGAGAAAGCACATCTGCTTTGGCTAGTTTATTAAACAAAGTTGATTTTCCTGCGTTGGTGTAACCCACTAAAGCAATAACTGGCGTTTGTGATTGCGTGCGTGACTTACGTGTTTGACCACGACGCTGACTAATTTGCGTAACAGCCTGCTCGAGCATAGTTATGCGATCACGAATGAGCCTGCGGTCAATTTCGAGTTTCGTTTCACCAGGGCCTCTCGTACCAATACCACCACCAAGGCGGCTAAGTGCATGACCACGACCTGCAAGTCTAGGAAGTTGGTAATTAAGCTGCGCTAACTCAACTTGTACTTGCGCTTCTCGACCACGAGCATTTTGCGCAAAAATATCTAGAATAAGCTGAGTACGGTCAATAATTTTGAGTTGTGTGGCTTTCTCAATTTCTCTAGCTTGCGCTGGGTTGAGTTCCCGATCAAAAATAAGCAAATCAGCATCTTCATGATACGCCTTTGAAACTAACTCTTGTAACTTACCACCACCCACTAAGGTTTTAGGGTCAACCTTAGAGCGTTGCTGTAACGTTTTAAACGCAATGGTTGCCCCTGCGGTGCGTGCTAGCTCAACAAGCTCTTCTAAACGAGACTCTGCCTCAATCAGCCCTTCACCTGTCTCAAGCCCAATAAGGACTGCACGTTCAGCACTACTTCGTTTAACCTCACGCGCACCTGAGCTGCGTGTTAATTCTTCTTCTAAAGCCCGAATGCGCTCTAAGATATTCATATCTTCAAGCTCGCGCATGGTCATGGACGGCTCAATTATCCAATCTTCTTCTTCTGAGGTTAGGGGCGCAATCATAGCAAAGTGAGCATCTTGCAGCAAAAGACCAGCTTTATCTGTCTTAGTTATATCAATAGCAATAATCGCGTCAAGCTTATGCAAAAACAGCTTAGATAAATCACCACTACTCAAGCCCCCCGCTTTAAGATGCGTATGAACCAAGCGAAGACCATAAAGCCGCGACTCAACTTCACCTGAAAGGTCTGGCAAAGGCGTATCTTGAGCATCCCCCACAGCCACCGTCATAATGCGACCCCGCCTATCAATAAGCACAGAAACAGGCTTTTTCATTTCAAGACTAAGCTCACCCATAGCTCTAGCAAGCTCATTATTGGCAGGCATATCAGGCGGAACTTTACGACGATATAAATTACTCAAAAGCTTAATTTGGCTTTTCTTCAAACCACTTAATTTTCCATGTACTTTTTCTATGCTATTAACTCCAACCTTCTACCCTCAAAAAGGTAGAAACAAAACAAGAACAATGCCGCAAAAACACTATTCAAAACGCTATTGTAAAAAGGAAAAATAAACAAAACAAAAGACAAAAACCTTAGTAACAAGGGTTAAAACATGCCTTTCAAACTTAACTCCAGAATTTCTGGTTATTTATCATGGTGAAAAGATTATAGCAAAAAAAAGCTCAAAACTCCACCAATAGCAAAACTCGAGCTTGCTTGATTAGGGTGTTGTTAAGATCATGTTCGTTAGTTTCCAAATGGTACTTAGCATTAAGGCTGCTAGCACAGCGATAATTCCACCACCTACTTGCAAAAAGTGCCCTCTCACCACAGCTTTAGTTCCTTGAAGCACTCGAGTGTTTTTAACTCTTTTGCTGGTTGCTGGGAACTGCTGGCTGTTAATGCTTTGCTGCCCTAGATAAATCATCCATAAGCCCATGCCTATAAGTGGAAGGCAGATGGCTATAAAGATTTGTTTTAAGCTTTGCATTCTTTCTTCGAGTGGTACAAGGTCATTGCTTAGCCATGTTTTAAAACTGTTTATCATGGGGCTTAAGAACAACGCTAACAGCAAGACAAGAACAATGCCAATCATGACATTTCGTTTTCCTTTAGCAGTTACAGCTTGCATGTTTACAGTATAGGCTCGTTTAGCTCACATTCGGTATTAGCTCTTGCGCATTAAGGCGTAACGGGTTTCGCTTTGGCAGTACTAGCTTTTTTTGTTTTGACACGCTCGAGTGCTGTGTGACGGTCTGGTAGTTTGAGTTTTGTTTTGTTTTTGTCGTAGTAACTTAAGAATAAAGCAATGTTTGCTTGTAAGTCAGATAGGGTTGCAACAATGTCATCTTTACTAGCATTTATAGCAGCTAGGCTTTCTTGAGCACTTTTATCGAGGGTTTGTAAATGCGTTATGAGTTCTTTTTCGCTCTGTGTTATAAAAATTGGGTTTTTGGCTATAAGGTAGCTTTTGCGCCATGAATCATACTTGGCATCTTGAGCTAAAGAAAAGTCAACCACATCGGTATCTGTTTTAGGTAGTTTTTTGTCACCCTCTATGCTTTTAATCCATGTGATAAAAGAGTCAGGTAGGGTGTGGCCCTCTAGATTTAGTTTATTGTTTTTGACATTTTCTTTTATAGCTTCATAAAGTTCTTTTATGTCTTTTCGGTTTTTTATTTCAAATGCTGAGTCTTTGAGTAAGTCTGTAAATAAAATAGGCATTTGTCTCCTTACTAGTCGCATGTTGCTCATCTTAAGTATACCTTATTATTTAAGGCTTAAGGGTTGCTTTGCTAACGGTTTTGTTTAAAGGAAGATGAAAAATTAGAAAATGCTTTCCACTCATTGCTCATTGCTTTTCAGTGACTACTCTCCCCTTTCCTAGCTCATTACCCACAGCTCGCAGCCCATTAGGTACACTAAAGTCGTGCAACCCTTTCCACTTTTCTTAGCTTTACGGCACATTCGCCGTCGTGCTTTACAGAGCTTACTAACTGTACTTGGTGTAGCTGTGGGCGTCATGGCGCTCATTGTGGCTTTATCGCTAACTAATGGCTTTATTGCTGAGCTGGTACGCAGCACTTTAAAAGCCACACCGCACATAACCTTAAGCGCTCGAGCTGGTGAAACCATCCCTGCTAACAATGCTCAGATGGCAGACATTTTAGAGCATCCAGATGTAGAAGCCGTTGCACCTTTTATAGAAACCAACGTGCTTATTTTTAGGCGTGCCAACGCAGATTTAGGTCTTAGCAGTACTCAAGGGTACACAAGGCTTATAGGTATAGACCCAATACTCGAGTCTAAGGTGCTAACTGACTTACCTGAACTTTCAAGGCAAGCTGATGCTCTTAGTAACAGTGAGGCCATTGTTTTGGGTAGTTCTTTGGGCATTAGGCAGCTTGGTGTTATTCCGGGTGATGAAGTGTTTGTACTGAACCCTGAGCAGCGCCGGCAACGCTTTGAAGTGGTTGATACCTTTCGGGCGGGTAATGAACTCATAGATGCTATTGTTTCGTACACATCCATTCCTACGCTGCAAGCTTATTTACGTGAAGAGGGCAATATTTCGGGTTATCACATTCGTGTGAGCAATGCTGATAATGCTAATCGGGTTGCTCAGCAACTCATGGCAGAAACAGGTCTGTTAGCTTACTCTTGGCAAAATCTTTTTGGTGGGCTTATAGATCAACTTCGCATGCAAAAAGCTCTTATTAGTCTGGTTATTTTCTTAATTGTTTTGGTTGCTGCTATGGGCATAGCAAATATTCTTATCTTGACAGTTGCCGAAAAAACAGAAGAAATAGCTATTTTGAGGGCCATGGGTGCATCTCAAAATCAAATTTTAACAACTTTTATGCTTGAAGGGTTTTTGCTTGGTGGCACAGGTACGCTTGTTGGGGCCCTACTTGGTTTTTTAATTAGCTTTTACTTTCAAGTTAAACCCTTCCCGCTACCCGGTGATTTGTATTTTATTACTGCTCTACCAGTAGATATGCAAGCATTTGATTTTATTTGGGTTTGCACTGTTTCGCTGGTAACTAGCATTCTGGCAGGCATTATTCCAGCCAGACGAGCCAGCAGTTTAAATCCGGTAGATATACTTCGGTAAAGCAATGAGCAACGAGTCTAAACAGTGAAAAGTAGAAAGTAAAAGGTATTTCCTAATCTTCCTTCTTTCCAGTCTACACATCTGTTCCTTATGCTTGCTCTAAACTAAAACCAAACATGGATGACCGTCTTTTAGAAGCCAAATCCCTTAGTCTTTACTTAGAAGCTAAAGAACTTTTTTATGGTGCTTCGTTTAGCCTTAGTGTGGGTGAACGTGTTGGGCTTGTGGGTAACAATGGTGTGGGTAAAAGTAGTTTACTTAAGATTCTGGCAGGTCAGTTAAAAGCTACAGATGGTCATTTTGTGCTTGCGCCTGCTAATAGTCTGTATTTATTGGATGATGCTCTTAATGAACATTTAAGTTTGTGGCAGGCAGCTTTAGAGGCTTTGGAGCCGCTAAAGGAACTCGAGCGTGATTTGCGTGCTGAGGAGGCACGTTTGGCTGCGGGTAAGGCTGATTTGGAAAGCTATGGGCGGCTGGCAGCTTTGTTTGAGGCAAAGGGTGGCTATGAGGCTGAGTTAACTTTAAAACGTCATTTGACTGAGTTTGGTTTTGAGGGGAATGGATTGTTGCAGTCTGTTGCGTCTTTGTCGGGTGGGGAGCGCATGCGGCTTAAATTGGCTATGGCTTTGGCTAGGCAAGCGGATGTTTTGCTCTTAGATGAGCCGACTAATCACTTGGATATAAGTATGAAGCGTTACTTGCAAAAGCGTTTGCTGTGTTATTCGGGTGGGCTTCTTTTAGCGTCTCATGATCGGGCTTTATTAAATGCAGTTTGTAGCAAGCTGTTGGTGTTTGAAGGGGGTAAGCTTGTTAGCTATAAGGGTAATTATGAGGCTTATCAAGCACAGCTTTTAATTACTAAGAAGACGCGTAAGAAGCATCGTCAGGAACAGACTAGGCAAGAGGAGAAGCTGCGTCAGAGTTTCACTGCACCTGCTTTTCAGAAGGCAGAAAAAAGGCGTAAGAAGCTTATGGCGGGCTTAGCTAAATCTGTTGTAGATGAAGATAGCGTTGAGCAGACTAAGCAGATGACGCTTACTAGTCGAGAGGCTAAAGGTTTACTTGTTTCTTTTAAGCATTTGAGAAAGCAGTTTGAAGCTAAGCTCATTGTGCAAGACGCACAGCTTCAAATTTATGCGGCTGACAGCATTGCACTCCTTGGCCCTAATGGTTCGGGTAAAAGCACGCTGCTTAAGTTAATAGCGGGTGAACTTTCATCTGATAACCCAAAGGTAGCTAGTTACTGGCATAAAGATACTAAGCTTTATTACTTTGATCAGCACAGTAGGGGCTTGCAGGATGATATGAGCATTTTGGAGCAACTCGAGTTTTTGGTGAGTCGTGAGCGCGCCAAAATGCTTTTGGCTTTGGTTGATTTAAGGCTTGAGTTTTGGCATAAAATGCCAAATGAGCTGTCAACTGGGCAGCGTGCTAGGGCGGGTATAGCTAAGCTTATTGCGAGTGAAGCTAACTTAATTTTGCTTGATGAGCCCACCAATGCGCTTGATATAGGCATGATAGAAATGCTTGAGCAAATGCACAAAAAGTGCAACAAGGTCTACCACAATCAAGGTATACAAAAAATAC
>CAZWJZ010000008.1:0-20934 GCA_964634665.1 uncultured bacterium | reverse complement strand
CAAACCCTGCAAGATAGCCAAGCTGCTTTGCTGCTTGCCACGCATGATGAAATGCTAGTGCAGAGTTTATGCACTAAAGTTTGGGCTTTAGAAAATGCTGAGCTTAACCATTACCGTGGTGGTTTAGAGGGTTACTTTAAAGGCAATAAGCAAATCGAGGCGATGCCTTTTATTGAAGCTGTAGAACAGATAAAAGAAGTCAATTTTGAAGCGCAGTTGGAAAACTTAGAATTAGAGCGACTAACACTCGAGCAGCGTTTGCTTGATCCTGCTTTGTTAACGGAGCGTGAGCGTGATAGGGCTAAGTTGCGCCTTGTTGAACTTATGAATGACTTGTCTGTTTTGTATGATAGTCAGTATCCTGAGCCGTTACCACGTTACCAAGTTAGCTTTGCAGGTTTGACTGTTTCTAGTAATGGCTTTGAAGGTAAGAGCTGTGTTTTGTCTGTCTCTGAAGACATTAGTATGCTTTTGCGTACTGCTTCTGAAAGCAAGGTTGCACATCTTTCTTTTAAAACAAAGGGTCAGTGTTTGCTTTTTTGGGCAAAAGAGGCTCTTTTAAAAGCCGCTATTCAGATTGCTTTTGAGCATTTGGATTTAACGGCTTTGCAGTTGCAAGATGAGGCTAATTATAGTCAGCTAGGCTTTAAGAGTGCTGCTAATAATTGGTGGATACTGAACCGCAGTCATTATGAGCATCAGCTAAAGCTTATTCGCCCCGTTAAGCAAACGCCTAAGCGTAAACACAGGCGAAGAAAACGAAAAGCTAAACAACTATCCTCTTTATAGCAGTTTCACGAGATAATGTAAGAAGACTTTATTGGTTTGATTTTACGATCCAAGATCGCCATGAGAAAAGCCGTTCGGGCTTTTCTCATGGAAATGCTATTTACAAGCAGACAAACCTCAAGAAGTTCTTTAAGCATTATGCTGTAAACGTCATTTACGCCTAACAAGGTATACTTTGGCTTTAGGAGGTTTGGGCGTTGTCTTACATAACCATTGAAGGGCCTATTGGCGTAGGCAAAACCAGCTTAAGTAAACTACTAGCTGAAGAACTCAATGCTCGAGTTATGCATGAAGTTGTTGAGGAAAACCCGTTTCTTGCTCCTTTTTATAGTGATCCTGAAGCGTACGCTTTTAAAGTGCAGGTTTTCTTTTTGTTATCTCGTTATAAGCAAGTGCAAGACCTTAATCAGGGTGCCTTGTTTTTTCAGCACACCGTGAGTGACTATTTTTTTGATAAAGATTTTATTTTTGCAAGCATGAACTTATCTAAACATGAGTGGGAGCTTTATAAGGAACTCTATGAGCAGCTTCGTCCTAAACTCACGCAGCCTGATGTGGTTATTTATTTAAAAGCTGAACCTGATTTGCTGTTGCAGCGTATTGCTAAGCGTGACCGTAGTTTTGAGCGCAATATGAAAGCAGCTTACTTAAGGCAACTGAGTCAAGCTTATGATGATTATTTTGCTACTTACACAGGGCGTGTTCACACCATTGACGCTTCGAAGTTTGACTTTGTTAATAACCCAAATGATCGAGATGATTTAATTAACGAAATCTTGCAATTTGCTCAAGCCGCCTAAACATGATTTCTTCTCGTCCTCCTTCTTCTCTCTTGCTTCTTTCTTAAATCAATGTATATAGCTATTGCTGGCAATATTGGTTCAGGAAAAAGCACGCTCACAACGCTGCTAGCTGAACACTACAAACTCGAGCCTGTCTTTGAAGCAGTAGATGAGAATCCTTATCTTGAAGATTTTTATAAGGATATGCGTCAGTTTGCATTTCATTCGCAAATGTTTTTTTTGGCGAAGCGCTTAGAACAACATTTGCTTCAGGTGAACCCTTCAAGCCGCATTATTCAAGATCGCACCCTTTATGAAGATGCTGCTATTTTTGCACTTAACTTATTTGAAGAAGGCATTTTGTCTGAGCGTGATTATGCTACGTATATGCAGATGTATGCAACTATTCGAAATACGCTTAGACCCCCTGATTTGCTTATTTATTTAAAAGCGAGCGTATCGACGTTACAAGCTCGTATTAAGCAACGAGGGCGTAAGTATGAGCAGACTATCGAAGAATCTTACTTAAAAAGGTTAAATGTGCTTTACGAACGCTTTATCTCTGGTTATGATTTGTCGCACGTGCTAGTTGTTAATGCCGATACGACTGATTTTTTACTTAATGATGCGCATTTACAAACCCTGCATAGTAGCTTAGCAAATTACGGATTGGTTAAAGCTGTCTTATGAATTTAGCGTTTTTACTTGAACATGCCCTTGGCATTCAAATTTCTTTGAATGCTAGTGTGACAGGCATTGCCCAAGATACCCGCATGATTCAAAAAGGCTTTGTATTTGTTGCACGCTCAGGACTTAAGGTAGATGGGCATGGCTTTGCTGAAGAAGCTGTCAAAAAAGGCGCTATTGCCATTGTCGGCGAAAAAGATGAAACACGCTTATTTGGTGTGCCTTACATTCAAGTAGAAAATGCAAAAGTAGCTATTGCCAAGCTAGCTGCCACGTTTCACCGTCACCCTAACCAAGCTTTTACTAGCTTTGGTGTAACTGGTACTGACGGCAAAACAACCACCTCTTTTATGCTGCATCACTTGCTCTCGCAGCACTATAAAACAGCACTGCTAAGTACCGCAGCTACCAAAATTGCTAACAAAAAACTCGAGCTTGAAGGTCATTTCACGACCCCTGAAGCCCCCGAGATACAAGCTTTACTGGCTCAATTTAGAGATGCTAGTTGCTCACACTTAGTCTTAGAAGCCAGCTCTCACGGTTTTGCGCAACATCGTCTAGATGAAATTAGTTTTGATGTTGGTATTTTTACAAACTTAACCCCCGAACACCTAGACTTCCATGAAACCTTTGAAGCTTACCGAGAAGCAAAGCTCGAGCTTTGCAGGCGTTCTAACTTAACTGTTCTTAACCGAGATGACCCGAATTACCATTTTTTTGCTGATGCTTCACGAGCCAGTTTGTCTTATGGCTTGTCAGATAAGGCTGACTGGCAGGCTAAATACCCTAAAGCTATTGGTAGCAGGCAACTTTTTAGTCTTTATGTTAAACAATCTGGGCAAGAAGAGCGCTTTGAAGTCATGCTACCCATGGTGGGTGACTACAACATTCATAATGCCCTAGCTGCTATGACTGCTGCCCACCAAGCAGGCTTAAGCATTCCTGAGATTATTAAGCACTTGGCTAGCTTTGAGGGCGTACCGGGCCGCATGCAAAGTGTTCAGAATGAACCTTTTAAAGTCATTGTTGACTTTGCGCACACGCCAGCATCCCTTGAAAAAGTACTCAATACGCTAAGACCCATAACTACGGGTAAGCTCATTGTGGTGATTGGCGCTGCAGGTGAACGCGATCCTGTCAAACGACCTCAATTAGGTCAACTTAGCCAAACCCACGCGGATATTGGCATTTTTACCGAAGAAGACAGTCGTTCAGAAAGCATTATTACCATTCTTATAGATATGGCTAATGGCGCTATTCATGCAAGTGGCAATGCAACCAAAACCTACTGGACCATTCCAGATAGATATAAAGCCATAAAACTCGCCTTACACCTCGCTAAAGCAGGTGACACTGTTTTACTTGCAGGCAAAGGGCATGAAAATACTTTAGAGCGAAGTCATGAAACCCTGCCTTGGAACGAAGTTGAAGTTGCCAAAAGCCTGCTTGAAGAACTCAAGGAAAAACAACTAAATTAGACTCAGGAATAACATGAGTTTTATTAATACGTGCGTTCGACAATGCAAATACAAGCGTAAACGCACCCCCCCCAACAAAACAACCATAAGCATACTCTCAACCTCCTCAGAGCCTAAGAATACCTCAACATAAGCAGTTAAATCAAAATAATGGGATCTTCAATCACACCCGCAGCACTCTTCAGTTCAGAGCGCTTAAGATGCTCGAGTCCAAAAATAACTTCAGCCAACCAAGTTCTTTGCTGCTGATCTAAAACAGACATGCTAGACAAATCAACTTCCTGCTCCCCCGCCAAGCTAAGCAAACAGTCATTAAGCACTCGAGCGCTGTAAGTACCACGACCTTCACCATGTGTCCAAAGGTGAAGATACGCTAAGGCAATATGCGCATGTGTTGTGCTTTTCATGAGAAAAAGGATACCTTACTTTTACCTTTTTTATTGTGAGTAAAAAGGCTTCAACGCCTAGGTAACGCCTAAAGTAGTATTGCTCACCTTAGGCTCAGAAACAGTTTTTGAATGCAAAAATCTTAAAAGCTCAGTTTATACGGCGAGTGAATTACTAAAACGCCAAGTTGAAAGTTTGAAAGTTGAAAAACTTGCCAAATAAGCTTAAGTCTGATACACTACTCGTCGCCTAATTAGAGCTTCGTTCGGCGGTAGCTCAGTGGCAGAGCAATCGGCTGTTAACCGATCGGTCGTAGGTTCGACCCCTACCCGCCGAGCCAAAAGTAGAAACCCCAGTTAGCTTTAACTGGGGTTTCTTATGATCTATACAATAATTTGAAGGCAGAAGGCTTTTTATAGAAAGTTAACCTTAGCTGTATCCATATCGTACATTGCGCCTCTTATTTGTATCTGCCCTTCAGCTTCCATTGTATTTAAGATAGGGCTTTCTTGCCTTATTTTAGCTATGCTTAGTTCTACATTTTTTTCTGAAACCTTGTGAACAAATTCAGCATTGTTGCTTGTTTTATCACCTTCATAATCAGCTAAACTTTGAACAGCGGGGACTATTTTTTCTAACATTTCCGTAATGTTACCAAGCTCTACACCATCAATCGCACTTTTCAACGCGCCACAGTGCTCGTGACCTAAAACCAAAATAAGTTTTGCGCCTGATACTTTGCAAGCAAACTCCATACTACCCAGAATGTCTACATTTACAAAGTTACCTGCCACCCGCGCAACAAACAAATCACCAATACCTCTATCAAAGACATCTTCGACAGGCACTCTTGAATCCACACAAGACAAAATAATCGCTTTAGGAAACTGACTAGCAGCAGCCTGACGCACCTGCTCTGTATGGTTTCTTAAGGTAACTTCACCCTCTACAAAACGCTCATTACCTTGCTTCAAACTATTGATAACAGCGTCAGGGGTGAGCTTAGCCTGTTCCTCTTGGGTTAAAACATCTTCAATTAACCCTTCTTGATTGGTATTTACACTACCAGCTTGCTTTTTACTATCCATAGTTGCTTCCTTTCTAAACTCGAGTGTTTATGTGTTTTGAACGTTACGCTCGAGCCATTCTTTGCATTCATTGATGTTTGTAAAAACTTGTTCTTCGGGCACTAAGCTCGGTATGAGTTGTATTCGTTCTAGCATGTCGCGGGGTTGTTCGTGTAGTCCTATAAGTAAAACTGAGGTGTCTTTTTGCCGCAGGCTAAAGATTACATTTTCAAGTGCATATAGACCAGATTGATCCATGTAGGGTACGTTTTCCATTCGAATAATAAGTACTTTTGCTTTTTTTCACTGACCTTTGCAGCTAATGCTTTAAATCCTGAGGTGAAACCGAAGAAGAGAGGGCCATTAAAATGTTTTATATAGATGCTATCTTCAAAGGTTTTTTGTAATGCTATTTCATCAGCCCATACGCTTTCTGAGAGTGAACTTAGTGACGCTTCAGCCTCTTGAAGGTCAGCGGATTTCTTCATGTAAAGAATGCTTGCTAGCACTATACCAACAACAACTGCGTGTATGAGATTGCCAAAAACTGTCCATAGTAAAACGATGATCATGACGGCGGCATCTGCTTTTGGTACATGCCGTAGGTGCTTTAGACCTCGGTAATCAATGATGGCTAGTCCAACTGAAATGAGTAAGCCTGCAAGAACACTTAGGGGAATATAAGAAACTATGGCACCTGCGCCAAGTAAAACGGCAAGCTGAACAAGTCCATGGGTAACACCTGAAAGACGTGTTGTGCCACCAGCATTTATATTTACGACCGTTCCTTTGGTTGCGCCTGCCCCTGGGATGCCGCCAAAGATTGCAGCTATCATATTGCCAATGCCCTGACCAATGAGTTCGCGGTTACTGTTATGCGGTTTTTTGGTTAGGTTGTCAGCAATGACCGAGGTTAAAAGAGAATCAATCGAACCTAGTAAAGCTAGGGTTAAGCCTGACCCTAAAATAAAATTATGGTGCTCAGAAGAAACTGCAAAGATTCTGCTTAGCTGTAAAGCAGGAAAGCCTGTTGGAATATCACCAATAATAGGCACATCCATACCACTAATAACAGCAACCAGCGTACCTACTAACAAAGCGACAAGTACCGAAGGTACAGCTTTTGTTATGCGCGGAAAAAGGTAGTAAACAGCTAGGGTTGTAGTGACTAACAAAATGGCGTTAAAGTTAAGTGCTGAGAGTGGTTCAGCAATTCGAGTAAAAACCTGAAGTGTTGTTTTGGGTGAACTGCTTCCCAAAAATGGCCAGAGTTGTAAGACAATAATAATCAGACCAACACCGCTCATAAAACCTGAAACAACAGGGTAAGGAAAGTATCTAATGTACTTACCAATACCTAAAAACCCTAAAGTAATTTGGAGAATACCAGCCCCTAAAAACTAAGCACAATGCCAAGACCACTTTCCACACTGCCTGTACGCTCAACTGCGTAAAGCACAATGGATGCTGAGACACCCGTCATGGGGCCCGCCTGCGTGGGAGAGCCCCCCAATAAAGCTGCAAAGATACCCTATAGCAATAGCGCCATAAAGACCCGCAGCTGCCCCTAAGCCTGACTGAACACCAAAGGCAAGTGCTAAGGGTAAAGCAATAATGCCAGCAACCAACCCCCCTGACAAGTCACCTTTTAAGTTTTTAATGTCATAGCGCATCATTTCTCCCAACCGTCAACTATTCAATCAAAGTATAAATCAAACTGAGCTTATTACTTTGTAATAGTGATTTTTGAAAACACTATTACAACACTTACAGGCACTTAGCTGGAGATAATGAGACAAGTTGCCAGCATGTTAAAAATGTAAGCTTGACTGCGGGAAGCGTTCTTTTATACGCCAGCTCAGACTTGTCACAGTTTTTATTATTTTGTCTGTATCTAGCGCTTTATAGTTCGTCATTATTAAATCCTGTAGGGCTTTATCATGGCATATTTCAAGACTTCTTTTAGAGGCATCTTATAAATCTTCTAGGCTACCGCTACGCTCTTTTTGTCTTTAACCTTTGCTATTGCTTTATAGCGTTATGATACAAAAACTGTGTCTAACGATTTACTTTCTTCTTTAAACGAATCTCAGCAGGCTGCTGTTCAGCATTTTGAGGGGCCTGCTTTGGTGATTGCGGGTGCGGGTTCAGGTAAAACCCGCACCGTTGTGCACCGCATTGCTTATCTTATGGAGAATTTTGGGGTTGTACCTCAGCAAATTCTGGCAGTTACCTTTACCAATAAAGCTGCAGGCGAAATGAAAGAGCGAGTTGAGTCTCTCATTGGTTCTGAAGGGCGTGATGTGTGGGTAAGTACGTTTCACTCGGCCTGCTTACGTATTTTGAGAACCTATGGTGAGCTTATTGGCCTAACTACAGGCTTTGCTATTTATGATGATACCGATCAACTTGATGTGCTTAAAGAAATATTGCAGAGCGTTCGTGGTCTTGAAGATACCAACCCGAGGGTTTTACGCGCTTTAATTGACCGCAGTAAATCTAATTTATGGAATCCTGAAATGCTTGCTCAAGAGGGCGAGAGGCAGCTTGGCAATATGATTTCAGGTATCCCAATTGAGCTTATTGTTGAAGTGTATCAACGCTATGAGGGTCGTTTACGCAAAGCCAATGCCGTTGATTTTAATGACATTTTAGGTCGCACCGTAGAGCTTTTTGGCTCTCATCATGATGTTTTAGAGCGCGTGCAGCAACGCGCTGTATTTATTCATGTTGATGAGTATCAAGATACCAACGCGGTGCAGTACCAACTTACCCAACAGCTTGCCAGTCGCGATCGCAATTTAATGGTTGTGGGTGACCCTGACCAAAGCATTTACGCGTTTCGTGGCGCAGATGTTCAGAACATTCTTGATTTTCAAAAAGACTTTCATGATGCCAATATTTACAGACTCGAGCTTAATTACCGTAGTGTGGGTAGTGTCATTAAATTGGCGAATGTTTTGATTGAGCAAAATGAGGGTCGTTTAGATAAAGATTTAAAACCTGTTAAGGGGGATGGTTCACCCGTGAAGATTTATCGGGCAGTGGATCATCGTGCTGAGGCGGATTTTGTGGCCCGTCAGGTTGAGCGGTTGTTGGCTGAGAAAGACTTTGGTTACAATGATTTTGCAGTTTTGTATCGTACCAATTCTCAGTCTAGGGTGCTTGAGGAGTCTTTACGGCGTTCTGCTATTCCTGCCAAAATTGTGGGTGGCGTTGGCTTTTATGATAGGCGTGAAGTTAAGGATGTCTTGAGTTTTGCTAAGGCTGCTTTGAACCCGTCTGATGATGTGGCTTGGAAGCGCATTTTAAAGCGACCTAAGCGGGGTATTGGTAAGACCAGTGAAGACAATTTAAGTGAATGGGCTGCTCAGCATGGGCTTCGTTTTTATGATGCGCTTAAGAATGCCGAGACGGTGCTTAAGGGCACACCTGCGGTCAATCGCATTGCTGATTTTTTGGCGCTCATGGATGACCTGATGGACGCCTCTAATGAACTTGAGGCTGCTCAGTTTTTAAAACTTATTTATGATACTTCTGGCTACATGCAGATGCTTAAAGATGAAGCGTCTTTCGAAGCGCAGGCTCGCATGGAGAACCTTGAAGAGCTACTCAATGCTGTTTTGGAATGGCAGGAGGACGGTGGGGGTAGCATTAGTGAGTTTTTAGATGAAGCTGCGCTCATGGCTAGTCTTGATGACCGCGCAGTTAAGGCTGTTAATGATGAGGTGCCTGATGAAGCTGTAACCCTTATGACCTTGCATAATGCTAAGGGTTTAGAATTTCCTGTGGTCTTTTTGGTGGGTATGGAGGAGAACTTACTGCCGCACCGTAGTTCAACAGCAAGCTTGCAAGATATTGAAGAAGAACGACGTTTGCTTTATGTGGGTATTACCAGAGCGCAAGAAGACCTTATGCTGGTGCACTGTGAATCTCGCATGAATTTTGGTCGTACTGAGATTGCGCGCCCGAGTCGCTTTCTTGAAGATATTCCTAAAGGCATGCTGCAAGAGATTGATGTTTTGGGTCAAGAGCTTACAGATGCAAGTCGCTTGAGTAAATTTTCGCGTAATGTCTGGCAGCCACCGTCACGTTCTTTAGAGGTAGACATGCCTAAACAAGCAGGCGAGCCTACGAGCTTTAAAGGTGGAGAGCGTGTTACGCATCCTCGTTTTGGGGGTGGCACGGTTGTGGGTGTGAGTGGTGAAGGAAGCAAAGCTGAAATTACAGTTATTTTTAAAGAAGCGGGTGCTAAACGCTTACTTTTGAAGTATGCTAATTTATCTGCGGCTTAAATCAGCTTGGTAATTGAAGTAGCCGTTGTGGGCTTAGCTGTTGGCTTTTAACTTGGTTCCGACCTGCATTTTTGGCTTCATAGAGCAAAATATCAGCACTTTTAAGCATATCTTCGCTGTTTAAGCCTGCGCTGTAACTAACTGCCCCAAAACTAGCGGTTACGTGGTTAACTTTAGGAAAGTTATGACTTGCAACTATTTTACAAAGACGCTCAGCTAAACGTGCTACTTCTTCTAGGGGCGTTTCATGACAAACAATTAAAAACTCTTCGCCACCCCAACGCCCTAAGACATCTGTCTTACGCAAAAGAGGGCTCAGTAAGGTAGCAAATTCCTTTAAAACCAAGTCACCTACATCATGCCCATAGGTGTCATTAATGTGTTTAAAGTGGTCAATATCTAGCAAAATAATACTTAAGGGCCGCTCGTAACGTTCAGCTACAACAAGATTATTCCTTAGTGCCTCATATACTCTACGGCGATTATTTAAACCTGTTAAGCTATCTTTATAAGCAATACGCTCAAGCATATCCGCTTTAGCTCTTGATTCACTTAATTCGGTTTTAACGTAACTGAGTGCATGGATACCACCAATAATGACAGCAAGGTAAGCTTGAAATTGTAGTGACTCTAGATAGCTTTTATCAAAGTTTATTAGGCTAATTTGGCTTAGGCTAATAACTAAAGATATAACAAAAATACTAATTGAGAACTTTAGTGCAGTAGCATTTTCAAACATGACATAAGCTAAAACACAAAAAAGTATGTAGCTTAAGTAGATAGCTTGGACAGCCTCTCCTAAGCCTTCTGGCGAAACAGCAACCATGTAGATGGCTCTGCCTAACCAAACAATACCCAGTACAATAAGCGTGGCTCTCTCTACTGTTTTTAAGGAAAGATTAGCCTTAATTAAGGCACTCAGTGCCCAAGCGCAATATATAGCTAAAACAGGATAAGCAATTCTTGCAAAGGGATCTGCTGCTTGAATGTAGTACCAAACCACAAGCATTTTAGGTACACCAATAACTATGCAAAGGCTGTATAGATAATAACGATAAGATTCTTGCCTAGAGTAAATTTCAGGTGAAGCTATTCTTGTGAGCATTCATAAACAAATTAGCATAAAACCCAAAGCCCTCGAATGAAGAATTTCCAAAAGCAAAGCAAAAAGTTTTTTGGAGGTCCAGAATAAATTACAGTCTTCACTTAGAACAGTTCCAGCACAAAACCAAGAACCCCACTTAGCACCTTCGTTTCAAAAAACCAAGCTTGCAAAAAAACCTTAGAAGCAATGACTCACTGCCCTAAAAACACTAATGAGAATACTAATGCAAACTCGAGTTATTCTTAGCTCATTAAGGATGTGACCTATGGTTAAACTAACAGTGCTTTATAACTTACCTGATGATGCTGATCATGATGCTTTTATCAAGTGGCGCACCACAGAACACCAAAACGAGAATGCTGCGACACCCCATGTGCTGAAAACAGATTTTTATAGAACTAAGACAACTGTTTTGGGTGAACCCCGCTATCAGTACATCACTGAGGCTTACTTTGAGTCCATGGAAAAGCTCGAGCTTGCTCTTTTTAATGATGAGTCGCTGGCTAAACTAAAAGAGGATAGTAAACGGGGTAAAGATTTTATTTTTCTTGTTTCAGAGGAACTTGCTTCAACTGTTCTGTCATAGGCTTTATGTTAAGGAGATATAATGGCGCAACTCATTACGAATGCTTCGCTACTTGATGTTTCAACAGGTTTGGTTCTTAAGAATAAAAGTTTGCTGATTGAGTCGGGTCGTATTGAGCTTATTTTTGATTCAGCTTCTAAGCCTGATTTTTTGGGTGAAAATCTGAGTTTATTAGATGCTAAGGCTAAGTTTGTTATGCCGGGTCTGATTGATGCTCATGTACATGTGCTTACTTGGACTGCTGATATTCGTAGCATTACGCGTTACTCTCCTTTTTATACGGCAGCTAAATCCGCGAAGATTTTAGAGGCCATGCTTATGCGGGGTTTTACCACTGTGCGTGATGTGGGGGGTGCTGATTATGGTATTGCACAAGCGGTAGATGATAATTTGATAGCTGGGCCCAGAATCGTGCATGGTGGCTTAGCGCTTTCGCAAACAGGGGGTCATGGTGATTCTCGTTTGGCTGGTGAAAGGTCTGAAGATTTGTTTCACTCGAGTGCTCTTTTTTCTAGGTTGTGTGATGGGGTTGCTGAGGTGCAGCGTGCTTGCCGTGATGAGATTAGGCGAGGTGCTAAGCATATTAAGCTGATGCTTTCGGGTGGCGTTGCGTCACCGACAGATCGTATTGAAAATGTTCAGTTTGCTCAAGATGAATTGGCTGCTGCTGTTGAAGAGGCTGAAAATGCTGGACTTTATACGGTTGCGCATAGTTACACCACAAAAACGGTTAATCGGGCAATTAAGGCAGGCGTTCGTTCTTTGGAGCATTGTAATTTGATTGATGAAACAAGCATTGAGCTTTTTCTTAAACATGATGCTTTTATGGTGCCTACCCTTGTGACTTATGAAATGCTTGCTACTGAGGGGGTTGCTGCGGGTTTACCTGAGAGTGTAGTACCTAAAATAGAGATTGTTCGTAAAGGTGGTCTGCACGCTTTGCAGTTGGCGCATGAGGCGGGTGTGAACCTTGCTTATGGTACGGATCTTTTAGGGGATATGCATAAGCATCAGTTAAAAGAGTTTAGTATTCGCGCGGCAGTACAGCCTCACTTGGCTATTTTGCAGGCTGCTACTATTCATGCTGCTGAACTTATGCATGAAGCTAATGACGTGGGTATTCTGAAAGAAGGCGCTCGAGCTGATCTTTTGATTGTTGAAGAAAACCCGCTTGATAATTGGGAGAGTTTGCAGCATCCTGAAGAGAATTTAAGGCTTATTATGAAAGCAGGTAGTATTTATAAAAATACTTTATCGTAGCCAGCATAAAGTCGTTTGATGCACTATGCTTATGCTTGAGCAATCGCTCAACTAGGCTAGCTCTACCCGAATGAGTACAGAACACGAACTCATTCTAGAAGAAGCCCCTCAACTGTTCTTATTTCAATTTTGAGCACACGGACTCTAAAAAGCTTCAAGCACTTCCAAAACACTGGCTACTTAAGCTTTAAGGAAACCTGGCTCGAGTAAGGTTCTAAGTATCTTTATGACCCCGCTGCTAATATCAGCGGGTTTTTTTATTAATTGTGCCCACTATGATGATTGCAAAGGTTCTACTATTAACATATTTCACAGCATTGCACCTCGGAATCAGAAACGATAAGCGTGAGATGAATTTCTGACTAGCTTAAGGACTGATAAGCCTTTACAAACTAAGGCTAGACAAAGGAAGAGGTAAGAGGAGTCATGAAAAAACTTTTTAGCATTGCTTTGAGTCTACTGGCAATTGTGTTTGCCCAGACAGATACCAGCCCACCCACAGTAACCATAGCAACCACCAGTAGCGAAATAACAAGCGCAGGTACTGTCTTTTTAGCAGCGGTTGCTAGTGATAACGTAGGGGTAGTTCGAGTAGATTTTTATAAAGGTGATTTGAAACTCTTTGAAGATACCGAAGCGCCTTACTCTGTATCTGTTAATTTAGATGCAAGTGACGCACCTTCGGTTAACTTTTCTGCTATTGCTGTTGATGCTGCAGGTAATCAAACGAGAAGTAATACCGCGACCATTATCGTATCTATTGCGGGCGCAACTGTGCCGGTAACACAATCTGTTACGCCAGAGACGCCAAGTGCTCAGTCATCTTTTGCTGCTCAAGCAGATCGTTATGACGCTATTGTAAACACGCCCTTAGTTGTCGGTGTAGCAGCTTCTAGCCGAGCAGCTGTTCAAGTTCAGGGTAGCGTTTTAGATAATGATAATGCTGCAGCTAACGCAACCGTGAGCGCTCCTGCAGGTGTTGATGGTGGCAGTTTAAACATGAACCCTAATGGCAGCTTTAGCTTTGTGCCAGATGTAGGTTATGTCGGAACTGTTAGTTTTGAATACACGGTAACAAGTGAAGGTGAAAGTAGTAGCGCAACAGTAAGCATAAATGTTCAAGAAGTAGACGCAGACCTTACGGGTAATCAGAGAGTCTGGTATGTTGATGGGCTAAAAGTTGGGGGTAGTGGTAGCGCTACAGACCCCTTTAGAACCTTAACTGAAGCAAGAGATGCCAGCATTGCTGGTGATATTATTTTTGTTTTCTCTGGTGATTATAGTTGCGTAAATGAATGCTATATCATGCGTGATAATCAGCAGCTTATAGGTGAAGGTGCTGGTTTAAGCATTGCAGGGCTTACTGTTGTAGCAGCAGCGCAAAATCCTCGTCTTATTGCTACTCAAACAACAGCTATTATTCTTGCTAATGACAGCACGGTAGCAGGGCTTAACCTACTAGGTAGCAATGTGGGTATTCGTGGTTCAGATGTCTTGACAGGTACCCTAAGCGTTGAGAATGTAACGATTGAATCACCTACTGAGTTTGGTTTTATTATTGATGAGAGTGACGCTGCCGATAGCACAACAGGTGCTAAGCATAATTTAATTTTGACAAATGTGACGATAAATAATGCAGGCAAAATTGGCATTATTTCTAATGATGCTAGCACTGTGAACCTAACAAACGTACGTGTGACCGGTGTCAAAATTGACGCCAATGATAGTTTTTCTGGGCGTGGCGTTCAGATTGAGTCAGAATTTAACACCATTGCTGATATCAATAATCTAAGCATATCTGCAAACCTAGGCGGTAGCGCTGAGCAAGAGTTGGTAGGTCTTTACATTCTTAAGAACAATTCTTTTGGTAATGCAAGTGCCACAACAAGTTTAAGCATAAACCTAAACAATAGCAATATTGACTTTGCTACAACAAGCAATACTTTAGGCACTCGAGTTACTGCTTTTGCAGGGGGTAGTGGCTTTCCTGCTGATACCGGAAACATCATCTTATCAGGTTCAAATAATACGGTTTCAGCTAGCTCAGTAGCTTTGTTTACTACAGCTGAGGCTAGCGTTTCAGGTACGGTTGAGCTATCTGGTGTAAGTTACCCGCAGTAGATTTAAAAAACAAAAAGGGACTTCCCCATATTACTTAAGGAAGTCCTTTTTTTATTGGCAAGATTCGATAAACAAACTCTAATTAACTACACTCAACTTAACCTAAGCACGTTTTGACTTTTAGCAATTCTGTACACCGTCCCAAGAAAAGTCTGTAGCTAGCTAAGTTCTATGTAGTGTTTCTAAACACCTTAGTAAGCGGGTAAGTATTCTTGCTTAGCAAGCTTCTCAAAGGCTTTGCATAAACACAAGGCAGCTGTAGCTGGCTTACGGTCTCTGGTCGTACGCCAAACTGTCTGCAAGAATAAAAGGGGTGAGTTGCTTAATAAGATTAGTAAGATCATAGATAATTTGTTTACGGTTTTAGCCTTCAGATAAATACCTTACCGTCTTAGTAGTAAAGCACAGCTAGGCTGACAGCTTTCTTACGAATTTATAACAACATTCTTACTTTTCAAGCAATTTCATGGCTCCTTCAAAACTCAACTCACCAGCATCCAATTACTTTTAGACATCAAGACGATTGGCTTTCTCATTAGCTTCAGCAGCACCCCCCAATGCTGTCACAATCTCATCAAGACGATTTCTGGCAGTATTGTAAGAAACCTCTAGCTCAGGGGCTAATTTCTGCGCGCGCTAAAGCCTGATTTAGAGCCAAAGGCTTTTTTGCGGATGGATGACTTTTAGCTTGTACTCTGTTTCTTGAGTATTAGAGTGTTTTCTGTGAAAGGGCAATCAGCTCATCGTAATCATCTGGTAATTGCGGGTCATCAAGCGCAGCTTTGTTGCGCCTTAAGTCACCACAAGACTCACATTTATGCACAATAACCCAACCCTTTTTACTGTTGTAATCTACGGCTACGGGCTTAAGAATACCTTTACAATCACTGGCTCTATCGCCCGGAAAAACATCTACATGTAAAGAGTAAAAACAATAAGGGCAGTGATTACGGTAACTACCATTAGCTAAAGCTGGCACCTTACGCTCACAATGAGCACAGATAAAATCTTGATTTGTACCTTGAGCCGTAAAGCGCCGCATAAAGCTTAGTGTAGCGTAGCTATAATGAAGCTGAACAGCTAACCTGAACTAACTGTTCCTTGAGCTTAAGCAAGTTGCGACATGGCACTTGAAAACAAAGGCTTGTAACGCCCTGGTGCTTTAATCTGGGTAAGCATAAGACGCTGCCCTAAAAACAAATGCCTATCGTAAGCTTCATTTTGTAATCTACTAATTTTAATGTCTTCAAGTAAAGTAACCAACTCAGAAACCCAAGGGAAATGAGGTTCAATCCCCACATCTTCTAGTTCTCTATTTAACGCCTTAACAAAAGCATCAATTGCTTTTGTAGCCTCAATACGACACTTCAATATCTCTTGCTCACGAAAGGTCGAGTAAAACGGCTCAATGCGCTTACCCTGCAACCGCAAAGCTGAAGTGCGAGCAGCCAAATGGATAAGTTTAGGCTTGAGAAGCTCGAGTTGTTCTGGGTCTGCCTGAAACCGCTGACAAGTCAAGTGGATGGGTTTAGCTATTTGCCCACCATATTTTTCTCTTAGTTCCACTAGGTTTAGGTTTAGGCTTTGCGCTTGTGTGTAGCTAGGTACGAGCAAAGCACAAATATCTCCCGCTTGTGCTGCATCGACATACTCGTAGTTTCTGCCATAGGCAGGTAGATAAACTGATGAAGACTTCAAATTCCCTTTTCCCATTCTGATACCCTTGCAGGTACCCCGCTGCTTTATTAGGGTTTAAAGTAACACGTTATTTTTAGCTTCAATGGGTGCTTGTCACAAAAATCACAAGAACGATTCAAAAACGCATGAAATCTGCTTTGATGTACCCATTTTGTGCCACCTGAGGCTGATTTTTATAGCATTTCCACGAATGGTTGCACCATCAAACCATTCGTGCGACCACTGAACCTAGTCTATCTGAATCCTAGGGGAGTAAAAACTAAGCAACTCAGTCGCTGCCGCAATGTTTCTTGGAACTGCAATTATTACATTCCCAACAAGTTAAAACAATGTTTCCAGTAAACCTTCACTGGAAACATTGTTCAAGAAACTGAGCTTAGCTAAAGCGAATAAAAAGAGAAAAGGCAATCAGCCATTGTGCTGCGTAGTAAGTAGCTAAAACAAGCGCATCTGCTTGTTTAAAAGGTCGTTTAAATTTGTTTATAGCCAATATAGAATCAGAAACTAGAAAAAGAATGGTACCTATAAAGGCTATTAAGCTAGCTTCATCTTTTAAAGCCAAGTAGCGCTCAGCCGCTTGGTAAACCATTAACATAATGGCAAGCATGTAAAGCGAAACAGGGAGTTTTAGGCTCGAGAGTTTAGGGAACAAAAAGAGATAAAGACCTACAGCATATATAGCAAGAGGTAGCGCAATGAAAACAATACCAGTGGTGCTAAAACCCGTAAAAAAAGCAACGCTGTAACAAAGATGAGTAACTAAAAAACTTGCTAAACCTAAAACAAAACGTTTTGGGTAAAGCAAGAAAACATCACCAAGCAAAGCAAAGCCTAAGCCTGCTATAACAAGCAAAGCTCGTCTATCCTCTAAACCATTAAGCGCCAGTAAAGCGTAGCTAATAATAAGAATAGTCGTGACTGACTTAAAGAAAAAGAAAGCCTGTTCTTTACGCCTAGCTGCCAAAATCGTAAAAAACGCAGAAACTGCAATAATCAGTGCAGGTGAAGCCACTGCGCTAAACACCGTCATAACAAACCCGTCATAACAAAATACTATCAGGTCTTAGCTGGACCAACCTGCTGAATTTCATACCCATTCGGGTAAGATCTGGGTTGCGGCAGCACAAAAGGTTTCTTACGAGGCGGAAAAAAGCGTAACGCCCGCTTACGAAACCATAGCCCTGACTCAACCAACACAAGCGCCCAAACTTTAGGTTTAGGAAAGCCAAAAGCATTGCGCATAGGCTCATCCATAAGAATATAAACAAACTCAGCACCCAAAGGCCACAGCTTTTCAGGCAAAACCCAACTCAAAAACAAATCACGGGTAGCCTCAGCCAAAAGACGATTATTATCATGATAGGCAAAATGCTCTTGCTCATACGCCTTATTAAAAAGCTCGAGCTTTTCGTAAGTCTCAGGTATGTTTTTTATGTTCATGCGTTTGCCTACTTCACACCAGAAGTAGTAGTTGGCTTGTTTTTCTTTTTCACTGAGTTTGCGCCAACCGTACTTTGCGTTCCAGCGTATGGGTTCAAACACAAAGGTTGTTAAGACATATAAAAATTCATCATTAGGAATGCTGTAACGCGCGTGTATTTGATTCATTTGCCTTATGGCTGCTCTACCTTCAGGGCTGTCATAACCATAAAAACCAATACTTGAAATAATAATGGTGGTGTCGTCATAGCGCTTCTGGGTTCGTTTGGTGAATTCTTCAGTTTTGACCATGAGTTTAGAGCTGTTAGGAACAGCAAAGGTTCTAAGTAACGCGAGTTCTAAAGCGCGCTGGGTATCCCAAGGGAATTCGAAACTACCTGTCAAAAAAGCTATTTCTTGATGATCTTGTTTCGCATCAAGCGTTTGTATTTTTTTATAAATCGCGTATTTATCCACTTTTACTATTGAAGCATACTTTGCCCTATAAAGACCGTAAAACAAGCAAACGTCTGCGAGTAATTCCACGACAAAATACAGACATTCAGTAAGTACTTTTGTTCCAATAAACTAAGGTCAGATGATTTGCTGTTTTGCAAATAAATCGTGAAAATGCCCTGTGTAAGATTTTTGTAAGATTCTTCACGTTAGACTAGCTTTGCTCACTCCTTCTTCTCTCCGGAGCGTCGTTGCAATTCGTTTTCTTACAAGAAGAGTGACCTAAAAAATAAACCAACGCTTCTTCGCAGTTTCGCACCAATACGAAGATTTTTGTTTCACACATACCTGCAAGATAAGAGCCAAAGCTTTATGATGGAGCGTTATGGCCTTCTGGCACGATTCATTCTACAAATTCGTCAAACTAGATGAGCTTGAAACCCTAAGTCAAAAGCTCGAGCTTTTATGCACTGAGCAGGCTGTTCTGGGTAGCATTATTCTTGCACCTGAGGGTATTAATGCCATGCTGGCAGGTTCACAAGAAGCACTAGATGCTGTTAAGACTTTCTTTGAGTCGGATGAGCGTTTAAAAAGTATTTTTTATAAGCGTACCTTTGCTAAAGAAATGCCCTTTCGTCGTTTACGTATTCGTTTAAAAGATGAGATTGTTCCTTTGGGTAAAGAGGGTGTTGATGCTACGACAAAAACAGGTATTGATGTTTCACCTGAGGCGTGGCGTGAACTCATTAAGCAAGATGATGTTATTTTAATTGATAACCGCAACAGCTTTGAGTATGAACTTGGTCATTTTAAGGGTGCTGTTGACCCTAAGGTTCGTAACTTTCGTGATTTTGCTGATTATGTTGAAGGTAATAAAGACAACTGGCAAGATAAAAAAGTAGCCATGTACTGCACAGGGGGTATTCGTTGTGAAAAAACCACCGCATGGATGCGTGACCAAGGTATGGAAGTCTATCAGTTAGAGGGTGGCATCATTAATTACTTTGAAAAAATACCTGACGCTGATAAAGACTATGAAGGTGAGTGCTTTGTCTTTGACTGGCGTATAGCACTAGATACCAAGTTGCAAGAAACCGATACCACTATAGATGTTGTTGATGAACTGCAATATGGTAAAGATTTTAAACGCAACAAATTACGCTAAGACTTATTTCTTTAAACTTGCAATATAAAAAACTCTGAAGTCATGCGTGCAAGGTTTCTTATTGCAAACTTGCAGCACTCATGTAGGCACCTTTAAGCAACTTCTAACTCAAAGTAAGAAATTTGTGCGAATAACTCTATTACTATTAGGTGTGTAATAGGCTAGTTTTCATATTATCCTTTACATTTCGTCATGTTTTCTTCAAAGAGGCAATGACCTGCTTCAATAATCTTGGGCACACTAAGAAGCAGCGAGCTAGTAGTGCAACCGACTTTGGAGGTCAATTTGAATAACGTTGTCTTTAAACCTCTCAAACTCATCCTCTTAGGGATAGCGGCCATGCTCACATTAGTAGCATGCAGCACAAGTAGCTCTCCTGGTTCTTCAGGCTGGGCATCCAACGAAGTTGACTATGTTGCTTCTGTAGCTATAAATAGCTCCATGACGCAAGCAGAGCTAGAAAGCGCTTATGGTGGTTCCACCATTATATTTAAACCAGAAGCTGGCTTTGCAGTTCTTGGCTTTAACCAAAGCCAGGCGCAACTCACAACCCTGTCTACCTCAGTTAACAAAGATGCCTTGAGCGCTCCCGAAGTTAGTGCATCAGGCGTATCTGCATGGTCAGGTGGCTTTAGCTCTTGGGCTGGTGGCTGGTCTTCTTGGGCTGGTGGCTTTAGCTCTTGGGCTGGTGGCTTTAGCTCTTGGGCGTCAGGCTTTAGTTCTTGGGCAAGTGGCTGGAGCGCATGGTCAGGTGGTTTACCTGAACTACCCGCTGAAAGCCAAGCTCACTTAGCTCAAATAGAAGTTCAAGCTGCTCAAGTTGCTGCTAAAAACCTAGGTTACAATGTCAAAATAGCCATCATTGACACGGGCATTGATCTTAACCATCCCATGTTTGCAGGTCGCCTTGCACCCGCAAATGAGTGGAAAGATTACATAGATAATGACAGTTACCCTCAAGAAAGCAACTCTGGTAACGGCAAAGGGCACGGCACTTCAGTAGCAGGCCTCATCTTACAAATTGCACCCATGACAACCCTTTTACCTATTCGTGTTTTAGATCAAGACGGCATGGGCGATACAGATGATATTATCTTAGCAATTGACTGGGCGGTTCAAAAAGGCGCAAACGTCATCAACATCTCTTTAGGAACCGATGTTCATGTTCCTGCTTTAGAAGCCATGGTGAACTACGCAGCCAGTCAAGGTGTTTACATTGTGGCTTCTGTAGGTAACGAAGGCAAGTCAAGCCCAGTCTACCCAGCTGCTTGGGCTACCTCAAGTCCTCATGCCAAATTCATTCTTGCTGTTGGCAGTGTCAATAAAAACAATAAAGCCTCAACATTCTCAAACCTGGGTGCCGAGTTCTATGCACCCGGAGAGAGCATTGTTAGCTCCTTTACAGATAACCAAACAGCAAATGTTTCAGGTACCTCTTTTGCTGCACCTCAAGTCGCAGGTGCCTTAGCCCTCGCTTTAGGAGATACTAATCAAACTAACAAAGCTGATTTAGAAATCGTACTCGAGCAAAGTGCCAAGCCGATTGGTCGTGGTAAAGGTCTTATTGATGTCTTAGGATTAATGACGAGTTGGTAATGGATCACTCCAAACAGATAAGCTTAGCCCTCTGAGTATTGTA
>CAZWJZ010000007.1:33421-38373 GCA_964634665.1 uncultured bacterium | reverse complement strand
CTATAAAGCCGTGCTAAGCCAACTTTTAAGTAACTACCACAAACTCGAGTCTGTCAAGAAAGACCCTCAGTTTTATTTGAAACAGGGTACACAGTATTATCCTGATTTGCATCCAGCTTTAGATTTACTTATTAAAAAAGTAGAGGTCACAGGGCATTGCCTAGATGCAACAGGCACATTGGGCGTATTTACATGTCAAAAAAAAGCTCAGCAAAGCATCATTATTGACACTTCATTAGCAGCTTTAAGATGTGCTCAAGCCAACTTACAAAAACATAGCCTAGACGCTATTATTAGCGCAGCACCCATTTGGCACATGCCGCATGAAGAGTTTGACACCATCATCCTGACTTTAAAAGGCGAAAAAGGAAACCAACGCGTACAAGCTGACTTGCAAGGTTTACACTCGAGCCTTAAAACTTCTGGCACAGCTTACGTACTTATGCATAAAGATCAAGGTGCAAAACGCTATGAAAAAGATTTAAAAAAATACTTTAAAAAAGCTGAAGTTATTGCAAAAGATAAAGGCTGGCGCTTAAGCAAAGCTCAGGAAAAAAGAGAAACGCAGAGCACCTATGAAGCGAACTCCTTTGATGTTTTAGGCTTAAACCTAACTACAGATGCGGGTGTCTATGCGAGCGGAAAGCTAGACCCCGGTACAGCCTTTCTACTCGAAACGCTAGATTTAGAAGCTTTTAAAGGCAAACAGCTTCTTGACCTAGGTTGCGGCTACGGGCTTATAAGTCTAAAAGCTTCACTTGCTGGCTCGAGTGTTATGGCAATAGATGATGATTTTCTGGCAGTGCAAAGCACCCACCAGAACGCTAAAACCTATGGGCTTGATATACGCACTCTTCACTCAGATATAAACTCAGAACTCAAAGAAGACAGCAACTTTGACGTCATCATCAGCAACCCACCCTTTCACATAGGCAAACAAGTCAAACTCGAGCTTCCTCGTGCGTTTATAGCAGCAGCCCATAAGCACTTGGTAACAGGTGGTGAGTTTTTACTGGTGGCAAATAAAGCTTTAGCCTACGAAGACCTACTCAAAGAATTCTCTTACTGGGAGAGCGTGGCAGTTAACGAGCAGTTTAAAGTATTAAGCGCAATAAAATAAAAAATTAGAAGATGGAAAATGGTTTTCACTGATTGCTTTTCCACTTTCCACCTTTCCCTTTCCACTCTTTACGCTCTTTTACATGCCTCAGCAATTTCTTTAGCCAAAGCTCGAGTATCGCCGCCTTCATCTATGCTTCTAATGAGCGCTGAGCCCACCACAACGCCATCTGCGACGTCTGCAACAGGTTTGGCAGTGTCGTGACCAGAAACACCAAAGCCAACTGCTACAGGCAAGTCTGACATGGCTTTGGTGCGGTTTACTAAACTAGGAACATCTGCAGGTAGTGCGTTACGAGCACCGGTTACGCCTGTTACAGAAACTGCGTAAATAAAGCCTCTGCAAGCTTCCGTGACGATTCTTAAACGCTCATCTGTTGAGGTGGGTGCTACTAAGAAAATAGTATCAATGTCGATGTCTCTAGCTATAGGAATAAGCGTGTCAGCTTGATCGGGTGGTAGGTCAGGAAAAATAATGCCATCTGCCCCTGCATCTTTTAAGGCTTGCAGAAAGCCTCGTTCGCCTTCTTTATGGCAATAAATTGGGTTGTAATAGGTCATCATGACTAAAGGCTTATCTGTTTTAGAGCGCAAGTCAGCAATAAGCTCAAAGGTTTTTGCGTTTGTCATGCCTTGTGCTAAGACTTTTTCGCTTGACTTCTGAATGGTTGGACCATCCCCTAGTGGGTCAGAGTAAGGCAAGCCAACTTCTAGGATATCGGCTACGTCTAAAAGCGCTAGTGCCTCTGTTAAAAAAGCTTCTTCACTTGGAAAACCTGCTGTTAAATAAGGGATGAATGCAGCACGGTTATCAGCTTTAGCTTTGGCAAAAGCACTACTAATTCGACCCATTTGCAGCCTCCATCATATCCATAACACGCATGGCCTCGGTGACATCTTTATCACCACGACCAGATAAATTAACCACAATTACTTCATCTTTTTTCATTTTGCTAGCTAGCTCCATGGTGTAGTGAATAGCATGCGAAGATTCTAAAGCAGGAATAATGCCTTCAATTTCACTGAAGGTTTGAAAGGCGGCAATAGCTTGCTTGTCATCAACCCCTACATACTGCGCTATGCCATTTTCGGCAAAGTAAGAATGCTCAGGCCCTACCCCTGGGTAATCAAGGCCAGCTGACACTGAATGGGCTGGGGTAATTTGACCATCATCATTACTCATAAGATACATTAGGCTGCCATGCAAGACGCCTTTTTTACCCGCGGAAATGCTTGCTGCGTGAGCGCCTGTGTCAAGCCCATGACCTGCTGCTTCAACCCCATAAAGAAGAGGGCGTTCGTTTTCAGGTAGATAGGCAAACGGAGCAAAAATACCAATGGCATTTGAACCACCACCGACGCAAGCTACGACCGCGTCAGGTACACGGCGACCTTCGACTTCTTGAAGTTGATCCATCGTTTCAAAGCCAATTACACTCTGAAAGTCACGTGTCATCATTGGGTAAGGGTGCGGTCCAATGACCGAACCAATAATATAAAAGGTGTCACGTACATTGGTAACCCAATCACGAATAGCTTCATTTGTTGCATCTTTTAGAGTTCTTGTGCCACTGGTAACAGGAGCCACCTTAGCGCCCAAAAGCTTCATGCGGTAGACATTTAGGGATTGCCGACGAACATCCTCTTCACCCATATAAACGGTGCACTCGAGTCCGAAGAGTGCAGCGGCGGTTGCGCTGGCCACACCGTGTTGCCCTGCGCCTGTTTCGGCAATGAAGCGTGTTTTACCCATTTTGGTGGCGAGTAAGGCTTGACCTATGGCGTTGTTTATTTTGTGTGCGCCTGTGTGGTTGAGGTCTTCACGTTTGAAGTATATTTTTGCACCACCACAGTGTTTTGTTAGGTTGTTTGCTAAGTACAGCAGGCTGGGGCGACCTACATAGGTTTTTAGATAATGATGATACTCAGCTTGAAATTGGTCACTTCGTGCAATTTCATAATAAGCTTGCTCTAACTCGTCAAGGGCAGGAATGAGGGTTTCGGGTACGTAGCGCCCTCCGAATATCCCAAAGCGACCTTTGTCATTGGGTTGGGGAAATAATTTTGCAACTGACATTTAAAACTCCTAAACAGACGAAACGATGCGTCTTCGAAAATAGTTTGCAGGCATAACGACCAAAGCTACACCCACTACGGTAACAACTAAGCCTATGAGCGCCCAGAAACTAAGACGCTCGCCAAACAAAAAGTAACTCTCTATAGCGGTAGCAACAGGCACAAGGTAAAATAAACTGCCAAGTTGTGACGCTGCGTTATTACGAATAAGCAAAAAGAGAAGCAGAACAGCCCCAAACGATAAAACCGTTATGAGCCAAGATAATGCAAAGATAAACTCACCAGACCAAGTCACCTGTCTTGCCTCAAACAAAAAGGCTAAAACAGCTAAGACGAGGGCACTCGAGCTGTACTGAATGAAGGTGCCTGATAACAGGGGCATGGCTTGAAGATGTTTTTTCTGGTAGATGGTGCCTATGGTTATGCCGAGTAAAGAAACAAGCACGGAGGCTAAGGGTAGGGGTTGCACTATAAAATTGCCATTTGTGCGACTACTTAAGACTAAGAATACGCCTATTAAGCCTAAGGCTAAGCCTAGCCACTGGCGTACTTTAAGGGTTTCAGATAGGAAAAAGCGAGCAAAGACAGCTGTTAAGACGGGTTGTAAACCTAAGATTAGGGCAGCTATGCCTGCAGGCATACCTGCTTTTATGGCCCAGAAAACACCGCCTAAGTAGGCAGCGTGAATGAGTAAACCTGCTATAGCAATGTGCTTGATTTGTGTAGGTTTTGGCCAAGCTGTTTTGAGTGCAACGATGGCTAGTAAAAGCAGGGTGCTGGCTATAGAAAGTCGAATGCACAAAAACCAGAACGGTTCTGCAAAAGGTAACCCAAATTTAGCACCCACAAAGCCTGTGCTCCATAAGAGGACAAATAAGGCGGGTGCAAAACGCGTCAAAAATGACACATATGCCTCCAAGAATAGTTTGGTAAAAAGGGATTTAAAGGAAACGAAAGAAAAGCTTTACCAGCGCTGATGATGCCACTTAAAACTACGTGGCGTTCTGAAGCGTGAAGAAAAACGCATAGCTAAGTTTATGTAAAACAAAAGCAAAAGTCTAGCCCACTCGAGTGTGTTGTTTAAAGAATTTGTCAATTTATCTCGATATATGTCTGTTTTTGTTGGGCTTAGAGGGGCTTTGTCTTTAGTCTGAGGCTTAGAAAGTCATGATTAAGATTCTATTAATCTATGTATACTTGACATATAGTGTGTAATATACACATAATGTGTAATGTTATAAAAGGAGTTCCGATATGCCCAACTCAACCTTTATCCCTCAAGCTAAACCCAGATTTAGAGCCTTACAACATTTTCTTGTTAGCTTACTCATCATCTCAGGACTACTGTTTATGACAAGAGCCCAAGAAACCCCAAGGCTCGACTTAGACGATTTACGCTCAGGCGAACTCCTGATAGCAACTGATCAAATCGGTATTTATGAACCTGCCACCCAGCTTTCAAGCAACATAAGCATGAACATAACAGGCTTAGTCGCAAGGGTGACTTTAAGTCAAAGCTTTGAAAATACAGGCTCAACGTGGACAGAAGCAGTCTATGTTTTCCCTTTACCAGAAGACGCCGCCGTAGATAGCTTAAACATGCGCATAGGTGAGCGCTTTATTGTGGGCGAAATAAAAGAACAAGCCGAAGCAAGGGTTATCTATGAAGAAGCCAAAGAACTCGGCCAAAAAACCAGCCTTGTTGAGCAAGAACGACCCAACATGTTCACCACCTCTGTAGCAAACATAGGACCAGG
>CAZWJZ010000007.1:32839-33411 GCA_964634665.1 uncultured bacterium | reverse complement strand
ATCATTATAGAAATCTCTTACCTAGAAAGCCTTCGCTACGATGCAGGCTCGTTTAGTTTACGTTTTCCCTTAGCCATAACCCCGCGTTATATACCCGGTGAAGCCATCATTCAAGATGCCGATGCTAGCTACACAACGAATCAAACAGGCTGGGCTGCCAACACTCAGCAAGTACCCGACGCAGAACAAATAACCCCTCCCTATGCTCACCCTGACACAGGCAAACGTAACCCAGTAAGCATAAGCGTAAGCCTCAATGCAGGCTTCCCACTCGCCAAGCTAGAAAGCCGCTACCACCAAATAAAGCAAGAGCAAAGCGGCAACAGCTACACACTCGAGCTGACAGGTGAGGTAACTGCTGACCGGGACTTTGAACTCATCTGGATGCCAGACATTAGCAGCCAACCTGACGCTGCAGTATTCAGTGAAACATGGCAAAACGAGCACTACGCGCTACTCATGCTCATGCCACCTAGCCTAGAACAAACAAATCTGCCCAGCCCAGCTCGTGAAGTTACTTTAATCATAGATACTTCAGGCTCCATGGAAGGCACCTCAATAGAGCAAGCGAA
>CAZWJZ010000007.1:0-32829 GCA_964634665.1 uncultured bacterium | reverse complement strand
CCGTTTTAACGTTATTGAATTTAACGACAGCGCAGCCTCTTTATTTCGAGTACCAAGAGAAGCCAACAGCCAAAACTTGCGCCTAGCGGAACGCTTTGTGCAGCAACTCAGAGCAGATGGCGGCACCGAAATGAAATCAGCCTTAGAGCTAGCCTTTCAAAGCCAAGCCCCCGAAGGCTACCTAGGTCAAGTCGTCTTCATGACCGATGGCAGTGTAGGAAACGAAAGCGAACTCTTTAGCCTAATAGAACAAAAACTAGGCAAAGCCAGACTCTTTACGGTAGGCATAGGCTCAGCACCCAACAGCTACTTCATGCGCAAGGCAGCAGAGTTTGGTCGTGGAACCTACACTTTTATAAGTGACCTAAGTGAAACCCAAGAACAAATGTCAGAGCTATTTGTAAAACTCGAGCGTCCTGTCCTTACTAACTTAGACTTGCAATTACCGGCAGGTAGCGAGGTTTTTCCTGAAACCATTCCTGACTTATATGCCGGTGAACCTGTGATTGTGAGTGTAAAAATGCCAAGCCAAGCAGGTGAAGCCATATTGACAGGAACGGTAAACGGTGAAACTTGGACACGTCGCCTAAATCTAAACAATGCAGGTAGTCAAAATGGTGTGTCGCAACTCTGGGCCAGAGCCAAAATAGAAGAGCTTAATGATGACGTGATTCGTGGTGCAGACTGGCTGGCAGCCGAAGAAGCCATAACAGAGCTAGCCTTAAAACATCATTTGGTAACTGATTACACAAGCTTAGTGGCAGTTGATAAAACCCCTTCCCGCCCGCAAGAAGAAGCTTTAAACACCGAAGCAATACCACAAAATCTACCTGAAGGCCAAAATCATGAAGCTATCTTTGGAGCTGCCGACGCTGCCATGGCGCCTCTAGCCCCTGCACCTGCCATGCTTATAAACAGCAACGCAACAACAGGTTTTGCTAACACCGCAACCCCAGCCCCCCTCAACCTCCTCATTGGTTTCGCTACCCTTGTACTAGCCTCCCTCCTGCTCGTACAAGTAGCAAAAGAAAAAAGGCTGCGCTCATGAAAGCGCGCAGCCTCCTTTTAAACCTAAGCATACTCATGCTATTTGGCATTGGCTTGTGGCAGTTCGGACAGGGTATTTACCTAACAGCCAAAGCCCAAGTTGCCCAAGTGTTACTCGAAAAAGCGTGGCAAAAAACCTTGGCAGGAGAGCCAAACGCAAAACCATGGCCTTGGGCTGACACAAGACCCACCGCCAGACTACGCGTACCCAAGCTAGGCATAGACCAAATTATTCTTTCAGGCGCGTCAGGAAGAAACCTAGCCTTTGGCCCAGCCCATGTGCTAGCCAGCCAAGCTTTAGGTACAGGCACCAGCATAGTAAGCGGACACCGAGACAGCCATTTCAGTTTCTTACAAAACTTAGAAGAAGGCGATCTGATTCTCATAGAAACCAGCGACGGCAAAGACTACAGCTACACTGTAGAAACCACAGAAATAGCAGACACAAAAAGTAGTCAACTCAAACTCAACAACGGCTCGAGTCTTATTTTAGTAACCTGTTACCCCTTTAATGTCATTGCCCCGACAGGTGACTTGCGTTTCGTCGTTACCGCCAAACAAGACATTTTTGTAACAGATGAAGTGATGGTAGCAAGATGACCAGAGCTTATAAAAGTGTGCGTTGCATCATCAGACGCTATGACAAGTACCTGCTTGCCATTCACAACAATACCCAAGCAGAAACCATAGGCAAATGGGGGCTAGTAGGTGGCCACATAGAAGCAAACGAAGGCTTCTTAGAAACAGCCCAACGCGAAGTTTACGAAGAGCTAAAGCTACACCTTAATGACTGGCTAGACGTGGCTGACTACCCCTACAAAAGCTATACACACAAGGTACTCGCTAGCAGCTACCATGGCCCCAAAACCCTAAGCTTTGACAAAAACGAAATACTCGAGCTTGCTTGGTTTAGCCTTGAAGTCATTGCCAACATGGATGTCCAAGGAAAGCTGCACACCGGCTTTGAACACAAAGCCATAAGAAAGTACGAAGCCATACTGGCACTCGAGTACAGCTTACCGTTCCAAAACCCTATGTATCTTGATTGGCAAGAACAAGCATAGAGGCGTAGCAGTGAAATAATAGAAGCTAGATGCAAAGCGCCCAAGCCATTCTAAAAACCGTCTTTGGTTACGAAGCCTTCAGAGGTAATCAAGAAGCTGTTATTTCTGAAGTAGTAGCGGGTAAAGATGCCTTAGTACTCATGCCTACAGGGGGTGGTAAATCCCTTTGTTACCAAATACCTGCCTTACTGCGCCCTGGCGTAGGCATTGTGGTTTCACCCTTAATTGCACTCATGAAAGACCAAGTAGATGCGCTTCTAGTGCAAGGCGTTAAAGCCGCCTACCTAAACTCGAGCTTAGACCATTACGAAGTGCAGGCTATAGAGCAAGACCTTTTGCGTGGCTACATAGATTTAATTTACGTCGCCCCCGAAAGACTGCTTATGCCTAGCTTTCTAAATTTACTCAGTCAGCTCGAGCTTTCTTTATTTGCCATTGATGAAGCGCATTGTGTGTCGCAATGGGGGCATGACTTTAGACCTGAGTACATTCAATTATCTATTTTGGCAGAGCACTTTCCGACAGTTCCTCGTATTGCCTTAACAGCAACGGCTGATAGCTTAACAAGGGGCGAAATTGTTGAGAAGTTAGCCTTAGAAAGCGCTAAGCAATTTGTATCTTCTTTTGACCGACCTAACATCTATTACAGCATTGTTGATAAATATAATGCCAAAGAACAATTCCTGAGTTTTTATGAGTCAGAGCATAAGGGCGATGCAGGCATTATTTACTGTCTTGCTCGTAAAAGTGTTGATAGTACGGCACAATGGCTTATAAAAAGAGGCGTAAAAGCATTACCTTACCACGCAGGCTTAAACGCAACTAAGCGCCAAACTCATCAAGAAAGATTTCTCAAAGAAGATGGCATTGTTATGGTTGCAACCATCGCCTTTGGTATGGGTATAGACAAGCCAGATGTGCGCTTTGTAGCTCACCTAGATTTACCCAAAAGCCTAGAAGGCTATTACCAAGAGACGGGTCGCGCAGGACGAGATGGCCAAGCCGCCACCGCCTTCATGACTTATGGATTAGCAGATGTTGTAAGCATGAGCAGAATGCTCGAGCGCTCCAATGCACCTGAGCAGATTAAAAGCATTGAACAACAAAAACTAGATAAACTCCTGGGCTTTTGTGAATCACCACGTTGCCGTCGGCAACTCTTGCTAGCATACTTTGATGAAACCCTCGCTGAACCCTGCCAAAACTGTGATACTTGCCTAAGCCCCGTAGATACGTGGGAGGGCACCATACAAGCACAAAAAGTCTTATCAACCATCTATAGAACCGAGCAGCGGTTTGGTGCAGGTCACATAATCGATATTCTGCTAGCTAAAGAAACACCCCGCATGCTGAACTTAAACCATACGGCTTTGACTACCTTCGGAATAGGTGAAGAACTAAATGAAAAGCAATGGCGTAGCGTCATTAGGCAACTCGTGGCAGCAGGCTATCTAAGTACAGATGGCAATTACGGCTCACTAACGCTTACTAACAAAAGCGCAGCCCTTCTAAAAGGCAAAGAAAGCATAGCCTTCAGGCGTGACCCTTTAAAAACAAAAACCGCTGGTACAAAGCGAAAAGCTGCAGTGTTAAGCCCAGAAAATGAAGCATTATTTGAAAGCTTAAGAGAAGTTAGAGCAGACTTTGCCAAAGAACAAAACGTACCCGCCTACGTTATTTTCCATGACAGCACCCTCAGAGCCATGTGCAAACAAAAACCCAAGAACCTAAACGAACTAGCTAAGCTAAGCGGTGTAGGAAAAACCAAACTCGAGCGTTACGGGCAAGCCTTCTTAGATGCAATACTCGAGTATCAACAAACTAGCAATGAAGTTGAGACTTTAAGCTTTAGTCTGAACAGCTCAGGTGATACGTTTGGGCATACTTTGGAACTTATTTTAGAGGGTTTCGAACCACAAGCTATTGCGAGTATGCGTAAACTTAAACTCAACACGGTAGAGCAGCATTATGCTGAACTGGTACAAAGAGGGCTTCTGACAATAGAGGAAGCAACAGGTTTAAGTAAAGATGACCTTGAAATTATTTATGCTGCTTATGAAGAGCTTTCAGATGAAGAAAAGCCATACCTTAAACCGCTTTATGAAAAGCTTGAAGAAGCCTATTCTTATCCTATTTTAAAGTGCGTACGGCTAGGTTTTTAAATGCCATCATGCATGTAATTTCCTGATGACATCGAAGGCTAATGGATAATACTAAGCTGAATTATGACACGATCGAATACTTGCTTGAATGCGCCTAAGCTCAAAGGTCAATAAAAAAACACCCTCTTAATTTTAAAAAAGAGAGTGTTTTATGGTTTTAAGGTTTTAAACTTGTGCTGAAGGCTGCTCCCCATCCTTGCTAGTAGCAGGAACGTAATCAACATCTGACTTGTCTTCTAAAATCATTTCGCCATTATTTACAAGCATAATATCTAGTACTTCTTGGAAGTCTTTGACAGGGTGAATAGTAAGGTCAGCAAGAATGACGTCAGGTACATCTTCTAAGTTAGCTTCGTTCGCATGAGGAATAATGACATGCTCAATGCCTGCTTGGTGAGCTGCAAGAAGCTTCTCTTTCACGCCACCAATAGGTAAAACGCGACCACGAAGGGTTATTTCACCTGTCATAGCAACATCACCACGTAAAGGACGATTTGTTAAGGCACTCACAACAGCTGTTGCCATAGCAATACCGGCACTAGGGCCATCTTTGGGTGTTGCGCCCTCAAGAACATGAATATGTAAATCACGGTTTTCATAGAACTCTTGAGGAATGCCAAACTGCTCAGTGTGATTCCTTAAGTAAGCAATGCCAGCTTGAGCACTTTCTTTCATGACATCACCAAGGCGACCTGTTAAAGAAATTTTGCCTTTACCGGGTATAGCTACAACTTCTATATCTAGTGTTACGCCACCAACAGGAGTGTAGGCAAGACCATGAGTTAAGCCAACTTGAGGTTCTTTATCAGCTTTGTTATCTCTAAAAGGAGGTACGCCTAGTAAGTCACGTGTTTCATCTTTACCAATAACACGTTCTTTAGGCCAAGCTTTATCAAGGTACTGCTTAGCTGATTTTCTGGCAACCTTAGCAATAAGCTTATCTAGGGTTCTTACGCCAGCTTCACGGGTGTACTCTTTAACAATGCGCTGAATAGCTTCATCGGTAATGCTTAAACGTTCTTGCATACCGTGGTCTTTCAGCTGACGAGGTGTGCGGTAACGCTTAGCAATTTCTACTTTTTCATCTAGCGTGTAACCCGGAATCTGAATGATTTCCATGCGGTCAAGTAACGGCCCAGGAATGGTAGATAGGCTATTTGCAGTTGTTATGAACATGACTTGCGATAAGTCATAATCAATTTCTAAGTAATGATCATTAAAGGTATCATTTTGTTCAGGGTCAAGAATTTCTAGTAAAGCTGCTGACGGATCACCTCTAAAGTCAGAAGTCATTTTGTCAATTTCATCTAATAGAAAAACAGGATTCACCTTACCTGCTGTGCGCATACCTTGCACAATACGACCAGGTAAAGAACCAATATAGGTTCTTCTGTGACCACGAATTTCAGCTTCATCACGCACGCCACCAAGGCTCATGCGTACAAACTCACGGTTCAAGCTACGTGCAATAGATTTTGCTAAAGAGGTCTTACCAACCCCAGGAGGACCCACCATACACATAATAGGGGGTTTGTAGTTAGTATCTTTCATGTCTTTGGTAAGCTGACGAACTGCTAAAAACTCTAAAATGCGAGCTTTGGGTTCTTCTAGCGCGTAGTGATCTTCATCAAGAATCTTTTCGGTATGAGAAACCTCTAAATGCTCATCATCTTTTTCAGTCCAAGGCAAATCAAGTAGCACATCTAAGTAAGTGCGAACCACTGTAGCTTCAGGTGAGCCACCAGACATTTTCTCTAAACGATCAATCTCTTTAAGTGCACGCTCTTTAGCATGCTCAGGAAGCTTCTTCTCTTCAACCTTGGCTCTTAATTCTTCAACCTCAGAAACTTCATCATTTCCAAGTTCTTTCTGAATAGCTTTCATTTGCTCACGTAAGTAATACTCACGCTGATTATTATCCATTTGTTGCTTCACTCGAGCGCTTATTTGTTTTTCGGTATCGAAGCGTTCTAGATCGCGTGACAAGAAGCTGTATACAAGTTCTATGCGCTTAAAGGTGTCTGCTTCTTCGAGTACAGCTTGTTTGTCTTTGACTTCCCAAGTGGCGTATTTGGTAACAACGTCAGCTAGGGGGCCCGCTTCTCGTAAGGAATTTAGATTCTCTAAATGAAATGAGTCAAGACGTAAGTTTTTGTTTTGTTGCGCGTACTCACGAAAAGAGCTTTTGATTTGCTCAACCACCGTGCGAGTGCTTGCCTCGTCGCTAGCTGTGCTTGACTCGGAAATAGTTTCGACCACAGCTCTTAAAGAAATACCATTTATATAACTAGTAACTTTAACGCGTTCGCGGCCTTCTACGAGTACCTGAAGGGTGTCATCTGGTAAGCGAATAACTTGTTTAATAACGCCTAGCGTGCCAATATCAAAGAGTTGCTCACCGCTAGGGTCATCTACTCTTGGTTCACGTTGGGTGAGTAAGAGCACACGGTTATCACCAGCTTGTGCTTCTTCTAGCGCCCGCTTTGATTTAGGGCGACCCACATCTACGTTCTCAAGAGTGCGAGGTAAAACGACTTGTGTTCTCAGTGCAATTACGGGTAGTTCCCAGTCCATGCTTATCAGTATGCGTGAAATAGACTTATTTTTACCGTAAGATGGCTAACGACAAGCAAATGAGTAATTTCTCAATGTTGTATCAATTAGCCCAAACTATAAGGTTTTGCTCGCTCTACCATAAGGGCTTCACGGTTATGATTAGCTAGCGTTGTTTTAAAATCAGTCATAACATCAACTTCACCATGAACCATATAAATCTTAGCCTTACCAGTGTGCTTGAGCCACTCGAGTAGGTCATCTTGATCTGCGTGGGCTGAGAAGCCGCCTATGGTGTGCTTGCTTGCTCTTACTACGACTTCTTCACCAAACATGCGTACGCTTTCTGCGCCGTCTATAATGCGTCGGCCAAGGGTTCCTTCAGCTTGGTAGCCTACAACTACTAGGCTAGCGTCTTCTCGCCAAAGATTGTGTTTTAAATGGTGTAGGATGCGTCCGCCTGTCATCATGCCGCTGCCTGCAATAATGATGGCTTGACCATCGTAGTTATTAATAGCTTTAGATTCGTCTGCAGTAACTGTGTATTTTAGTGAGTCGGGTTCGAAGGGGTCTCGGCCTTGTAAGAGTTCTTGCTTGACTTCTCCTATAAATTCGTTAGCACACTCCATGTAGAATTTGGTCATTTTGCTAGCCATAGGTGAATCAAGAAAAATAGGCATGCTTGGTATTTCGCCACGGTCTTGCATTTGTTTTAAGTTATACAAAATGGCTTGGGTGCGTTCTAAAGAAAAACTAGGAATCATGACTTTGCCACCTGATTTTAAACTATCTGTTAAGACTTGCCTAAATTCGTTTAGGGTAGCTGCTAGCTTGCGGTGGGTTCGGTTCCCATAAGTACTTTCAACAAGTACGGCATCAGCCTCACGGGGTGAGCGGGCATCTGCCTGAATGCTACTTTCACGGTTTCCTAAGTCACCGGAGCAAATAACGCGCCCGTCAGCGCTGTTGAGTTCAATAAATGCACTACCTAAGATATGACCTGCGGGTATAAAAGTGGCTTCAACCGTTTTGCCTAAGGCAACGGGGCGTTCAAATTGTACAGGACGAAGCAAATTAATGGTTTTTTCAACCTCTGCTTCTGTGTAAAGAGGCTTATCGACATCTTGCTCACGACCCGAGCGCTTGGCTTTTCGTAACGACCGCTCATAATCATTTAATTGAATTTTGGCTGAATCTAAAAGAATAACTTCAGCAATTTTGATGGTTGATTCAATGGTGTAGATAGGTCCTGTGTAGCCTTGCTTAATAAGTAAAGGTAGGCGCCCGACATGATCTAAATGCCCGTGGGTTAAAAGAATCACATCAAGGTCAGAGACCTTAAAAGGAAAAGGATCTAAGTTAAGCGACTCAATTCGTTTGGGTCCCTGAAACAAACCACAATCAATTAAAATCTTAAGACCACTAAGTTCAATAAGATGACAGCTGCCCGTAACCGTTTCGGCAGCACCTGCGCTAAGTAAATTCATAGCTACAGTGTAACGAAAAAACATCAGCCAAGTGTGTCTTGGTTTTAGCGCAGTAAGCAGCTAAAGAGCGTAGGGGCAGAGAGGCTGTTTAAAAGTGGAAAGGTGTGCTATTGCTTAGACCAAAGCAAACGATTGCCGTTAAGCTCGGTACCTACTTTGTTTTCTTCTCGTAGGTAACTGAGGTAAGCACTTATGACGCATAAATTTAAGTAGTAGCGAGGAATGTCGTTCATGCTGATGTTTAGTGCATGACAGCTTGCTGCTAAAACTTCTTCTGTCGTAGAACTTTGGCACTTATCTAAAATGATAGTTGCAGCGTTTTCTATAACCAAAAGATTATCAGCTGCCATTTGCTTTAAGTTTTGACTTGGCTCACCATGACCAGGCAAGACCCAAGCAACGTCTAAAGCTGCTAAAGAGTTCATGCTTTCAATTTGTCGTTTTACATCTTGACCAAAGGGGAGAGGGTATTTATCTAAAACGTTTTTGCCAAACAGAGCGTCAGCGGCTATTAAAACATCATCACAAATAAGACTCATTTGACAGTGAGCATGACCTGAAGTATCGATAACTTGTAGCTCTAAGCCAATCAGATTTAAGTTACCTGCTGTAAGCGCGTAATCTACTTTTGAAGCTTTAGCTAAAAGCCATTTACTCATGAGTTCGCTTAGCGGCTTCGCACCATTAAATAAATAAACAGGCTCTAAATAAGGTGATGCCATAATGCTTGCTTCAAACGCAGGCGCATAAACAGGAACATCAAACTGTCTTAGTAAATAATCATTGCCACCATAATGATCAGCATGTGAATGTGTGTTAATGATAGCTTTGGGTGTAACACCTAAAGAGTCACAAGCTTTACGTAAGTCACGACCATAGTTTTTGTCTTGACCTGTATCAATCAAAACAGCGTCAGTATCTTTTTTAAGGATGACACAATTGACACCCCCTGCCATGTAAAAAACGTGCTCACTTAATTGCTGAATCGACATAAACAACAGTATCTCATGACTTAAAACAATTGCCAACTGAAAGCTAAAAACAAATCTGTGACGCGCAACATAGGCTATAACAGAAACCAAGATGAAAATACAACAAAGCTTTCTCTTCAGTTTATTCGTGGTTTTAGTTATTCATTCTATTGCTTTAGCACATCAGCCTATCTGGAATGAAGGCTCGAGTACGCCGCTTAGTCCTTTTGTAATTGATGAGGTGGAGGTTTCTAAAGCTATTTTTGGAGAGCTTAGTAGTGAAAATACAGCGCATTTTATTCTTACAGTTCCTGATAATTTTATTTTAGATGTTTCGGTCTTTAAAGGGGGTGCCTGCGAAGAAGCTTTCTTACCAGAACTCTGGATTATGCGTGAAGGCAAACAAACAGTTACACCTTTTGTAACGCTTAGTAATTTTGAAAGTCAAGTTGTTGACGGTACCTGGCAAGTCTATCAAGGTCATGGTTTGAGAGGTTTTAAAGGTGCTGCGTACAAAGAAACCCTGAGCGCAGGCACCTACGGCATAACGGTCTACGCACCCCAAGGAAAAGGCATGTACTTGCTGTCTTTAGGCGGACTCGAGCGTTTTGGTGGTGACGCTGCTGGTCGTGCTGCTATTCCTAGATTTAATAGTTGTAGTTGATTTAGCCTTCAAAGGGTAGGGCTGCCCGCCAATGCGTTCCTGCTACTTTTTTAGGAAGTATCATTTCAAAAGGGTCATTACCAACTACTGTAAGGTGTAACTTATCTGACAGCTCAAGCCATGCCCAGCTTTGGGCAGCTTGGCCTTGAGTGGTGAAGCTTTCAGTTAAAGATTGCAGGCTTAGGTAGTGCGTGCCATTAATAGTATTGAGGCTGTTCCAATGCACATGACCTGAGAGGCAAGCTGTTACATTTGCATTTTCATTAATGATTTCTCTTATCGCTTGCGAATTCTGGTAGCCTGCGTGGCTTCTCGGGGCATTTTGAAAGTAATAGTGGCTGTTCATGGCACCATCACTAAAGGGGGCGTGTGTAAAGATGATGCTCGGTAAGGTAGTAGCAGCAAGGTCATTCTTTAACCAGCTTAGTTGCTCTTGAGTTGCTATAAACTTTGGGAAGACTGCGTCAGGTTGCCAGAAGACAAGATGATGCTCTTTTAAATCTAGGCTTTGACTTGCAACACTTAAACCAAGTGCAACTTCGTTATCTTGACGGCTTAAATGCTCAAGATCATGATTACCTAACAAATGAATATGAGGGGCATCCAGCTTATTAAAAATGCTTATGACTTCTTGCTCGAGTGCAAAGTCTCCATCTTTATCGATATCACTTATGCGGTCACCCAAGTCAATGACCAAGTCAGGCTTGTAAAGGTTGCTTGCTGTTACAAAATCTTCAAGCAGCGATAAAGCCTGATCACCTTGTTTGCCGTGCTCAGAGGGCCCATGGTGAATATCGGTAATAAGAGCGAGTTTTAGGGTTTGCATGAGGGTCCTTTCAATTTTTAGCTTTTGAGAGTTTACTATAGAAAAAGCCATCTAAACCATCTAAAGGTAAAACAAAAGAACCAAACTCTGTTTCCACGTGAGGTAAGGGAATGTTGAGTGGCTCGAGTGTTGCATTTGTGTGTGTATCTAAAAATGTTTTTATAACATCGATGCTTTCTGCTTTAGTTAAGGCGCATATGGCGTAAATGAGGCTTCCACCTTGCGCGGTGAGTTGCCACGCGGTTTCAAGCAGTTCGCTTTGCAGCTTAGCTAACTTAGTTACGTCTTCTTGACTTAAACGCAATTTGATTTCAGGATGCCCTCTTAAAGTACCTGTACCTGAGCAGGGTGCATCTAAAATAACTTTGTTGCAAGCTTGTAAATCTGGTTTGCTGCGTAAATCATGAATGATGTGTTGGCTTGTTAGGTTGAGTCGTTTAAGGTTTGCTTGAGCGCGTTTTACTTTTGAGGGGTTAAGTTCAATGCTTGTTACGGTCGCACCTAAAGCTAAAAACTGAGCACTTTTAATGCCGTTACCACTTGCTAAATCTAAGATAAGGTCATCGGGTTTTATGTCTAGTAAAGATGCTGCTAGGCTCGAGCTTGGGTTTTGAGCGCCAATAAAGCCGTTTTTAAAGGCACTTAGATTAGCTAGGCTTGTGTCTGATTGGATGGCAAAGGTCTTAGCTAGGGGTCCATCATTAACTTTACAGCCGTCTTCAATTAGGCTTGCTTGCGCTGCTGAGCTATAAGCATAAATCCATAAGGGTTCAGGCTCATTCATGGCTTTAGCAATAGCTAGGCTCTGTTTATCAAAAAGCTCGAGCCAATCTTCATAAAGCCAGTCAGGCAAGCTGTAGCGTGTAGCTGGCTCAAGATTAGGCTCGAGTTCTACGCGTCTTAAGACTGCGTTGACTAAGCCGCTTAGCTTTTTGTTTTTCTTTTTGCTTAGTTCAACCCATTCGTTTAAGACAGCATGTATGGGGGTTTGGCGTAGCAAGCGCTCATAGCTACCTAGCCTTAGCGTGGTTAAGATATCTTCAGGTAGTTTGCTTGGGTTTTTTAATTTAGGTTCAAGGCAGGCGTCTAAGAATTTTAGGTTTCTTAAAGTTCCGTAGCATAGGTCTGTTACAAAAGCTTTGTCTTGTTTGCTTAAATCACTGTTGTTTAATTCTTGGGAAAGGCTAGGAGCAAGAAAAGCGCCGCGAAGAACGCGGCGTACTATAGCTAAGGCTGTTTGTCGGGCAGTGCTAATGAATTTATCTTCTGCTTGCTAATATAAAGTAAACAAGAGTTGCTATTGAGGTTGCAGCAGCGGCTACATAGGTCATAGCAGCTGCGTTTAACACACTTTTTGCGCCACCACTGTCTTCATTCGTAGCTAAGCCAAGCTTCTTAAGTTCTACAAGTGCCCTGCGGCTAGCATCAAATTCTACAGGTAGCGTAACAACTTGAAAAAGTACCGCAGCTGAAAAGAGAATAATACCAATTTGTAATAAGCCACTAAAGCCAAGAATAAGACCAAACATAGCTGCCATAGGGCCAAATTGTGAGCCTATATTGGCAACAGGTAATATGCTGTGTCTTATTTTTAAAGGGCCATACGCTTTGGCATGTTGAATAGCGTGACCTACCTCGTGAGCAGCAACGGCCATGCCTGCAACGTTTGCCTTATCATAGTTACCTTCAGATAGACGAACGGTGCGAGAGCGCGGGTCATAATGATCGCTAAGCATGCCTTTAACAGGCTCAACTCTTACATCATGCAGGCCATGCTCATTAAGAATGGCTCGAGCTACTTCTGCACCAGTTAAGCCAGAGGTGTTACGAACTTTCATCCATTTGTGATATGTGTTTTTCAACCATGCTTGAATGCCCATTGAAACAACAAAAGACACGATTGCTATTAAGTAATATCCACCCATTTTAAAAGTTTTCACCTTTCATTAGTAGCGTTAGTAGTTATGAAAAGAACACCAGATGGGGCGCTCAAACCTGATACAAATATACTCACATTTTATGAGAAAATTATGTTAGTTAGATAACGGAAGCTTTAGTCATCTAATATATCAAAAGACCCCAAAGTGCATAAATCTAATGCTTAGACTAGCTTTAGAAAAAACCTTTCTCAACACGCTTAACCGAAAACCTAACCGCAGTACGCTCCTCATCATGAAGCTCGAGCTTCACAAAAGAAGGTTGTGTTGTTAAGTCAAACTCATCTGCTTCAATATAACTGCGAGCTATTGCAATGGCTTTAACAGCCTGATTGATTGCATGAGGCCCAATTGCTTGGACTTCTACTTCATTTTCTGAACGAAGTAAAGCAGCAACTGCTCCTGCAACAGAGTTTGGCCGCGAACTTCCAGACACACGTAACGTTTCCATGACGAATCCTCCCTGTCATTTCTGACAGTCTCTACTCTATACTATATAAGGTTTAACATACAAAAGGCTAGGCTTTAGATAAAAATTCTCATAACCAAGCCAACGCTAAGTCGTAAAAAGGGTATTTTAGACATAAAAAGGCTAAAAAATACCAAATTGCTCTGCAAAATCTAGATAGATTAAAACAAAGCAACACAAATTATGGCTTAAAAACTTGACACGCTATAACATAACTTCGTATACTCACCGCCGTGAAGGTAGTTATTAACAGCGTGCTGATTGTTCTAGTGGTCCTGCTAGGATTTCAGGGTGTTGTGTCTTAACTAAACCAAATTAAAGACAAACTCCGCCCGCCCACACAATGGCGGGTTTTTTTTATAGCTCAATCATTATTAAAACGCAACTCGCTATAAAAAGAAGGGAACTGTATGACAGGTTCAGAAACCATCTTGAAAGCCCTCGAGCGCGAAGGGGTTACAGTCATGTTTGGTCACCCAGGGGGTGCCATTATGCCGCTTTATGACGCACTCTATGACTCACCCATAAAGCACGTTTTGGTACGTCATGAGCAAGCAGGCGCTCATATGGCTGACGCATTTTATCGAGCAAGTGGAAAAGTAGGCGTTTGTCTAGCAACCAGTGGACCGGGTGCCACCAACCTCGTAACAGGCTTAGCTACAGCACATATGGACAGCTCAGCTATTGTTGCCATAACAGGCAATGTACCGCTAAGCCTAATTGGTACAGACGCTTTTCAAGAAGCCGATGTTTACGGTATTACAGGACCTGTCACCAAGCATAATTACCTTGTTAAAAATGTAAACGATATTCCTAGAGTTGTTAAAGAAGCTTTTTATATTGCTTCTACAGGCAGACCAGGACCTGTACTCATAGATATTCCTAAAGACATTCAACTTGCTGAGTTTACAGGTGATTTTGATACTGAGATGGACTTGCCGGGCTACAAGCCAACGCTAAAAGGCCATAGTGGGCAAATCAAAAAAGCTGCTGAAGCAATTAAAGAAGCCAAACGACCTATACTTATTGTTGGTGGTGGTTCCCAAGTCGCAAGCGATGAAGTTTGCTCCTTTGTAGACAAAACAAACCTACCTGTCATAACCACCCTTATGGGCATAGGCGCATTTCCAGCAGCAAACAAAAACTGTTTAGGCATGCCAGGTATGCACGGCACCGTAACTGCAAACAAAGCCATACCTAACTGCGATCTAATCATTGCTGCAGGCATACGTTTTGACGACCGCGTAACAGGCAAAGTAAGTACCTTTGCAAAGCAAGCCAAAATTGTACACATAGATGTAGACCCAGCCGAAATATCAAAATTAGTAGAAGCCCACGTACCCGTAGTAGGGGACTTAAGAGACGTCTTACCCAGACTCGAAAACGAACTAGAAAAACTCGAGCTTGATGGCTGGTGGGCGCAGCTGAATGAATGGAAAACGAATTATCCTGAGCGCTTTAAGAAAGACGAAGAAACGCTTGGCTCACAAGAAGTAATCAATATGCTTTATGAGGCTACTGGGGGTAATTGTGTGGTTACGACTGAGGTGGGCCAACATCAAATGTTTGCAGCGCGCCTTTTTCCAACCCATAAGCCAAGAACTTGGATTTCTTCGGGTGGGTTAGGCACAATGGGCTTTGGTTTACCTGCAGCCATTGGTGCTTCATTTGCAAGGCCAGATGAGCTGGTTGTTTGTGTTGCAGGTGATGGTAGCATTCAAATGAATATTCAAGAACTTGCTACGCTTTTTAAACATCAACTTCCTGTTATTATTGCGATTACCAATAATGGGGTTTTAGGCATGGTGCGCCAGTGGCAAGAGATGTTTCATGATGAGCGGTTTAGTGAAGTTTATCTAGCTGACTCTAACCCTGATTTTGCCAAACTTGCTGAAGCTTACGGTATTGAAGGTCACAATATTTATACGCAAGCAGAAGCTAAAAAGCATATTACTGAGGCTATTGCTAAGCGTAAACCTGTCTTGCTTAACTTTATGGTCTATGCGTCTGAAAAAGTCTTTCCGATGGTTCCTACGGGTGCAGGTGTGCAAGATATGATTATTGGTGACCAAGAACCCGAACATGACTATGAATCAGATATTTATGAAACGGAATTGGTATGAGTCGCTATCAAAAGCATGTGCTGAGTTTGACGGTAAGGGACCGTCCGGGTGTGCTTGTTCGAATTGCAAGTTTATTTGCAAGGCGTGGTTTTAACATTGAGTCACTCTCGGTTGCCGAAACCGAAATACCAGGCATATCAAGAACCACTTTTGTGGTCAATGGCGAAGAAGGCACCATAGAGCAGGTTGAAAAACAACTTCAAAAAATTATTAATGTACTTAAAGTCATTGATCATTCTGAAGCGACCTATGTTGATCGTGAACTTATGCTTATAAAAGTATGCATTGGCTCAACCGAAGAGCGGACTGAAATAAGACAAATAGCTCAAGATTTTAGGGCTCGCATTGTAGATGTTCATGCTGATGCGCTTATTTTTGAACTCACGGGTGATGAAGGTAAGATGCGTGCTTTTATAGATCAAATGCGCCCTTACGGTATTGTTGAACTGATTCGTACAGGACGTGTAGCCTTAACAAGAAGTGCAGAAGATCCTAAAGTTAAGAAGGCTCAAGCAGCCAAAGCTGCCTAAATGAGGCAAAAAAAGTAATAAAGAGTTACGTTTATGACCTTAAGGACTTTTCACTAAGCACTTAAATGGGTTAAAACATAAAAGGCAAAAAATTTTCTAGGAGTAAAAACAAACTTATGGCAAACATTTATTACGATAGCGACGCAAACTTAGCACACTTAGAAGGCAAAACCATTGCAGTGATTGGCTTTGGTTCACAAGGTCATGCCCACGCACTAAACGCAAAAGAATCAGGCATGAACGTTATTGTAGGTTTACGCCCTGACTCATCAAGTAGAGCACACGCAGAAAAAGAAGGCCTAAAAGTAATGACCGTGGCAGAAGCAGCTAAAGCTGGTGATTTGGTCATGATTCTTTTACCAGACGAAATACAAGGACGCGTCTACAAAGAAGAAATTGCACCCAACCTAGAAGCAGGCAACTCAGTTTTATTTGCACACGGCTTTAACATTCATTTCGGACAAGTAACACCTCAAGAAGACGTAGACGTATTTATGATTGCGCCAAAAGGCCCAGGTCACCTAGTACGCCGTGTTTACACAGAAGGTGGCGGTGTACCTTGCCTAATGGCCATTTACCAAGATGCCACAGGCGAAGCCAAAGACAAAGCACTAGCCTATGCAAAAGCTATTGGTGGTGCCAGAGCAGGCATTTTAGAAACAAGCTTCAAAGAAGAAACCGAAACTGATTTATTTGGAGAGCAAGCCGTACTTTGTGGCGGCGTAACAGCACTCATGCAAGCAGGCTTTGAAACCCTAACCGAAGCAGGCTACGACCCAGAAATTGCTTACTTTGAGTGTCTTCACGAAATGAAGCTTATTGTTGACCTCATTTATGAAGGCGGCATGGAAAGAATGCGCTACTCAATAAGTAACACGGCTGAATACGGCGATTACAAAACAGGCACAAGAATTATTACCGAAGAAACCAAAAAAGAAATGAAAAAAATTCTACTTGAAATTCAAGATGGCACCTTTGCAAAAGACTTCTTAGCTGAAAACCTAACCGGTCAACCCCGCCTGATAGCAGGACGTAAAAATACAGCTAACCATCAATTAGGCGTAACAGGTCGTCGTTTACGCAAAATGATGCCCTTTATATCTGGCTAAGGCCAAAAGGTTAAAAATCATGAACAACATCAAAGGTCAAAGCCTACACTTAAAGCTTCAAGTAATTTTGAAACTCGAGTCTTTAGGTTTGACCTTTGACCAAGTTATTAATCAGTGTTGCCCAGATGCCGATGTTCGGCGGCTGACCAATAACCTCCGACTATCTTAGGAATACCGAATTTACTAAGTACTCATTTACTCATTTTTAAGTTCTAAGAGAAACAGAGGACGCTTAATGGCATACATAAAAATATTTGATACAACCTTAAGAGACGGCGAGCAATCACCCGGTGTGGCTTTAAACACTATTCAAAAACTTGAAATTGCACAGGCATTAGCAAGACTAGGTGTAGACATAATAGAAGCAGGCTTTCCTATTGCCAGTGATGGCGATTTTGACTGCGTGAACCGAATCGCAAAAGAAGTCAAAGGACCCGTAATATGTGGTCTAGCCAGAACGCACAAACTAGATATAGAACGCGCAGCAAAAGCCATAGAACCTGCTGAAAAAGCACGCATTCACACCTTCACAAGTGCATCTGATGTGCATTTGAAGTACATGCTCAAGCAAAGTAGAGAACAAGTCTTAGAGCTTTCTGATGAAATGGTACGCTATTCAAAACAATTTACCGATGATGTTGAGTTTAGTGCGCAAGATTGCATGCGAGCAGACCCAGAATTTGTTTATCAGCTTGTTCGTGCGGCCATTGCAGCGGGCGCAACCACTATTAATATTCCTGATACAACAGGTTACGGAACCCCTCAAGATTACGGTCAGCTCATAAGAAATATTTATACGAATGTGCCTGAATCACACAGCATAGCAATCTCTACGCACTGTCATGATGACTTAGGTATGGCCGTTGCAAACAGCTTAGCTGCGGTTGAAAACGGTGCAACCCAAATTGAATGCACCATCAACGGCATAGGCGAACGTGCGGGCAATACTTCGTTAGAAGAATGCGTCATGGCGCTCTACACACGCAAAGACCACTATGGGCACGAAATTGGTATAAACACACGAGAACTCTACTATGTATCACGCTTAGTTCAACGCCACACCGGCATGAATGTACCCCCCAATAAAGCCATTGTTGGAGATAACGCCTTTGCGCACGAAGCAGGCATACACCAAGATGGCGTACTCAAAAACAAAGAGACCTACGAAATAATGAACGCCGAACTTGTAGGTCGCGAAGCAGGCATTCTCGTAATGGGTAAACACTCAGGACGAAACGCCTTCAGAAACCGCCTCGCAGAACTCGGCTACACAGAATTTGACAAAGACAAACTAAATGATTTATTCAAACAATTCAAAGACCTAGCAGACGCAAAACAATCGATAACCAACGAAGACCTACTCGCCTTAGTAGAAAGTGAAACCAGCAAAGTTGCAGAAACCTACAAACTCGAGCATGTGCAATTTCAGTCAGGTACCGGTGGTATGACTCCTTCAGCACTCATTCGATTAAATACGCCTGAAGGCATTATGGAAGAAACTGCATTGGGTGATGGGCCGGTAGATGCTAGCTTTAAAGCTTTAGGCAAATTAACCCCCATACCCTTTAAGCTCGAGTCTTACGATCTTAAGGCAATTGGTGGCGGTACAGATGCGCTTGGCGAGGTGAGCATAAAAGTGAATAGTGACGGTCAAATAGTGCATGGTCGCGCTATTTCTACAGATGTTGTTCACGCTTCTGTTTTAGCCTACGTTGATGTGCTTAATAAACTTGCTGCTGGTATAGGACGAAATAAAGATGCAGCGAATCAAATAACCATGAATATGCCTTAAAGGCTTAAGTCGATGAAAGAAAAAACTCAACTTATCCAAAATTACAGCTATCAGCTGATGGATTCAGATGAGTTTTTTCTTATTTTTGCTGAGTACCGCCCTAAAGTTTTTGCTAATACTTTTACGCTCAGAGCTAGAGATTACGCTTATTCTCAAGCAGAAATTGAAAAACTTGATGCCCTACCTAATCTAAAGCCGCATCTAATAGCTAATCATTTTGTGATTTATAAAAATGATGAAGTGGTGGGTTGGTCAACCGGAACCCAAGAATCTAATAATGCTTATGCCATGATAAAGACGGGTGTTTTAGCTGAACACCAAAATAAGGGTATTTATACAGCGCTTTTACCCATCATTATAAACACTGTTCGTGAGCAAGGGTTTCAGACAATAACAAGTGCACATAATGCCAGCAATAATCAGGTTATTATTCCGAAACTGAAGGCAGGCTTTGTCATTTCGGGGTTAGAGCTTCATGATGGCTTTGGTACGCTTGTGAAACTGAGCTATTTTATGAATGCAAAACGAATGCAAGTTATGCATATGCGTAGTGGTTTAAAAAAACCAAGTCGAGAGATCTTAGCTAAGCTCGAGTATGGTTTGACTTTTGATTGAGGTGTGTTGTGGCAACTATTGAGATTTATGATACAACGCTGCGTGATGGTACGCAGGGGCTTGATTTTAATTTAACGGCTGAAGATAAAGTGATGATTGCCAAGCGACTTGATTCGTTTGGGGTTGATTTTATTGAGGGTGGCTGGCCGGGTTCTAACCCGAAAGATATGCAGTTTTTTGAGCTTATGAAGCGTGAGAAGCTTGTATTTGCGCGTTTAGCTGCGTTTGGTTCAACACGGCATCGTGATAGCAAACCAGAAGATGATGCTAATATTTTGGCGCTTTTAGAGGCAAATACGCCTGTCGTTACGATTTTTGGTAAAACATGGGATTTGCATGTGACAACAGCGCTTAATGCAACATTAGACCAAAATCTTGCCATGATTGAAGATTCAGTGGCGTATTTGAAGGCTAAGGGTAAGCTGGTTATTTATGACGCAGAACATTTTTTTGATGGCTATAAAGCTAATGCTGACTATGCTTTAAAAACCTTAGAGGCTGCTGTAAAAGGTGGTGCTGAGCGTTTGGTGCTTTGTGACACCAATGGTGGGTCTTTACCTACTTTTATTACTGAGCGAGTTGAAGAGGTAAAGTCTAAGTTTACTGTTCCTGTGGGTGTTCACACGCATAATGATTGTGAGCTTGGCGTTGCCAATGCCTTGGCGGGGGTGCAGGCGGGTGCTATGCATGTTCAAGGAACGATAAATGGTTATGGTGAGCGCTGTGGAAATGCAAACCTAATAAGCATTATTGCAAATCTTAGTTTGAAACTTGGTTTTGAACAACCTCAAGATTTAGCTAAGCTACGAGAATTAAGCCATTATGTTGATGAACGCGCTAACTTGCAACCTAATATTCGGGCTGCGTATGTGAGTGATGCTGCCTTTGCGCATAAAGGTGGCGTGCATGTATCAGCGGTGAATAAAAACCCAGATACCTATGAACATATACAGCCTGAGAAGGTTGGTAATCATAGGCGGGTCTTATTATCTGATTTATCTGGTCGTGCGAATGTGCTAGCAAAAGCAGGTGAGTATGGCGAAGAGGTTGATGCCAAAGACCCCAAAGTAAAAGCTATTGTTGACCGTATGAAGGAACTCGAGCATCGTGGTTATTCTTATGAGGGTGCTGAGGCGAGTTTCCAGCTTATGAGTTTAAAAGTGCGTGGCGAGTACGAGCCGTTTTTTACTTTGCATGGCTTTAGTATTAATATTACACGCCGAGATAATGATGACCTGCCTTTGGTAGAAGCAACAATTAAGGTTGAAGTTGCAGGGGTTTTTGAGCATACGGCTGCTAATGGAGATGGACCTGTGAATGCGCTTGATATTGCGCTTCGTAAAGCGCTTGTCAGGTTTTACCCGAGTCTTGATGAACTCGAGCTGGTTGATTATAAGGTGCGGGTACTAACGGGGCCTGAAAAGGGTACCGGTAGTGTTGTTCGGGTTTTGGTTGATACCTCTGATGGTAAAGATATTTGGGGTACAGTGGGGGCAAGTTCAGATATTATTAATGCGTCTTATGAAGCCCTAATTGATGCTATAGAGTATAAATTGTGGAAAGATAAGATTGCACCTCAGCCTCTTTTTCCAAAAGGTGTTACTGTATAAGCGTCTATTTGGGTTTTAGTTCTCATACAAGTCTCAAAAATCATGCTTTATTTTGCATAACGTTTCATCTAAAAAGAGCAATTGTCTAAGCTTATTTAGTCGATGGGTAAAGGTTTGACACGTTTTTCACAGGCGACGTATAATTATAACACTGCCCGTCCAGAGGTAGACCTAAACTTACTTCCCATAGAACGTGATTCGCGAGCTTAATCTTCGAGTAGCAAGAGCTACTTTAATCTTTAAGCTATGTTCGCTAAATTAAATTTAGGCAGTATAACTAACTAAAATAACGAATAAAAATTAGCTTTTTATTCTGAAATGGTTTAACAAAAAAGAAAGGGAAAACCTGCATGAAGAACATCTACTCTGACTTCCAAACCCTAGCTTGGCCAAATGTGCGTGACGCTTGTGGTGTTGGCTTTGTCGCCGACATCCACGGTAGAAAAACCCACAAGACACTCGAGCATGCTATTACGGCACTTTGTAATTTGGAGCATAGGGGTGCGGTGAGTGCGGATGGCTTAACGGGTGATGGTGCAGGGGTTCAAACGCAGTTACCCCACAAACTTTTTTTACGTATTCTTGCTGAGCAGGGTATTGAGTTTGAAAATGAGCGTGATCTTGGTGTTGGGGTTTTCTTTATTGAAAATTCTGCTGATTACGAAGCTATGTATGCGCTTATAGATAAGCAAATTGAAAGCAGCGATCTGATTCATTTACTGTGGCGAGATGTACCTGTAAACGGTAATGTGCTTGGTGAGCAGGCAAGAAAGCGCTTGCCTGTTTTGCGTCAACTTTTTGTCAAACGCCCTGTAGGCTTAATAGATGATGATTTTGAGCGACTCCTTTATTTAACGCGTAAACGTATTGAAAGAGCGTTACGTGGGGCAGATTTAGGTACTTTTTATATTCCTGCTTTTTCTAGCCGAACTACGGTTTATAAGGGCCTCATGGTACCTAACCAATTGCAGCGTTTTTACCCTGATTTGGCTGACCCTGATTACACTACGGCTATTTCAGTATTTCACCAGCGCTATAGTACCAACACGGTGCCACGTTGGTCACTTGCGCAACCGTTTCGCTTTCTGGCGCATAACGGAGAAATTAACACGTTGCAAGGCAATGTTAATTTTATGCGCGCTCGTGAATATGTATTAAAGAGTGAGGTATGGGGCAACGATATTAATGATCTTTTGCCTATCATTGAACCTCGGGGTAGTGATTCATCTGCACTTGATAACGCTTTAGAACTGCTTGTCATGTCAGGCCGTGACCCGCTTCACGCCATGATGATGCTTATCCCTGAAGCTTACGAAGAGTCAAATATTGACCCTGACTTACGAGGCTTTTACGAGTACCACGGCACGCTAATGGAACCATGGGATGGCCCTGCTGCTATCGCCTTATCAGATGGGCGTTACGCCGTAGCTGCTTTAGACCGCAATGGTCTGCGCCCGCAACGCTACTGGATAAGCCGAGAAGGCACCGTAGTCGTAGGGTCAGAAGCTGGTATGGTGCCTTTGCTAGATGAAGAGATTATAGAAAAAGGTCGCCTTGGCCCTGGCACGATGATTGCGGTTGATACCGAAGCCCAGCAAATTTTAAAGAATGACGAAATTAAAGCACGTTACGCGAACCGTCGCCCTTACCGCGAGTGGATTGAAAACTGCTTTGTAACGGCTAAAGAAGTCCCGCAAGATGAATTAGCAACCAGAGAATGGGATGAAGTTGCCTTAAGAAGGAGCCAAAAAACCTTTGGCTACAGTTCAGAAGATTATGACCGTATTTTTGAACCCATGGCTTTTGATGGCCAAGTGCCTATCGGATCAATGGGAGATGATACACCTTTAGCTGTTTTATCTGAATTACCACAACAGCTATATCGTTACTTTAAGCAACGCTTTGCCCAAGTAACCAATCCACCCATTGACCCTCTTCGTGAACGCCTTGTCATGTCACTAGAAACTGACGTTGGGCCTCGTGGAAGCATACTTAGCGAAAATGAACGTGACGCTGCCATTATGCAGTTTAAATCACCCTTAATAAATGAAGCAGAATTAGCTTGGTTAAGACAACAAGACCATTTTAAAGTAGCGCAACACACCGCACGCTTTGCTGTAGATAATGGTCCAGAAGGTCTAGAAGCAGCACTTACACAACTTTGTAATGATGCAGAAGCCTCAGCTAACGAAGGTGCAGGCATTATTATCCTTAGTGACAGAGATGTAGGGCTCGAGTATGCGCCTATGCCTATGCTTTTGGCGACGGCAGCTGTTCATCATAGGTTGCTGAGTGTGGGTAAGCGAACCCGTACGGCTATTGTGCTTGAAACAGGTGAACCCCGCGAAGATCATCATTATGCTTGTCTTATTGGTTATGGTGCTGCGTTAATTCATCCTTATCTTGCTTTTGCAACGGCGCGCCATGTGATTTCTGCGTCTAGAAGAGATGATGTGGTTGCGCCTGACTTGGCTGTTAAGAACTACATTAAGGGTGTTGAAAAAGGCTTACTTAAAATCATGTCTAAAATGGGTATTTCTGCCTTATCAAGTTATCGGGGTGCTCAGATTTTTGAGGCTATCGGGATTGATAGAGATGTAATTGAAGCTTACTTTACAGGTACACCAGCACGTTTGGGTGGTGCAAACTTAGTTAGCATTGCCATTGATCAACTACGCTTTCATGCAGAAGCTTATGGTGAAGATGGAAAATTACAAGATAGAGGTATTTACCGCTTTAGAAAAGCGGGTGAGCACCATGCTTTAAACCCTCTTGTCTTTAAAACTTTACATAAGGCTGTTAGAACTGAGAGCTTTGAAGCGTTTGAAGATTATAGTCAGCTTGTAAATCAAGAACAAATTGCCTCACTACGCGATTTACTGCAATACAAAAAGGCTGATAAATCTTTACTACTTGAAGATGTTGAACCTGTAGAGGCTATCGTAACTCGCTTCACAACACAAGCTATGAGTCACGGCTCAGTCTCAAGAGAAGCCCATGAAACCTTAGCAATAGCTATGAACCGCCTTGGTGCTAAGAGTAATTCAGGAGAAGGTGGCGAAGACCCTGTACGCTTTAAACGCTACGAAGAGGACCAGCCAGATGCCAGCTACGCTGAGTGGTACCCAAAAAAAGGTGATTTGGCAAATAGTGCGATTAAGCAAGTTGCTTCAGGTCGTTTTGGTGTTACTCCAGAATACTTAGTATCTGCACGTGAGTTAGAAATAAAAATGGCTCAAGGTGCAAAACCAGGTGAAGGGGGTCAAATTCCTGGTTTTAAAGTAAGTGAAGAAATTGCCCGTATTCGTCACTCAGTTCCAGGCGTAACCCTCATTTCACCCCCACCTCACCATGATATTTACTCTATTGAAGATTTGGCTCAGCTTATTTATGACCTTAAACGAGTTAATAAGGATGCCCGAATAGGTGTCAAGTTGGTAGCTACTTCAGGTGTGGGTACGATTGCCACAGGTGTAGCTAAAGGCTACGCTGATAATATTCAAATTTCAGGCAATGATGGCGGTACCGGTGCCTCTCCTTTATCATCAATCAAACATGCTGGTATTCCTTGGGAATTGGGCTTAGCAGAAACACAACAAAACCTAGTTGCCAATGATATGCGTGGTCGGGTAACGCTAAGGGTAGACGGTGGTCTGAAAACGGGTAGAGATGTCATTATAGCTGCTTTACTTGGCGCAGAAGAATTTGGATTTGGAACGACAGCCTTAGTTGCTGCTGGTTGCGCCATGATTCGTCAGTGTCACTTAAATAGCTGCCCAGTTGGTGTTGCCACTCAAAGAGAAGATTTGCGTAAAAAATACCCTGGTAAGCCAGAACATGTTGTTAACTTTATGGTTTATGTGGCCCAACAAGTTCGTATGATTTTGGCAGAAATGGGCTTTAAGCGCTTAGATGACATTATAGGGCGGGTTGACTTGGTCTCTGAACGTGAAGTTCAGTTACCTAAAACAGCTAAACTTGATTTAAGCAGCATATTGTTTGACCCAGATCCAGAAAAACGTAAAGCACGCCGTTCACAGCAAGCACGCAACGAAAGACCTAATGATGACCCACTAGATGAAGAAATTTGGCTAGATGCCAAATACGCAGTTGAAACATGCCAGCTGCACACCATGACTTACAGTATTAGCAATAGAGAAAGGTCATTAGGGGCACGCTTAGCAGGTGAAATAGCCAGAGAACATGGTGCTACAGGTCTGCCTGCCAATACTATTCACCTGAACTTTAAAGGCACAGCAGGTCAAAGCTTTGGTATTTTTAATAACCGTGGCACACGCCTTACCCTAGAAGGTGAAGCCCAAGATTACGTGGGTAAAGGCATGTACGGTGGGGAAATTGTCATAAAGCCAGAAGTACTCTCTGATCTTGTAGCTAAAGAAAACACCATTATAGGCAACACTGTTATGTACGGCGCGACCGGCGGTAGCTTATACGCAGCAGGCAGTGCAGGGGAACGCTTATGCGTAAGAAACTCAGGTGCAAAAGCTGTCGTTGAAGGCTGTGGTGATCATGGTTGTGAATACATGACGGGTGGCGTTGTCGTGGTACTTGGTGAAACAGGACGCAACTTTGGCGCAGGCATGAGTGGCGGTATAGCCTACATTTATGACGAATTTAAGAACTTTGAAAACCGACTTAATAAAGACATGGTTACGGTTCAAAGGTTGAACAACGATGTCGACGAAGAACTACTCCACACTATGATAGAACGCCACGCAGACCTAACCGAAAGCCCTAAAGCTAAAGACCTAATTGCCAACTGGGCTAGTGCCAAACTTAACTTCTTAAAAGTTGCCCCCAACCCAGAAGCAGAAGGCGACACCGTAAACGAGCAAGCAGAAAACTTCGTAGAAAATGCAGCTCTAGCTGCCTTAAGGCTCGAGTCTGGTCAAGAGCCAGCTTTGGGCGCTGATTAAGTTTAGTCACTAAAAAAGGGAGGCAGTTTAGTTGCCTCCCTTTTTACTTTGTATTACCCTAACTTACTCTTCTTCAGAGTCTTCTGCCGCTGTATCAGCTGTTCCCTCTAAAGCTAACTGCTCTAAAAGATTATCTAAATCATCACCTTCATAATCAGTGACGGTTTCAGCAATCAAATCTAAGGCTTTTTGCTCATCTTTTTCGGGAACAAGCACATAGGTGGTTCCCAAACCAGAGGTTCCCATAACGGTAAAAATATCACTCATGCCTTCCCCTCTAACTTGTACCAAAAAACCTTCTTCTTCTAAAATAACAGCAACCATTTCTGCTAATTCATGAGCGGGAGCATCATCAACAATGACCCAGATATCGCCATTTAGAAGGACTTTGTCACCCTTCATAGTAAACCTATTTTTAATAAACTCATAAAGCTATTGTAGTCGTTAAAGAACGCCTCTAAGGAACTAACAGAATACCTATCGTTAAGCAGAAAACGCTAAGAGCAAATCTTTATAAACAGCTCGAGCTATTTCTAAATGCTTTAGAGGAACGCGTTCTTGAGTGGTGTGAGCAAAGTCTTCAAGACCTGGTCCAAAGCCAATGACAGGTGCACCGTGAGTGCTTAAGTAAGGTGCATCGGTAGCAAACCACCAGCAACGTTCATGAAACGCTACGTTAAAAGCAGCTAAACTTTCTTTGATGACTGGGCGAGCACGCTGAATAAAACTATTTTCACCCGGTGCTAAATAAGCAGGTGAAATGCTTGGGTAAGTCATACTCACTTTGCCATTTTCAGTAACACCTACTTCAGTGGCCACTTCAAAAACAGCTTCAGGGGCTAAAGCCTGCAGTTTAGCTATAATATGCTCAGGTTCATCATCAGGAATGTTACGGTAATCAATAATCAAATTAGCCTCACCTGGTACAACATTTCTACCCCCAACAGGCTGACTCTGCAAAAAGGTAGGCGTAAGACTCGAGCCTATTAAGGGGCCACCTGTGGGTAAGTCTAGCTGTTTTACTTTTTCTAAGAAAGCTGCTGCTTCGTAAAGCGCATTTCTGCCTAATTCGTTTTTGGCTGCGTGCGCTATGGTTCCAGGAAATGTGACGTTTATTTCAATGCGTCCTCGGTGCCCAAGCATAAGATTAAGATTGCTGGGTTCACCTAAAATAATGACATCTGGCTGCATGATTTGCCCTAGATGACGCGCACCCACGCCACCTACTTCTTCTTGAACTACGCCTGTCACACTAACTGTTCCTTGAAAGCCTGCATCAATGGCATCCTTAGCAGCAAACGCCATGCAGGCAAGGGCTGACTTCATATCTACCGAGCCACGACCCCAGAGTTCACCGTTTACAATTGCGCCAGAAAGGGCAGGCTGAGACCATAAATCTGGATTGCCTAAAGGTACGGTATCAAGATGACCATTTAGCATGATATCTGGGCCAGCACCATGCCTAAAGATGCCTATGGCGTTACCCGCATCATCTAAACTAACCTCATCAAAGCCAAGTTGTTCAAAAGCGGAAAGTAAAACAGTAGTGGCAGGAGACTCTTTAGCTGAAGGGCTAAACGCTTGTACAAGCGCTTGAGAAAGCTCAATTTCAGAAGGATAAATCATGGCATCATCATAACTTAGCTATGCTTAAATTGGGATAGTTAAGAAATAAAAATAGAGCTAAAAAAGTTTCGTAGCGCGTGCATCACTTTGCTGCTATAGTTAAAATAAATTACCTTGTTGATTACGTTGTTCAGGCTGCCACTGATATTTATCTAAATTAACCCTGTCATCTGCCGTAAAACGAATACCCTCTTTTTCAAGCAAAGCTTTTTGCAGTTCACCATGACCAAGCTTAAAAGTAGACAACCCCCCCTGCGCATTAATCACCCGCTGCCAAGGTAAATTAAGCGACTCAGCACTATGCAAAATGTAACCCACCTGCCTAGCAGCACTCGGTGACCCAGCCAGCGCAGCAATTTGTCCATAGGTCGCAACTTTGCCTTCAGGAATGTCACAAATAAAATGAATTACCAGTTCTCGAAACGAAGCCATAAGTTTAGCTTAATTCATGGGAACTCATGAGAAGATTAGGTAGACTACGCTTAATGAAACGAAACACAGCACCTTTAACTAGTCTAGTAAAACCAAGCCTACTTACCCTGCTACTGTTACTTTGCAGCCTAACAAATGCACAAAGCCTAGAAGCACGCTACCAAGCTTTACCCGCAAATGTTCCCCTAGAAACAGCATTACTGCAAAAAACCAACCAAGCTCGAGTATCAAACGGACTTGCAGTACTCGAGTATGACGAGCAGCTTGCGCTTGCTGCAAGGGCGCATGCCAGTGAAATGGTTATGTTTAGTTATTTTTCGCATCAGTCACCCACAGCTACGAATACAAGCCCAGCCATGCGCGTTGCGAACGCAGGCTCAGCCCTTGTATTTACAGGTGAGAACATAGCCAAAATGCCTGCTGGAGATATTCCCACAGCAACCACAGAAGGCTGGATGAATAGCCCGGGGCATAGAGCAAACATACTCGAGCCTAGCTATACACATGTGGGTTTTGGCACAGCGCTTGATTCACAAGGCTTTACTTATGTGGTTCAGGTTTTTGGATATCAGCCTTTTAAGCTTATTAAGGCAGAAACAACAGTTCAAACACAGCTGGCTTATGACATTGTTTTTAATGCGCAGACCAATTCAGCTGTGACAGCCATTTTTAGTTATGGGCAAGAGCAAAGCCAGCCGATTATGTTGCAGGTTGGTAATAACTCAGTTGCGCTTCTTAGTTTAGAAAAAGAAAAAGTGTATCTGCAGGGCAGTGTTTTAGCTGAAACTGGAGGTGGCTATATTATTCAAGATGGTGGCTGGCTAGATTTAAACACAAATAGCTATCAGTCAGATGCTTTTTTGCCAAAGCAAGGCTTAACGCTTAGCTCTGTAGCTGCTTATTCTAAAAATCAAGTTGTGTATCTGGTTAAGCTTGACTTTCAAGGTGAAATGAGTCCTGAGCTGGTCGTATTTTTGGGTGAAGAGTACCAGCAAAACGTAATGCTTCAAGGTAATACAGTGCAACTAAGCATCCCTGAATCCAAACTCCCTGCTATTATTGGGATTGGTGAGGTCTTTAACGGTTCACAAGTTCGCATAACCCATCAAATAAAACTAGAAGGTAGCAACGGACAGGCCAGACTTTTAACGACAGCTGAGCGCTAAAGCTCTGTAATGCCCTGCTCGGTAGCCAAATGCGTCATCTTAATATCAAAAGCCTCTTGAGGTAAAGCGTCAAGCACAAGACTCGAGCTTGTAATAGCTACCAAAAGCGTATTTTGGTGAACTGTGCTTAAGAGCCTGTCGTAAAAACCCATGCCGTAGCCCAAGCGAGCTCCTGAAGCGTCAAAAGCTAAACCAGGAACAAGCACCATGTCTAAGATGTTTGAGTCAACCTTAGCTGCCTCTTTTATAGGCTGCCAGTAGCCAAAACGATGTAGCTCGAGTTTGCTGTTTAAGCTATGAACACTTAGCTGAGGCGTGGGTTTGAACTGCGTGCGGGTGGTGTAGAAAGTTTTGCTTGAACCCTTGTGCAGGGCTTCTAGTGAAAGCTCAGGGCCAAAAGCTAAGTAAGTCAGAATATGCTGAGCATTTTGGTAGTCTTGCCAGTTTTTAAGATGATTTATGATGGCTAAAGCGGTTGTTTCAGGAAGCTCTAAGCGTTTTTGCTTAGCCCAACTGCGCCATCTTTGCTTGTCATCATTTAGGCTAGGTCTGCTCATGCAAATAAGTCTAACTGGTTTTAGCCTTTAACAGGATTGATGTAAGGAAGGATTCAAAAAGCCTCTCATTTGTTAAGCGAATGAGAGGCTTATATTTTTTGATAATTCTTAAGCTTAGAAAAAGAGTTTAAGTCAAATCGAAACGATCAAGATTCATGACTTTAGTCCAAGCGGCAACAAAGTCAGACACAAACTTTTCTTCTGAATCAGCACAAGCATAGACTTCAGCAAAAGCACGAAGCTGCGAGTTAGAACCAAAAATCAAATCAACTCGAGTGCCTGTCCATTTAAGCTCACCACTCGAGCGGTCACGTCCTTCAAAAACATCAGCTTCATCGCTAGTGGCGTGCCACTCAGTACGCATATCAAGTAGATTTACAAAAAAGTCATTACTTAACACGTCAGGACGATCTGTAAACACACCATGTTTAGCCTGATCATAATTTGCACCCAAGACACGCAAACCACCCATAAGAACAGTCAACTCAGGTGCAGTAAGCGTTAAAAGTTGCGCCTTATCAACCAGCAAAGCTTCAGCAGAAACGGTAAATTTGGTTTTTAAGTAATTACGAAAACCATCAGCAGCAGGCTCGAGTACTGCAAACGCTTCAACATCAGTTTGTTCTTGGAAAGCGTCAGCACGTCCTGCTGTGAATGGTACAACAACATTATGACCTGCTTTTTTAGCGGCTGCTTCTACGGCTGCATTACCTGCTACTACAATAAGATCAGCTAGTGAGACTTGTTTGTTGCCTGTTTGCGCGGCATTAAAGTCACTCTGAATGCCTTCAAGCTTAGTTAATATTTTAGCTAACTGCTCAGGTTGATTAACTTCCCAATCTTTTTGAGGTGCAAGGCGGATACGTGCACCGTTTGCACCGCCACGCATGTCAGAACCACGGTAAGTAGATGCTGATGCCCAAGCTGTTGAGATAAGCTCAGAACTAGCTAAACCTGAAGCTAAGATTTTTTCTTTTAACGCAGCAACATCCGCATCATCAATTAAGTCATGTGTTACAGCAGGAATAGGATCTTGCCAAATGAGTTCTTCAGCAGGCACTTCTTTACCAAGAAAGCGAACACGTGGTCCCATATCGCGGTGTGTTAGTTTAAACCAAGCTCGAGCGAAAGCGTCTGCAAATTCATCTGGGTTAGCATGAAAGCGACGTGAGATTTTTTCATATTCAGGGTCCATGCGCATGGCCATATCAGCCGTGGTCATCATGAGAGGGACAGCCTTATCTGAACCATCTACTTGAGGGGCATGATCTTTTTCGGCTAAGCCTTTAGCAATCCATTGTTGTGCACCTGCTGGACTTTTACTTAACTCCCACTCATAACCAAACAAAACATCAAAATAGCCCATATCCCACTGGGTTGGGTTGGGTGTCCAAGGGCCTTCTAAACCACTAGTAATGGTATGAACGCCTTTGCCACTCTCAAAATTATTTTTCCAGCCGAGCCCTTGCATTTCAATGCCTGCACCCTCTGGTTCTCTTTCAAGATGAGAGTCAGGTGCTGCGCCGTGTGTTTTACCAAAGGTATGCCCGCCAGCAGTAAGGGCAACGGTTTCTTCGTCATTCATTGCCATGCGAGCAAAGGTCTCACGAATGTCACGTGCAGAAGCAAGCGGGTCAGGCTTACCGTTCGGACCCTCCGGGTTTACATAAATTAAGCCCATTTGTACAGCAGCTAAAGGTCTTTCTAACTCACGATCACCCGCGTAGCGCTTGTCACCAAGCCACTCTGTTTCAGGACCATAATAAATATCTTCTTCTGGCTCCCAAATATCAGCACGTCCGCCACCAAAGCCAAAGGTTTTAAAGCCCATAGACTCTAAAGCGCAGTTACCCGTCAGAATGAAAAGATCAGCCCAAGAAATCTTCTTGCCATACTTTTGCTTAATAGGCCACAATAAACGACGAGCTTTATCAAGATTGGCATTATCAGGCCAACTATTTGTAGGTGCAAAACGTTGCGCGCCAGTGCCACCGCCACCACGCCCATCACCTGTACGGTAAGTACCCGCTGCATGCCAAGCCATACGAATGAAGAAAGGACCGTAATGACCATAATCAGCTGGCCACCAGTCTTGTGAATCCGTCATAAGGTCGTAAAGGTCTTGCTTTAAAGCATCAAGATCAAGACTTTTAAAGGCTTCCGCATAATCAAAGTCGTCGTCCATAGGGTTTGTCAGGGAAGAGTGCTGATGCAAAATTTTTAAGTTTAGTTGATTTGGCCACCAGTCTTTATTGCTAGTGCCGCCACCTGCTACATGCTTAGTCTCTGCGCCAGTAATAGGACATTTGCTCATAGTGAGTCTCCTTATAAAATGAATAGTGACAAGTTACTATTTAGACTCTAATGATATCTCAGTAAGGCTTTAAAAAGTGGGATTTGTATACGATTTAGAATTATCTTGGTAAAACATTACTATTAAGTGCTTTATAGTGCTCTGCATTTAAGTCAAAGTAACCAAGATCAACAAAAGACTACTCATATCTGTAAGCCCTATAAACCCAACGATAAAGCCGACCGTCTGCACTAGCGCCTATAAAGCGATTAATGTACTCCCATGCAATCGTTTTATTTCGTGTAATCTCAAAAAATCTACCCGAACTACCCTCACAGACCAGCCCGAAGCTTATTTAGGTTTCTTGTAAAGATACAATGATATTGTCTGCTTCAATGCTAGCTGTAAAAAGCCTAATTTTCTTTACCGCAGGAAAGCCTGCTGCACCTGTTTCTAAATTATAGGTTGCACCATGATACTGGCACTTTATTTTGCCTTCTAACAAACTACCATCATCTAAAGGAAACTTAGCGTGGGTGCATTCGTTAGGCATGGCGTAGACTTTGCCATCTTGATGAATAACCAGAATACTTTGATCGTTTATCTCAACAGCTTTCATGCTGTTTTCAGGAAAGTCACTTAGCGGTCCAACATTAAACGTTTCGGTTGTCATTTTTCTCCTTAGTTCTTAGCTTTAAGCTAAGTTTAGATGGTGAGATGAGGGTGTTAAAGAAGTGTTCTGTTTTAAGTATATGCCTAATGCTTATCAGCTCAACAATTTAGAGCTTGGATACCTTCAAGCGTCTGTTCTTTAAAAAATAATACAGAAGCAACAGTCTTATCCGAATGATAAAAAAAG